>CAYUCH010000066.1:0-19825 GCA_964443295.1 uncultured Desulfobulbia bacterium | reverse complement strand
CGGTGCCATCCTCATCAAGTGCTGCGGCCCCTGTCCACGTTATGGTGGTTATTGCAAATTCGGAAAATGCTGTCTGTAAGACAGGTGCTGTAGTGTCAGATGCACCATTATTTTCCAGTTCTACATCATCAGCACTGAGGCCAGAATCATTGGCATCACTGTCAAGAAATTCATCAGCTACCTGATCAAGTTGAGAAAAGAAAGTCGCAGGCGAAAATGGCAAAGCAGCCGAGAGTGGCGCATTTCCCATCATCCCATCCAAGAGATCATCGGCCAGGTCCTCCCCTATATTCGCAAGTAAGTCGAACACCTTCGTTGGCTCCAAACCGTTCCTGCTAATTTGCTGCGACAATGTAGCTATTGCCGCACCATATAGAGTAGCAGCTTCACCGGCTAAAGCAGTTTCAGAACTATCTGTAAGGTCGTGGGGTGTGGTTGAGGAAATATCAATACCGGTTAAGCCAAACCAGGCAGCAATATCTTCATTACTTGCATCTATCGCCTCTTCAGCTGTTTCTCCCAAACTTAATCTTGCTCGAGTCTCAATTGCGGCAGCGGTGGTTAGTGGGCTGATGGTTATTTCATCCCCGTTGTCCAATCCTTCATCGTGGATCAGTGTCAGTTCGTAACCGGTCATATCAACGGTTGTTCCAGTGGATTCATCGATATACGATCCACCAGTAACGACAAATTCGATCATGCCCGAAAAAACCTGATTAAACACAAAAAAGCCGTCTGCATCAGTTGTCGCGGAGGCTAAGATGCTTCCTCTCGTCCCGGCAGTGTTGAGAGAATAGACTGTGACAGAACCACTTAGCACCGGCCCCTTCATTGCCCGGCCATTAATGACTATAGAAGGATCAATCGGTGTTGGGTTGTCATTCCCACTGCTACAGGCCAAAAAAGTACAAAGGGTAATAATTGAAACCATACCAAGAAAAACCTTACTAACAAATCCCGATAAACTGGCCGACATACGTCCCCCCTTGTTGAATCTAGGTTCTTTTATCAACTTGTGTATTATATACAATACATAATCTCGGCCTAAATGTTCAAAATTAATTTAGAATTCTACTATTTCACTTACGGGATTACACATTAAATTCCAGACCTATCAACTGTCCTCCCAGACAACAAAAGCACCCCATTTTCCTCTGATAATTCAAGACATACAAACCTTACTACTCAATAATGCGCACACCACTAAAACGAGCAAACTTCACCGTAGCCAATTCCGCCAAAGCCCAAAACAGTGGCGCCAAAATTATCAGTAGAAACAGCTCCTGCATCAAGAGCAGCAGGTATTCGCAATTCACTGTTTATATTGAATTCACCCAGAAACATCTGGTCAGCCCCTAAAAAGGTATTCCCGGAAACAGTAAGACAGAGCTCTGTGCCGTTGTCAATTGTCACAGCCCACATACCGGTTCCTCCTCCGGAGTCATTATTATTGAATGTATTGCCGGTAATAATGCCTTCAACTGCTGAATTCGATCCTGCTACCAAAGCTAAACCAACACCACCATTATCCTGAACCTGATTATTGGTTACTGAAACATTAACAGTGCTTGGAGCAGGCTGCCCTAGAGTTACAAAAATTGACTGGTCACCAGCTTGCCCCAGTGAAGAGACCGTATTACCATCAATGGAAACAACATTGGAAGCACCGCTACCGCTGACATTAAATTGGATGGCATTTCCCCACGTATCGGTGATGGTATTATTTGTGATGGTTGCGTTAATCGATCCTGTGCTCCCGGTGAGAATATCCATACCTTTTTGCATACCACCGATAAGATCGTTACCTGTGACTGTAAAATTGTCCACTACCAAGGTTAAAGGGGAACCAAAGCCAGAATTATCAACGACGAGCCCATCAACAGCTGCAACGCTGTTAGAAATCGACATGTCATGTAAGTTTACAGTACTGCCAACATTTGTGATGGATATTCCGTCACCTGTTGTATTCTGAATTGTACCTCCAGAACCTGCACCACCGGTTCCTGTCACTGATAATCCACCGGAGGTACTCGTATCGTTCAACAGAATACCATTGACTGCACCATTGGATGAAATGGACTGGAAATTCAGACCATTGCCTCCAATTTCAGTACTATCGACATATAAAGCAGTGCCAGTGGTTGTGGTAATTATGTTGATACCACCACTTACATTTACAGTGCCGCCTCCAGTAGCTGAGAATCCGTTTCCTGAGGTTGTTACAATATCAAGATCACCAATGAAATTTAGCGTGCTGCCCGTGTTGTTTATTAAAGAAATCGCCGGATTTACTCCTGTATCGGTTGATATACTGCCAGACAAATCAATACTTCCCGCAGTGTTATTTTGAATAATTCCGCCGCTTCCGGTATCATTAATGTTTCCAGAAAGAGTAATAATTCCACCAGTTCTATCGGCAATATTGATAAATCGGTCACTGGTATTTGTAATATTTGCTCCAATGGATATTGTTCCATTTCCGCCATCGATTTCTATTGCAGGTCCACTGGTGGTGGTGATAGCACCAATAGTGCCACTGGTTAACTGAACAGGAATGCTCGAGTCATTAATTACTACCCCCTGGCTGGAGGTATCATTAATATTAACGCTATTGACAGTCAAACCACCGCCATCCACATTATCCAAATATATTGCATTGGTTCCGGAAGACACAGTGACCAAATTGAGAACCAAAGGGCCACCAGCACCATTTTCCAAAGTAATTCCAGGCCCTTGAAAATTGATTGCCGTACCATTGGCAACATAGATGGTCCCTGTATTTTCTGTAACTATAATTGTCCCTGTAGTACCGGCATTTAGCCCATTCCCAGTCACAGTCGCATAGATATACAAAGAATCAAACGTTACATTTGCCCCGGCATTGCTATTTCCATTGGTCCCTAATTCCACAGCATTGTCCAATGTAAGGACTGTTGTATCAGCAAAATCTACGATAAGTCCGGGAGAATTGATAATGGTGATGGCATGAGTTGCACCGATAATCAGAGTATCGACTGCAACAGGAGTATCATTAACTCTCATGTTGCCACCTATTCCATTCAAGTTAATTGCTGGAGTCAGTGTACTTGTGATAGAAGTAAAACTATCAAATACAGCTTGGCCGGAAATCCCACTTAGCAAACCACCGTTAACAAACTCGATGATATGCCCACCATCAATGATATCAATATCATTGACCAATAATGTGCCTATTGTCCCCCCGGAGTCTTTTATTCCAACACCGGACGTGTTGCTGACCGTAAAACCCTGCAGTTTATTATTACTTGCCAGGATGACTGCATCACCCCCTGCATTTACAAGAATTGGCTTACTGCCTCCTGTGTTGGGAAGAGCAATTCCTGATAACGGAAATACAATTCCCATGGCATTGTTTAAACTCTGGGATGCTCCCTCCCCAATGAAAATCTGGTTAGCCTCAAGGCTAACACCACCGGTGTAATCAGAAGCTCCTGCAGCCAAAAATATGCTGTCGCCATTGCCGGGATCAAATACACCGCCATTGCCGTTGATTGCCTCAAAAGCTGCTAAAGTATTAAATGGTGAACTTGACCGACCATCTCCTGCCGGGCCCAGGCTATTATCCAGGAACCATGCCATACCGGAAATTCCCACCGTGACTATAGCGGTATCGCACAGAGCAGGGATGCCATCGTCACAGATTTCGTAAAAAAAGGTATCATTGGGTCCCCTGAATCCTGCCCGGGGTACATAGATAAAAGAGCCGTCAGCATTCACCGTGACATCACCACCCTGAGCAGTGTTGCCTGTCCCACTGTAAGCAGTTACAGAGAGGTCTGATTGTGTATCACCAATATCAGGATCCGTCACCCCGGTCTTGAGGCTGTTTGCTGCCTCACTAATACCGACATTCCCAACCGTGTTAAATAGCTGGTTAACTGCATTGGGGGCATCATTCAGGTCATTAATGGTGATGGTAATTATGGCAGAGTTATGCGTTCGCCCATTATCATCTGACACGTGAACAATAAGATTATGGGAGGATGTGGTCTCAAAATCAATACCAGGAGGAGTGTTCACTGTAATTTCACCGGAACTTGCGTCCATGGAAAAAATTCCAGCCCCATTTCCATTAGCAATATGAAACATCATGGCATCATTATCTTCATCCTCGGCGGTGACAATTCCTACAACTGTATTACCTGCAACATTTTCATCCACGGTAAAAAAGTGAGGCAAAATCACAGGTGTTTCATTCAGATTATTAACATGAATGATAATTTCGGCTGAGTCAGAGGCTGGGCCATTTGTATCTGTAACCTGGACAATGAGAGCATGCGACGGTGCTCTTTCATAATCAATGCCCGGCGGATTATTAACCGTAATTTCACCAGACTTTTCATTTATTGTAAATGAGCCGTCATTGTTACCGCTCAAAATCGAATATCTACCTATGTCACCAGTATCAGGATCGTGACTTATCACAAAACCCACTGTTGTTTCATTGCCAACGTTTTCGTCAATTCGCAGGTATTGATCCTTAATAACCGGAGGCCGATTTACCGTAACTGTAGCCGCCCTAACCGGTCCGCTCACTTCGGTTTGCAAATTGCCGTAGATATCCTCGGCCACAAAATAAAAATCATAGGATGTAGAATGGTTCAGTCCGGTAACCACACATTGAGTCGGGCCATTGGCGTCCATTGCTACCAAGCCTCCCTTCCCCACTTTTTCCACATTAATATCATTTCTGATTTCTAGAACTGTGGGAGTAGGAGCGTCAACATTCAAAGCTATGCAATAGCCCACACCATTTTCATCTATGCTTACTTTCCCCGACCAGGTTGTTTCAGTGACGATTTCTTCATTAAACGGAAAAACTATTCGCGGAGGCCTTTCATCTCGCATTCCAGGCTCTTGGAGAATAACATCTGAGGGAACAACATCTGATTTATTGAAGTCACTTGCTAAAAAATCATCAGCCAGCAATTCAATGTCATTAAAGAACACCAATGTATTAATGGCAATGTCAGCTGAAAGTGATAAATCATTCAACATATTATCCAGAATGCCATCGGCAAGATCTTCACCAATGTTGAAAGCGAGATCTAACACACCTTCCGGGGCCAAACCACTTTTCATGACTTGCTGTGATAAAGTGGCAATGGCAACGGCGTAGTCTGTGGCATTTTCACCTGCCAGAACCGTTTCAGTATAATCTGTTAAATCATGGGGAATGGTATTGATAATATCGATACTGAAAAGGCCGAACTGGTCGGCGACATTGGTGTTGCTCAAGGTAATTGCTTCTACCAGGTCTGCACCTGCTCCAACCCTGATTCGGGTTTCTACCGCTGCAGCCCAAGTGAGGGGCGTTACGGAAACATTTTCACCGAGATAGAAACCATCTGGGAGCATCGCACTCATCTGCCGGTCTGCCATATCCACTGTAACACCAGTGGCTTCATCTAAATAAGAACCACCTTCGACCACTACTTCTAAGCACCCTTCATAAGACTGCCCAAAAGTAAAATAACCATCCGCATCTGTTATGGCACTTGTTAACAACTCTCCTCTGGAACCATCGGGTAGTAATGGATAGAGAGAGATATTGCCGGCAGAAATCGGACTTTTAAATGCTCGCCCTGTGACCACAGGCTCCTGCAGAGTAACGTCCTCGGGCTGAATAACAGATTGGTTGGCCAGGCTGGCCAAAAACTGATCAGCTAACAAATCAATATTATTGAAAAAATCATCAATAACAACAGGAACATCATAGGCAAGTGGTTCGGAGCCTGCCTTGCCATCCAAGAAGCCATCGGCAAGATCTTCTCCAATAGAAACTGCCAGGAATACAATAGTCACCGGAGCAAGTTCTGAATTGAAGACAAATTGCGAAAGAGCCATGATTGAGGCGGCATAATTAGTGGCCATATCACCGGGACGTGCGCCTTCAGAATGGTCAGTCAAATCATGGGGCAGTGTGGCAGATATATTAATCCCATTTAGGCCGAAATACTGGGCAATAATGGTATTGCTTTGGGAAAGAGCAGTGGCCAGCCCCATTCCCATTGTAATTCTAGCCCTTGTTTGTGATACTGCAGCAGTGGTAAGCGGGGAGATTGCTATCTCAGTGTCGCCAGTCAAACCACCATCCAACATGACACTCATCTCTTGGCCGGTAAGGTCAATAACGACTCCACCTATACCGTCAATATAATTGCCACCAGAGACGACAAGCTCCATGGTCCCAGAATATTCGGTCTGGAGTACGAACTCCCCTTTATCATTTGTTAAAGAAGATGTCAGTATCGTGTTCCGTGAACCATCAGAATCTACGGCATAAACCGTAACCGTACCAGATGCAATGGAAGTGATGATTGCCCGTCCTTGCAGAACATTGGCTGGATGCACAATGGAAGAAGTATTATCTCCATTGCTACAAGACAAAAAAAGAATAGTTGTGGTAGCAAATAGGAACCACCAAATCCGCATATTTCGGGACCTGGTTAAATTGGTTACCATATATGCTCCTTTGAATTTACCCTGGCTCTTTATCAATTTTATTATATTCTGGGGTATACTCAAAAGAGTGTCCAATTTCATTAATTTTTTATCACACTTTGTGGTTTTGCAAAGAGTATATGAAAAAAGAAAAATTCCACAGTACAGGTCGACATATACCCAGTCTACTCCTATTCCTTCTCGCTGGCATACTGTCCCTTGCCTCCATATTGCACTGGCTCCTCGCCCCACTCGAACCTAACGCTCTACATGGGCATGTTTACCATATGATTTCCAGCACCCAGGGCTTTCTCACCTGCCTTGTTACAGCATTCTGCATATCCTCCATTCGTTCTCGATGGAAGCACTACCTGAAGGACAGAATCGTCTTCCTGCTGGCTTCTTGCATGGCGACTGGTGTGGTAGTCACTTCCTGGTTTCGTTTTCTCACACCTTATGAAATAATGTTGGGAATTTCCCAAGGATGCTGGCTGGTTTTGGCTGTTCTTCTCGCCTCTCTCTCCTTTCCACTCCTCATCAAAAAAAGCGAACAACAACCTTACTTACTCTGGTTTCCCATGGCTCTCTTCTTTGGAATTGCAGGGACAATTTTGGTTTCCACCTATTCATCGGTAATTATTCTCACCGGAGAAAAAATACTGTGGCTGGTACTACTAGGGCGTGGTTATCTACTCCAGGCCATGATGCTATCCATTATCATCGGTTCAATCCCTTTAAACCTTGAATCAAGTATAAATCCCAAAATAATTCATGGGAAAGAGGCAATTGCTCCATCTTGCTCTTTCCACATTTTTGGTATGCTCCTCCTTCTCATCAGCATACCCATTGAAATATGGGGGCACTATTCTGTTGGATTTATTACCCGACTGATTCTGGTATCCATTTACATACTGCTACCATCAGGACTGATGGTTTGGCCCGGATTCAACTCACCTCTACGCCTTTGTCTGTGGATGGCTGCTTGGTCTTTCCTCATTGGCTATGGCCTAGCCGCTTGTTCACCACAGCTTCGCCTGGCAGGACTCCACTTTGTATTTATTGGTGGATTCAGCCTTGGGCCATTAGCCTTTGCCCTGCAATGGTTAATGGCCGGAAATGAAAAATTGAGAACGCAAATTGACCGACCACTGTCAATAGCACTTTTCGGGATACCATTCATCATCTCTATGGTTCTGCGTTGTATTCCAGAGACAAGTGCAATGGGCAAATTTTTCAGTTGGAGCCTCGCCACTGCTTTTTTTATTTTCGGAGTAGTTGTGTGGATGGTGTTGGTCAAAAAGACTGTATCACTTAAAGCGTGATTAATCATTTTATTCATCAACTGTTATTTCAACAATGGCGGGCTGCACTCCTTCATGATCCAATAGTTTTATATTTGCGCGATAGGTACGTGTTACCCAGTTCCCCATGAAAAGCCGGATAATTCGTCCTAAAAACCCCAAGTCTTCGAGAGGAGCATGTCGAAATAACTGTTGCTGTATATCAAACTGAAACGCTTGCCCTTTCATAGTTTTAAATAGTAATACATCACTTTCGCCACTCTTCAGTTCAATGGACTCAAGAGCCACGGGTTCATCCCCACCTGGCAACCATATCGCACCCATTCCAGGCCCACCATCAGGAGGAAAATGGGACATGACCAGGAAGGCTCCATTTTCCCACAGACCGAATATACGGACCCATTTTCTGGCCAGATCACCGGGCCATGCCGTGACCCAAAAATGATATATGCAACCATTGCCTTTTATGGCTCGCGCTGGATGCTCCGGTACATCGACATTCAATTTTACAGGTGCCCAAGGAAGTAAGATATCCAGATCGAAAAAACCATCCCCAGTATCAATGCGATGTCCTGGTCCCTGGCTGGGATTTAAAGGTTGTGCAAAAGACGTTTCCACCTTAATGCCATTTACCTGTGCAACCAGGGATGTACTTTGATCCTCTGCCATTATCTGACACGAGCCAAAGGTCAAATTCCCTGGTGGCGAAAAATCCCACTGCTCTTTATTAAAAACCTTTTGCTCATTCCAAGTGTTGTCTTGATCAATATAAAGAACCCGGCACATGGAATGCTGGTCACCGACCCCGATATTTGTAAGAGCCAGCTGAATTTGCATGTGGGCGCCATTTTCCAGCTCGAAGACGGCTATATAATTTTCTGAATAGGCTTCCGGAGAGAGGAGGTGGGGCTCAAGTGGAGATGCTACCGCCAAATTTACAGTGTGGAAAAAGCATGCTATGAAGCAAAGATAAAGGATGGCAAATAATTTCAATTTCATAGAAGAACTATACCAAAATTAATTTACTCCTTGAAGTCTTGAGCTAGCCCATTAAAGCGGGAATTTTTATTAATTTTTTAGGATAAGTGCCTTTAAAGAACTTTTTCTTTGAAAAACAAGAAAATATTCTGTTCGTCACTATAATCTTCAACAGGTCCGAAAATGGACAAAATATCTTTGCCAAGGAAGACACATCCCGTTATAGTGTTCGACCTTAAAACAATCACAAAAGGAACATTATCGTGAGTGACAGAGAAAGACTAAAAGCCATTCTGCTTGAAAAATCGTATCGTCAAGGCACCTTCACCCTCTCATCGGGAAAGACATCTGACTTTTATATTGATGGCAAACAGACCACCCTGGATGCTGAAGGTGCATATCTCTGCGGACGTCTTCTCCTGGAGCTCATTAAAGAATACCCAGAGAAAATTGATGCCGTAGGTGGCATGACCCTAGGTGCCGACCCCTTGGTCACCGCAGTATCCATGGTGAGCTTTCTGGAAAAACAACCCATCCCTGCTTTTATCGTCCGCAAAGAAGCCAAAGGTCATGGCACCGGACAGTACCTGGAAGGGATGAAAAATATCCCGGAAGGTTCTCTGGTTGCTCTTCTCGAAGATGTGGTCACCACCGGCGGCACTCTCCTGCAGGTCATTGATCGAGTTGAGGCGGCAGGTTATAAAGTGGGTTTGGTTGCAACCGTGGTGGATCGCCAGGAAGGTGGAATTGAAGCTCTGGCTGAACGGGGCTTTGACATGAAGACTGTGTTCACCCGCGAAGAACTTCTCTCTTAATCCGGCAAAGCCGGAAGGTTTCAGGTTCAACGTTACAAGTTCAAATGTTTTGATATATCAACGGTTATTGCACACGGGTTGACAAAACGGGGAACTCTGAACCTTTTCTAAATTTAAAAACTAACTCCAAACATGAATTTCAAGATATTGGTTTTGTTGAATTTCGGAGTTATTAAGGTAACGCCCAATGATGCAATGTAAAGACTGCCAGGGTAAGTTGAAAGTAAAGCGAAGCTGCTGGCGAGTTCGAATGAAATGCCAGCAATGCGGCCATGAATTTCATATCCATGAAGTGGCCGATCAACTTGACGATGAAACCGAAGAGATCCTCGGCCGTTGGACTTCTATTGTCTATGATTAAGGTGGTTATCTGTCAGCAGGTTAGATAACGGTTGTACCGCTTGTATTCTTTTTGACTTTCTAAATTTTCCCTCTTTAGAATTTAATTGCCATTGCGGACACAGCGAACAAAATTGTAGTTCGACTTTTGGCTATCCAAAACGCTGGCACTACCAAAATGAGCAGACCACGCGTAACTTATATCATTTACGCTGGTTGTGGATGACCAATACTCGAACGAACTAACAGAAAAAGCTATTTCGTCAATGGCTGGGTCATAGGAAGTGTAGTCAATGATTGAGGCAAGTTCATTTTTATTGGGCAAACGCCAATCACTATATCCTGCCTGATTTAAATCCTCACAATAATGTATGGCCTCTTCCCAGGAACGACCGACATTGTCATCCGCCTGCTGCCATACTAGCCCAGTGTCGGTATCAAAAACCGTGTTTCCCTCACTATTGACAAATCCGGCAATAACAACAGTGGAACTTAAAAATACACTAACCGTGATACACACTATTTTAAAAAAATACATGGCTCACTCCTGAAACATTATTGTACTCACACAAACGTATCATGGATTTTAATTTTTATTACAAAATAGCCTTACAGATCCCTCTAACACCACCAAATTTCAATATCAAATCATTGCCCACGCACACACCGCACATTACTCTCATTTGTCTTAATACCGTCAAAAGTAAAACCAAAATCGAAGTTTACTAACCATGCATAGTCTACACCTTCTGCATGTGCAGTCGAAGTCCAATAAAAAAAGGAAGTTCCAGGAAACACAGATTCATCAATAGCTGGACTTACCATACTATTATTAACAAGTAGTAATAATTCGTTTACTGATGGTAGACGCCAGTCATCATGACCAGCAAGGCTAAGATTCCCACAGGCATTAATAGCGCCACCTTGATTATAAGTTGTATCCGAAGTACCTGTCGCCTGAAACCAATTATAGATGTTATTGTCTCCAACTTGCTGCCACATAAGACCAGTAACATTGTCTGTTACTGTGCCATCACCATTGCGGGTAAATGACTGTGGATTAATGATATAGTCTGAATCCTCACCGAATGTATTGGTAAAAGAAGACGTTTGGTTCGTGTCCGGAATAAGACGTGGAGTAAAGGTAAGCGAATATGGCTGGGTGCCAGAAACAAAGGCAAAGAGAGTAACCTGCCCGTTAGCGTTGATGGGGACTTCCAGATCAAAGATGCCAAGATTGGCATTACATGAAAACATATGCTGGCCATTGGCAAGAACCAAACCACATACTGGACTCGCGTCAAGAGTTACCTTGCCCCTTAGCGTGATCCACCCGTCCCGACTGGCAACATCAAGACCATAACTAATTGTAAGTTCCGGCTCGTCACCGGCTGTAGACATGTTGATAGTATAATCTGTCAGTTCTGCCGGAGTAAATTCCTGCTGAAAAGGCGTAAGCCCCGAAACAAAACCAAAGAGAGTTATTTTTCCGTTTGCATCCAGTGGTACGGTTAATTCATAAGCACCATCTCCCGAGCAAGAAAAAACATGCTGCCCGTTGGCAAGAACTAAACCGCACACAGGCGTACCATCGTATTTCACAGTGCCACTGATATCAACGTATTCTGCAGCCCAAGCTGAAGTTCCAAACATACTGAAACAGATAGCAGCAATAAAAAACCTCAAAAAGATTGCCCGCATTTTACTCATATCCTCTTTTTGTCATATAGAAAAAGCCACCTATGAAACGCTGGAAAGGGCTATGTTATGAAATATTGATAAATATCTTCATTTGAAAAATTCAACTATGCCTTGAACACCTCTCACCATTCCAAACGCAGCACATCATCCAATGGACTTGCCTTGGCGATCTTAACCCGAATGGTTTCACCAGGTTCAGCAGATACACCTTGGTTTGCCGGCAATTCACTTTCTAGAAGAATATCTGAAAGTACCACAATGACCTTCTTGGGTCCCCTGTCCAGCACCATTGCTTCCAACCGCTGACCAACCCTCTGCTCAAGATATTTCAGCAACCAGTAGCGATGACGCTTTTGGCTGACCATATTGGCCCTGGTTTGCAGGCTCAAAATGGCACCACTGAACTCTTCCAACTGCCAATCAAAAAAAGCTCCCCCCTGATGCTTGAGCATTGAGATTAACTGCTGCTGCATGAGCAAATCTAAAAAACGACGGATTGGCGAAGTCAAGGTTGTATACTGCATAACACCAACACCGCTGTGTGGCTGGGCGTTGATGGTCAGTTTTCCACGGGAGAGAAATTTGCGTTGCCGATAGATCAAATAAAAATTGGCCGTCACACCTTTCAACAAATGCTTACGAGGAGGATCCTGCCCCCTGAAAAGACCTGGAGTCTCACGATCTGCCAGGTATTGGGCGGCCAGCGAGTTGGCCAACACCATACACTCAGCGACTAGACTTCTGCCCGGCGTATCCACAGGTGAAAGCTTAACTGAAACATCGCCATCGGAAGCCACCGAAATGTTGACATCTGGAACCGGTAAAATCAGAGCTCCAGCTTCAACCCTTCTCTCTTGCAGCTTTATAGTTAAATCAAAAAGTGTACGGTAAAGTTCATCTCCTTCAACCAGCCCATCCACCTCATCATAGGTGAGCTTCTTTTTTACCTGCACCACACTTGATACAATCTTGTAATCAATCACTTCTCCCTCGGGAGACAGGGTAACCAAAAAACTCACCGCAGCCCGATCTTTACCGGCAATAAGACTGCATACATTTTCGGATAATGCCGGCGGCAGCATGGGAACCATATTATCGGCAAAATACAGTGAAGTTCCCCGCCTCTGTGCGTCTTTAAAAAGAGGGTCGCCAGGTCTTACATACTGAGAAACATCGGCAATATGGATACCCACATGATAGTTGCCATCCTTTTTTTCAAGGTGCAGGGCATCATCAAAATCTCGAGTGCGGGGACCGTCAATTGTAAAGAGATCAAGATGCCGGAGATCACGGCGACCGTCAGTTAACAATTCCTCAGCCGTAGGCTCTCCTATCTCATCTACCCGGTCCAGGGCTTCCTGGCTGAACTCCATCGGCACTTCATAACGACGCAAGCCGACATTTTCATCCTTCTGCCACACGCCAGCGCGTATTAATAACCAGTACGGGTCATGGGGGCGGGTCAGGCCTGCTTTTTTCAAAAGCTCCCGGGCCAAAGCACTTTCCTGCGCTTCACTGCCAAAAAGATAAAAATCTTCCACCACCTGCAAACATCGGTCCCGCTCAGGCCACTCCTCACAGCCCTTCTCGCTTCCCTCCATAATTTCAATTAACGCGCGGGCACTGTTTTCCAGAAAGGCTTCTTTTTCTTTCTCCTTTTCCAAACGGGTCCGGAGCTGCTCGACAACGTCATTTCCATGGACCTGAACCTTGCCGTCTTTATATTTAAAAAATAATTTATCTTGAAAGACGCAACGCAAAAATGCTGCCACATGGTCATCGTTCGTCTCACCACCAAAGGATAATTCAGTTAAAAAAGAAGCTGCAAAGGCAGACTCATCCTCCTGAACGGCAAGTTCCCAAATGTCTTCCAAGGAAACATCAGACATTAATGCTTGCCGTTTTTCTGAAGTTAACTTCAGCGCATTGAGGATCTGTTCTTTTGGAGTTGGAGTTTCAGCCTTGCTGTTCTGGTGCACAAGCCGCCCAAAGGGCAAATTCAACTCTCTCTTGTTTTGATTGAGCAGGCGTAGACGTTTTCCCAAATCTTCCTGTACATACGCACAGATAAATTTGCCGTGATCTACATACTCTATAATTTTACCTTGGAGTCCCATATGTCAAAAAGAAGAGTGAAAAGTTAAAAGTGAAAAATTGATAAAGGCAAAAACTCAATTGAGGGACTGAATTTTTTTCAATCAGACCGGGAGACAGATTTAATTTTTCCCCACGTATAACAGGCTGGAATATTCGCATATCCGAGCACTTCTGCAAAATTATTCTGTCCCGCTAAAAAAAAATAAAACCAGTCCCCTACGATAATTAATATTCATTAAAATAATTTTGCCGTCTTCTGTTACCAGCTCTTATCGCCTTTGTCACCCTTTTCGAGTATCATGACGCTTTATTCATAATTTTATTGTAACTTCACAAATAATCTCAACGATAAACGCACATGACAAAGAAAAATCAGAATGATATCAAGTCAGGCATGGTGGCCCTCATTGGCCCGCCAAATGTCGGCAAGTCAACCCTACTGAATACCCTTTTAGGGCAAAAAATATCCATTGTTTCTCCTAAGCCTCAGACCACAAGAAACCGGATCTTAGGAATCCTCAGCGAACCGGATTATCAGATTGTTATGCTTGATACGCCGGGAATCCACCGGGCCAGCAGTCCATTAAACGTAAGCATGGTCAAGGTGGCTCAGGAATCCCTGGAAGAAGTGGACGTAGTTGTTTTCATGGTCGACGTGACCTTTCCCCTGCCGGACAAAGAAAAAAAGGAGGAGGCAGAGGCAACGAAACGGCTTAAAAAATCAGCCAAGCCAGCCCTTCTGGTGATAAATAAAATCGACCTCTTGCCCCGGGAGAAACTCCTCCCTATTCTGCAGGCTTATGAGGATGTATACCCCTTTCAGACCATGTTACCCATCTCGGCCCTCAGTGGTGACGGTGCAAACCTGTTGCTGAAAGATCTCATGAAACTCCTACCTTACGGACCACGACTCTATCCCGACGACATCCCAACCGACGCCACCGAGCGCTTCATCGTTGCCGAAATGATCAGAGAAAAAATATTCCTTCTCACCGGGCAGGAAATTCCCTATGGATGCGCGGTGAGTGTTGACTCATTCAAAGAAAATCCACACCGAAACCTCACCACCATCCACGCGACAATTTTTGTAGAGAAAAAATCCCAAAAGGGCATTGTTATTGGTAAGCAGGGAAGAAAACTCCAGGAAATCGGCAAAGCAGCCCGATTTGAAATCGAAGCTCTCCTAGACCAGAAAGTCCTCTTGAAACTGTGGGTCAAGGTTAAGAAAGACTGGTCCCGCAATGACGGTTTTCTCAAAGAAATGGGCTTGTAATTTCAGACAATTGCCACATCTTTCGAAAGTCAAAACAAATGGAGTTACAGTAGGTTATTTTGACTTAAGCTTAAAAATATCGTAGACTATTATATGGGGTTTTCCAGGGGTGGGCAATCCCAAGTTTTATCCGATGAACAAAGGATTTGTTCATTCGTAGTGTCAATTCAGTAATTTGACACGGCAAAATGCCGCGCAATGCGGCATTGCAAAGGAGGGCGATCATGGCTTTAAAAATTGGTTCCAACGCTTCTTCTAATTTCGGTCTGACTCGTTTACAGAAAAATTTCAACAACCTTTCCAGTTCTCTGGCCAAACTTGCATCAGGTAAACGCATAAATAAAGCTGCCGATGATGCTTCAGGTCTGGTTATTGCCAATGCTTTGGAGGCCCAGACCAGGAGTTTTACCCAGGCAATTCGCAATGCAAATGATGCCGTGTCCATCGTGCAAACCGCCGACGGTGCCATAGGTGAGATAACTAACATCCTGCACGACATCCGGACCAAGGCCTTGCAGGCAAGTTCGGCCAGTCAATCACCGGCCTCCAGGCAGGCATTACAGGCTGAAATCTCCAGGTCCATTGATAACATCAACAATATCTCAAGAAATACGTCCTTTAATGGGCAAGATTTGCTCACTGGGAATTTTTCCAATAAATCATTTCAGGTGGGTGCCTCCGCCGGTGAAATAATTTCTGTCCAGATAGGCGATGTAACCCCAGACAAATTGGGTGTGAGTGGCAGTGAAGTTGGTGACACCGCAGCTTTGGCCTTTACCGTAAACCTTGGCCAAGACACCACCACCAGTCAAAATGCCACACTAGCCCAAGGTTCCACTCTCGCTGCAGGCACCGTCTTTGCACCAGGATCTACAACCGGTGCTGTGCTCAATGAGACAAATCTGGCAGGAGATATTACAACCACCGAAGCAAGCCAACTAACAGGCACCTCGGTACTTGGTAATGGCACGATCATAGCCGCCACTTCCGAACTGGGTGGCACGGTAGGTATTGACGCTGCTGTGACTACCGACGGAGTCAGTGTGCTTGGAGACGGAACCATTTTACCGGCCGGCTCCGTTATTGCTGCGGGAACAATAATCACCACACAATTTACAGCAGGTGGTGATACATATAATGTCGGTGACACCTTGGGAGGAGATGTCACCTTGACCGAAGATGTTACACTGGAAGCCGAGCTAACCGCCCAGGCAGGTTCTGAATTTGCAGCGGGTAGCTCGTTCACTGCTGGATCAGCAATTGGCGGCGATATTACCGTTGCCGGCACAGCCACCCTGGATTCCGACACCACATTGGCCGCCGGCTCAGTTATTGCAGATACCGCTGGCACATCTCTGGCCGAAGGTTCCACCATTGGTGGTGAAGCCACCCTTGCGGAAGACACGACACTCACTTCGGAACAAGAAATTGCCGTGGGTTCAACTTTGACCGCTGGAACCACCTTGGCAGAAGGGTCTCAAGTACCTGGTCCCATCACTACATCCGGCACGAACACCCTTAATGCTGATTTTACTTTTGGTGCAGGTTCTACATTAGAAGCAGGCACAATTCTCACCGCCGGTACAGAACTGACTTCAGATATTACAACCACAGGCGGTGAATTATTCCGAGCCGGCACTACTCTTGAATCTGATATTATAACTGCTGGCGCAAACACCTTGAGAGCTGATCTTACTGCCCGGGCAGGATCAACCTTAGCTTCTGGAAGTACCATAAGACCTGCTGAGCCTCCTCCGGAAAGTGGCACAGAGGCACCGGAATTAACACCTGAACTCCGCTTGACAGATATTGACGTGACAACTTTTGATGGCGCTCAGTCTGCCATCGACATTGTTGATGCTGCCCTGGCGCAAGTGAATGAAATCCGCACAGGGCTTGGCTCCACTCAAAATCAGCTGGTCTCATCCATTGCCAACCTTTCGACCTCATTGGTCAATACTGCGGCGGCCCAGTCGTCTATTCTGGATCTTGATTTTGCTGAAGAATCGTCCATATTTTCCAACTTCCAGATCCTTCTGAAGGCCAATGTTTTCTCAATGGCTCAAGCCCATAAGGTGAATGAAGACAACATCCTGAATCTTCTGCAGGGATAAATCCCTCTATAAAAATAAAAAACACCTGTGTATTTCTGAATTACACAGGTGTTTTTTTTATGTCTCAGCATACGGATCTTGCTATAGAAAATTCCTTTTGATAAAATTGAGATATAGCATTCATAACAAACTAAAAGGCCCTGCTGTTACACAAATACCAGGAGCAATCCAACAATGCGTAACACTTTTTTCACCATTTTTTCTGCCTTCATTCTTCTCACAGTGGGATTTTCTCAGACAACTCCATGCAATGCCTCTCAAACCACCCCAGTTCAGTTGAGAGCAGCAGGGTGCAAAGCAGAATTTTTTCTCATTAAAGACCTGGCCAAAGAATTTCTCGCTGACACGGGTATTGCCATAAACTCAAAAAGAAGCGGCAATAAAGTCGGTATAAAACTCTTGGATAGTGGTGCCATTGATTTTGCTTTCCTCTCTGTTCCTCCCCGAAAGCTTGCAAAAAAATTCAATATCCCACCTGAAAGGACTAAGGACTGGCAAGTCATGAAAATTGCAAAGAGCCCAATAGTGGTGGTGGTGAATCGAAATAACAAAGTCACAAACATGACTCTGGAACAGGTGAAAGATGTTTTTCGCGGGGAAGTTACGTACTGGAAAGAACTAGGTGGAGACGATATGCAAATCACCGTTGCTCTGCTGAACAAGAACCTTGCCAGTGGTGTACTTATTGACTTCCGACATGCCACTGTGGGCATGATGAACAGCCTTACGGACAAGGCCCTGCGATTTGACGGCCCTAAAAAATTAGGCGCCTACGTTGCATTAAATAAAGGCGCCATCACCGCCATGGGTCAGGCCTCCTATTCAGAAAGATATGGCACTGTACTGATAGTTGATGGCACAGCTCCTACTCGAGAGAACATCCTGCAAGGCAAATACCCTCTTGCGACCACCTATTACATAGCCTTTAACAAAAAGAGCCAGGACAAAATCGACACCTTCCTCGATTATTTGAGGAGCGAGAAAGGACAGACCATTATTGATAAAGACTTTGTTGCCATTACAAACAATGGCAGTTGAGAATCATATAGCAATACAGCATTACTATGTTTGCATAATTTCATACCACAGAGGACACAGAGCTCACAGAGTTAAATAGAATGGTTGTAATTTTCTCTGTGGACTCTGTGCCCTCTGTGGTTCTTTATTGCTTATTCTGTGTGACTACACCTGTATACTCCTCACAATTTCCCACCGAATAATTTCCGGATAAATAGAAAACAGGTCCATTTTCCCGGAATCCGAACAATAATCCCCTGCTCCATTTAACGACCAAATTGAGCTAACCCCTTGTAACACCAACACTCTTCTTGCCTCACCAGATATTGGCGCAGTTCTTGCAGTTTCCTTTGAACTTTATGTATTCATAATACTTTAAACCTGTAATTCAAATCACCCAAACCAGGAGGGAAATTGTATGAAAAAATTATTTACGTTAATTGCTCTAGTTGCCACAACACTGTGCTGTAGTGTCATGGCCCATGCAGCCTGTGATCCGGATACAACTGTGCTGGTTATTCAATCGTCTGATACTGATAGTGGTACAGATTTTTATGATAGCTGCGGTAACCATACTATTTTTGCCCCAAATGGAAATGTATCTCACAGTACTAATGAAGCTAAATTTGGAGACTCATCTATTTATCTTTCTGGTATAGCTAGTGAGCCAGGTTATTTGCGAATTGCAGATAGTCCAGATTGGAATTTTGCAGACCAAGATTTCACCATAGATTTTTGGGTAAATACTACTGATCCTGTACGGACAGTATTTTTTAGCCAAGGCCATGGCACAGGCAGATCTGGTGCAATCCAATCCGTTCATTTAGATTATTTCCCAAATAATTCAGCTACTCATGAAGTGTGGCTTGGGTATAGAGGAAGCAATGACTATTATAGGTACATATATGATTTCCCCCCAATAAATGATGGTCAATGGCACCATTTGGCACTTGTACGACATAACAATTCTTTAAGGGTTTATGTGGACGGTGCTGAGCGTATCAATAGAGATATATCTGATGACCCCATTATAAACAATTCAAATGACCCTTTTGTTATTGGAAAATTCTCAGATGATTACTCTTTAACCAATCCGTGTAATTTTAATCCCGGCTACATCGAAGAATTTCGGATCAGCAAAGTGGCATTATGGGAAGGACCATTTTCTGGTGACTTGCCCGAAGCTCCATATTCCGAAGGAGAACCGGTAAATCCTGCTCCAGATATCATAGATTTTTTCCCAGCTTACGGCGCACCTGGTGATGGTGGAAGTATAATTGGTACTCATTTCTGCAATGATAACTGCGGACTGCACATTTCCAACTATCCCGATATCACCGTATCATTCAACGGTGCGGAAATGACCGATGGGTTTGTTAATGAGACCGTAATTCTCTTTTATGTACCTGATGGTGCCACAACAGGCCCGATCACTGTAACAAATACAAATGGCAGCGATACCTCTGATGATGACTTTATTGTAACTGCAGCACAAGGCCCTCCAGGCCCCCAGGGTGACCCAGGTCCACAAGGCCCTCCAGGTGAGCAAGGTCCTCCAGGTCAAGATGGCACTAATGGTGCAGACGGGCAAGATGGCGCACCAGGGATTCAAGGCCCTCCAGGTCCTCAAGGTGAAACTGGACCACAAGGTCCAGAGGTGGCCTGGTTTGTTTGGACAGGATCTACCTTCCTTTAAGTGGAATGTCG
>CAYUCH010000065.1:0-20074 GCA_964443295.1 uncultured Desulfobulbia bacterium | reverse complement strand
TCAGTGGCCGGAATCAAATGGAATGGGTGGTCGGGATCGTCTGGAATTCGCACCCATCGTTGATCTGAGAAAACGATTTACCATGCCGGAACGAGAGTACACTCCCCGCACCTGCATTATTGTGGTGGAAGTTGAAAAAGAGACCGAGCCAATTCAAGTAGGACTCGTGGTTGACGGAGTTTCTGAAGTATTAGCCGTTGACGATGATCAGATTGAAGAACATGGCACCTTGGGAACAGTGCCGGACAATCGCTATATCTCAGGACTCGCCAAGGTTGACGGAGACGTCAAAATACTGCTGGATATTCAAGGTGTGTTTGATGTCGACATGCTGGCTGAATATAAAGAGGCGGCATAACGCACAGGAAAAATATATTGGCTGGGAACTACGGCCACGAAGAAAATAAATAAACCACACCAATTTTGGCCGCAATATAGGACCCAATGGCTGGCCAAAAAATAAAGCGGGAAAGGATCAAGATCCTTTCCCGCTTTATTCGTATACTTAAACCAGACTAAGTGCCTTATACCGCAAGGGCATAAGTTTCATTTGAGCAGCAAGCTGCTCAACTCAGCTTTATACACAACCAGTAGGTTTAGGCAGGCCAGCCATTTTACAGGCTCCTTTACCAGGTCCACTGGGGAACAGCTCGTATATTCTCTTCAGAGGAAAACCGGTGGTTTTAGAGAGAATACGTACCATAGGTGCGATACCGTTTTTCTTGTAGTACTCTTGAAGAGTGGTAACGACTTTCATGTGCTCGTCAGTCATGTCACCGATACCTTCAACACCTTTTACGTAGTCAATCCAGCCCTCATCCCACTCTTCCATACCACGGGTAAGGAAACCGTCCTCGTCTACCTCGTAAGCTTTTCCATTATGCTCGATACTTGCCATGATGTGCCTCCTTAATAATTATAGTTCGCAATTAACGATGAACATAGATACGAATTTAAGATGCCACTAAATACTATAGGACAACCCCTTTGTCAAGAATCATTTAGGCTAGCCTTAACCTCAACATAATAACTTGCAACCACTTCAAATTATTAGTTTTTTTCAGTAAGAAGCCCTTAAAGGTTAAGAAATTCCTAAAAAAAATCTCACCGGCCAAACCTTGGCCAGTGTGGAAATAGTCAAAAAATGACTGAATGTTCAATCAGTTACTCATTCTCGTTATTTTTCTCACTGTAAATCACATTTTTTCGCGCTGCATGAGAGTGTCACCATTGAAATGGACATTATCCGGCTCGGGATAGTCAGCCATAAAATGCAAGCCTCTGGATTCTTTTCGAGAAAGTGCCGACCTGACGATGAGATCTGCAAGCTGAGCGATATTACGAAGTTCAACCAAATCTGGAGTTAAGAGATATTCCTGGTAGTGACGACCTATCTCTGCCAACAAGATACCCAGGCGCTCCTGGGCCAGGGCAAGACGTTTTTCCGTTCGCACAATACCGACATAGTTCCACATGAGTCGCCGAATCTGATCCCAGTTATGAGAAATAAGAATACACTCCTCAATACCCTGGGCCTCACCAGTGGACCAGACAGGTTTAGATGGAAACCGCTTTTTTTGCATATCTGGCCAATCTTTTTCACATTGCACCGCAGCCTGATGGGCGAACACCACACCTTCGAGAAGTGAATTACTTGCCAGTCGATTTCCACCGTGTAGACCAGTGCATGCAGTTTCTCCCAGGGCAAAAAGGCCGGCTATATTGGTTCGTCCCATTGAATCAGTCAATACACCGCCACAAATATAATGGGCCGCAGGCACCACGGGTATTGGATCCTTGGCTATATCAATGCCCAGGGAAAAACATTTATTGTAGATATTTGGAAATCGTGACTTCAAATATGAGGCGGACTTACTGGTGATATCGAGAAAAACACAGTCATCGCCGGTTTTTTTCATCTCTGTATCAATGGCCCGGGCCACGGCATCACGGGTGGCTAAATCACCACGGGAGTCGTATTTCTCCATAAAACTATGCCCCCGCTCATCAACCAATTTCCCCCCTTCTCCCCGCACAGCCTCGGAAACCAAAAAATTCTTCGCTTTTGGATGGAATAAGCAGGTTGGATGAAATTGGACAAATTCCAAATTAGCCACTGCGGCCCCAGCCCGATAGGCCATAGCCACACCGTCACCAGAAGCGATATCCGGATTTGTTGTATAGAGATAGACTTTCCCCGCCCCGCCGGTACAGAGCAATGTGGCCTTGGCCAAACATGGAAAAACCACTCCTCCTGGCCCAAGGACATATGCACCATGGCAGGAATCAACAAATTCCCCAACCAATTTATCATGAATCCCGGCCTTTGAGTCGATGAGCAAATCAACCGCAAGATGGTTTTCCAGTACGGTTATTGCCGGATTTTCCGCTACCCTTTCCACCAATCGCTGCTCAATCTCTCGACCGGTAAAATCACAGGCATGGGCTATGCGACGAAAAGAATGGCCTCCTTCACGCCCCAGATCAAGCTCATCTGGATTTTTCCCACTGTGCTCGAAATGAACCCCAAACTCTATCAGCTCTTTTATCCTGGCCGGCCCATTTTCAACAACCATGCGCACCACATCTTCATGGCAAATCCCAGCACCGCTCTCCAAGGTGTCCTTTACGTGTGCTTCAAAAGAATCTTCATCACCGAGTACTGCGGCAATACCTCCTTGGGCAAGATTTGTCGCTGTATCGACCTGCTTTTTCTTGGTCACCAGGGTTACCCGCCCCAAACGTGCAACTTTGAGCGCAAAAGAAAGACCTGAAATTCCACTCCCTATCACTAAAAAATCCGTTTCAATCGTCATTAAACATTCCAAAACCGGTTAAACCGGGATAGAAAGAGTTAAAGTGTAAAAAATCAAATTAATCACAGAAAAACTTGCTAATCAAACAGCCTTATGCCAAAGTCCCTTGCAGTCATTCATACAAACATCTTTTTTAATTATTCAAATTATTTTTACTAATAACCCAATGAACAAGAAACTCAAACTGATCATTTTCGATTGTGACGGCGTCCTCTTCGACTCCAAAGAGGCCAACCGCCGTTTCTACAATTCTCTATTAATAGCCTTTGACAAACCTGAAATGGACTCGGAAGAGCTTGAATATGTCCACATGCACCATGTCGTGGACTCGGTGCGTCATATTTTCCGTCATTATCCCGAGGAACGTGAAAAAGCCGATGAGTATAGAAAAACTGTGGATTACCGGGATTTCCTCCAATATATGATTATGGAGCCGGATCTTCTGGAATTCCTCAATTTTCTTGGCTCCTCCTATAAAACTGCCATCAGCACCAACCGGACCACCACCATGGCCCTGGTTCTGAAAATTTTTAAATTGGAACCATACTTTGGCAAAGTGGTTACTCCAATGGACGTGGAAAATCCCAAACCTCACCCAGAAGCATTGGAAAAAATTCTTCGCCATTACGACATGAGCGCAGGGGAAGCCCTGTATATTGGAGATTCCATGGTGGATAGAGAACACACAGCAAACATCGGTATGGACATGGTCGCTTTTAAAAATCCTGATCTGCCGGCAGAATATCATGTGAACCGCTTCATGGACATTTTGCAGCTGGATTGCTTCAGAGAGTAACGCTCTTCATGCGCTTTGAAACCGAACATCTTTTTTTAGTCCCAGAGAGCACCTGGGATGGGGCGAGTCATCAGGTCAAACGATTTTTTGATCGCACCATTCTGGTAAAATACGCTTCCATCAAAACCAATAAAAACGCCTCGCTTCCGGCAACTTATGATGACTTCTGGCCTCGTCTTGAAAAGGGACTAGCCACGAACCAAGCAGTACTTACTGGACTTTTGGATGAAATCGTTCAGGAAGGATACAGCAACCTCAAAGACTTAACGACCATGGAGCAAGGGTTCCAAAGTAAGCTTCTCCATACTGCCAGTCATCTCCTGGATGGTTTTTTTGGAATCGACTCCTATTTTTTCAATCTGGTGGAGGACTCGCACCAGGTATCAGAACGGCTGCGAAACTCCATAAAAAACCAACCACAGAAATATTGGCTTGTGGAAGCGTCAGGTGCCACGGAAATTCCTGGAGAAGACCCTTTCAGTCATTTGCGGACTTTCGAAACGCCTGAAGAATAAAGAAATTGAGGTGATCAGGCTGAATGGTTTTATCCTTTCGTCTTTCGCCTGCCGCCTTCAGCTTTAATGATGATGGTGATGGTGCCCGTGATCTTCGAGAGCTCCTCCTGCTTTTGCCAAAGCCTCGGTTAAAAGCTCATCAATTTCACCCATTTTAGAAACAGCTTGGCCAATCAGGTCCGCTATCTCCGCCATACCTTCTTTGGCCGCAGTACCCTGCCACTCTGAAAATTCTGTTATATGATTTTTATTATGCTCCAGCCAATGGGGAAGCATAACGCGTATTTTTTCACTATCTGACAGTCCCATGTCCTATTCTCCTTCCATGCTTGATATTGGTGCCAGAGTAACAATCCCAGCCATGAAATCAATTTTCTTCACACATGCACCAGGTACTTTTTTCGGTTCATCAAAAAGTGCGCTGACCTCCACACCCTCAGGCCCGGCATCCAGCCTGGATACAGATTTAAGAACCGTTTCACTATTACCATCCTTTTCAAACACGACACTCATCTGACACATAATATTTCTCCAAACATAAAAACGTTCAGGGTTCCGGATTCAGGGTTATTGAACCATTGAATGAAAATTGTGTCTATCTGGAAAAAAGAATTTTATGATAAACGGGAAAATTTGTATTATTCAACATGCACATCCCGTGAGTTGTAAAACTCTGTACTTAAAGCCATATCAGGAAATTCCCATGGACAATAATATAACAAAGCAAGTCAAGGAAATCCTTTCTACAACCCAAACCATTGCTGTGGTTGGGCTTTCTCCCAAAGAAAACAGGCCAAGCAATATGGTGGCCCGTTATTTGAAAGAACATAATTTTACGATCATTCCGGTCAATCCAGCCCAGCAAGAAATTCTTGGAGAGACATGCTATCCCACCCTTTCTGCCATACCCAAATCAGTCGACCTGGTGAATATTTTCCGGCGATCCGATGATATTCCACCAGTGGTCAAAGAAGCCATTGCCATAGGGGCCAAAGCAGTTTGGATGCAGGAAGGCATTGTTAATGAGGAGGCAGCCCAGGAGGCTCACGCAGCAGGACTCAAGGTTATTATGGACCGCTGTCTCAAAGTGGATCACGCCGTCTTAGCTCAAGGAAATATCCTGACCCTTCGCCTTTAAAAGGAACAACGCACCTGCATGAATACACTCTCTCTCCTTATCTTCTTTCTACTCCTGCCTGGTCTTGCCGGTGCAACCCCCTCACCTGGCTCTCATGGTGCTCAACCGCTTAGTGGCAACGACATCCTGATTGTCTGTAACAACAATTTCACCGGCAGCCGGGATATTGCTGAATATTATGCGGCAAAACGCTACGTTCCGGAAAAGAATATCATTTGTCTTGAGCTTCCCAAAACAGAAACTATTCCAAGGTCCATTTTTGAAAATAAAATTTTTCAACCTCTGAAGAAAGAGATGCAGTCACAACTTCAAAAAGGAAGAAAACCCCTTTTACTCACAGTGTATGGGGTTCCATTGAAAATTGGCGCCCCTCTCGACGTTCATGCCAGTGAACACAATGAAGACAAGCGCCGTCGGGATGACCTGAAACATCTTAGCCAAATCCTTTGCAAACAATTAACAAGCATCACAAACTACACGCCTTCACAAGAAAATAATGAATTGCCGCAGGACTTCACAACCCAACAATTACTCCAGTATGCCCGTCCGATCATTCAAAATTCCATGGGCATTTTTTCCAAGCCACAGCGCAACTCTTACCAACCGGAAACCCTCAAAGAAGTTCAATCATTACTTTACCGTTTAACCGGCTTAGCATCTCTTGCACCCCAACAGACCACTGATAGTAACAATCCTTTACTGGGCATGCGCTCAATCCTCACAGACCAGCTAAAACACTATTCATTTCGAGGGGTTGTATCAGAAAGGAGGCAAGAGGTAGCCTCTCTCAGCCGATCTGTGAATGGCATACTGGGAGAACTGACCTTCTGGGAAGAACAAGTAGTAAAAAATAAACAGCCCATGGCCTCTGGGGCAGTGGACAGCGAACTCAGCCTCTTAATTGCCGGTGAATATCAAATCAATAAATGGCTGCCAAATCCATTCCATGGACAATTTGATCGGGTACCCGGCATAGAGGCATTTCGTCAAAACACCATTATGATCGCTCGACTTGATGGCCCATCAATCACAGACGTCAAACGCATGATAGATGATGCTCTTTGGGCTGAAGAGCATGGACTGACTGGAACCTTTTATATTGATGCCCGCGGGCTTGATGACAAAAATAAAAATTTCTACGGAGTGTACGACAAACGCTTACAACGCCTTTATGATTTGCTAAAAAACACGACACTCCCCGTTGTCTTCGATAATAAAAATGATCTCTTCCAACCGGACTCCTGCCCAGAGGCTGCTCTCTATTGTGGCTGGTATTCATTAGGAAAATACATAGATGCCTTTACGTGGCAAAGAGGAGCGGTGGGGTTTCATGTCGCCAGTTCCGAGGCAACAACCCTTCGAAGGTCCGGCAGCCAAGTCTGGACAAAGAGAATGATCGAGGATGGCATATCCGCCACATTGGGACCAGTCCAGGAGCCCTATCTCCAGTCTTTCCCATTACCGGATGTCTTTTTTCCACTGCTTCTCAGTGGCCAAATGCCCCTCATTGAAGTGTATTATCGAAGCACCCCGTATATATCCTGGCGCCAAGTGCTCATAGGCGATCCATTATATACGCCTTTTAAAAAACGACCTGTCCTCACACCGACCCAATAAAGGCCCATCTGACCCTGCAAAGATTGACTTTTTTCCAGCGATTATGACACGATCATAATAAGAGCATGGATCACTATGTGAGATGCAATCAAAACACAGAGTACACGCGCTAGCCTGCATGACTCTTTATCGTTTTCATAGCTAGAAAATATCATAGGATTATTCCAATGGGACACGGGCGGAACAAAGGTGCTTTTAAGCTGACTGAAAAAGAATTCCGCACCATTTTTGACCATCATTATCAACTCACCGGCCTGCTGGACTCCAAAGGCACATTGTTGGCTGCCAACCGGGCGGCCTTAAACCTCATAGACATCAGGGAAGAAGAGGTCATTGATCAACCTTTCTGGGATACTCCATGGTGGACCCATTCCCACGAACTGCAAGAACAACTCAAACAGGCAATCGGCCAAGCTGCAATGGGAGAGTTTGTCCGTTTTGAAGCTACCCATCTGGATGTAGACAACAATGTTCATTTCATAGACTTTTCAATCAATCCTGTCGCCGATGAAGACGGGACCATCATTTACATCATCCCTGAAGGGAGAGATATTACAGAGCAAAAACAAGCGCAACGGGAACTTCGGAAAGAAAAGGATTTTATCTCCACTTTAATCACTCAGTCCCCCACCTTCTTCGTGGCCATTGATGCCCACGGAAAAGTAATGATGATGAACACTACCATGCTGGAAGCTCTTGGTTACAATAGTGAAGAAGTGGTCGGCGTGGACTATCTCTCTACTTTTGTTCCCGAAAAAGACCACGCCCTTCTCTCTGAAACCATGTCGCAAATCATTGAACAGCACAGCAACACTGTAAATGAGAATCATGTTCTGACAAAAGACGGCAGGGAACTTCTCGTCCAATGGCATGGCAGTCCCATTCTGAAAGAAGATGGAAATCTCGATTTTTTCATTGGGATTGGCATTAATATTACCCATCAAAAAGAAACAGAGATCATTGTCCAGGAAAAAGAGGTCCGTTACGCCACCCTTTTTGAATCAGCCGGTGATGCCATCTTTATAATGAGGGATGATGTCTTCATCGATTGTAACCGAAAAACCTTGGAGCTCTTCCGCTGTAAAGAGAAAGATATCATTGGCAACTCACCCTATATGTTTTCCCCACCTGTCCAACCCGATGGTATTAACTCAAAGGAAAAGGCCATAGAAAAAATAAATGAAGCTGTGGCCGGCACCCCCCAACGTTTTGAGTGGCAGCATAAAAAATCCGATGGTGAGTTGTTTGATGCAGAGGTGGACCTGATTTGTATTGAGATTGGCGGGGAAAAAGTCATTCAAGCTTTAGTTCGCGACATTTCGGATCGCAAGAAAGCCGAGGAGCAGCTTGCCCGCCGCCTGCGCTTTGAATCCATGGCAGCGGGTCTTTCCTCCAAGTTCATCAACCTGCCACCAGGTGAAATCGATAAGGAGATTTTAGACGGCCTCAAAGAACTGAATGACTATCTGGAAGCGGCACGGTGTTCCATATACTCCGTCGACTCCCAGAGACAACTCATTTTAAGCCATTATTATAATGGAGAAGGCCTTGAGCCATTACCTGAAGGATTTAATTTCAGCGAGAGATTCCCCTGGGCCTCTCAAAGAATCCAGGTACTTAAGCCCTTTATTTTTTCAGATCCCGACACCGCCCTGCCCAGGGAAGCAAAAGCGGAGAAAAAATATTTAGAATCCCAAGGCTATAAATCAGGTGCCATCCTTCCCCTCACCTCGGAAGGACAATTGAGCGGTATGATTTCCATTGGAGTCTCCCATGAAACCCAATGGTCCGACGAAACTATCAGGCAAATTTCCCTGCTTGGTGAAATTTTCACCAATGCCATCATGAGAAAACGGGGGCAAGAAGCCCTTGCAAAATCAGAGGAACAATATGCAACTCTGGTGGAAAAGGGCAATGATGTCATCTGCATATTCCAAGACAACAAAGTGCGTTTTGCCAATGCCAGAGCCCTTGACCTTTTTGGATATAAAGAAGAGGAATTTCTTGGGAAACTTGTTTTTGAATTTGTAGCCCCCCCCTATCGGGACCTGGTCATGGAACGGGCCAAAAAACGTGCTGCCGGAGAAGATGTACCCAGCCTGTATGAAATAGAGATCATCAATGCCGCCGGCCATATTGTTCCCGTAGAAATTGACGTTTCCATTATTGAATATGAAGAAAAACCCGCCTTCATGGCTGTAATGCGGGATCTCACCGAGCGCAAAAAAGCAGAAAGCGAGATACGTAAGGCCCAGCATGTACTCAAGGCTGCCATTGAGGCATCCCCGGCCGGCATTGTAATAGCCGACGCACCGGATGGCCGGATCATCATGGGGAACCTGGAAGCTCTCAATGTCCGTGGAGAAACAGACCAGCAATTGACCGATATTCCCATTGATCAATATGCCAACTGGCAGGTCTTCAGAACCGACGGAGAAACGCCCTATCCCCCTGAAGAGCTTCCCTTGTCTAAGGCTGTTCTGCATGGCGAAACGACCCATAGCGAAGAGGTCATTATCAAGCGGGAGGACGGCAGTCAACGGTGGATTATGGTAAATGCCGCCCCGGTATACAGTAAGGAAAACCAGGTCATTGCAGGTGTTGCAGTCTTCCAGGACATCACCGATCTCAAAACAGCCCAGCAGGAACTCCATAAGAAAGAAGAGCAGCAGGCCCTCATCCTCCGCACCCTGCCCATGGCCTATTATGTTGCCCAGCCCTTTGACACCTATGGTGGCACCTGGGTCAGTGAACAGATTGAAAGAATATCCGGTTTTACTCCTGAACAATTTACGGCGGATATCAACCTCTGGGCCGATCGATTGCACCCCGACGACCGGGCCATGGCCCTGGAAGAATTTGACACAATAGTTGAAAACGGGACCATATCCATTGATTACAGATGGCAAAGGCAAGATGGGACATACCGCTGGCTTCATGATGAAGCTGTTTTGGTTAAAGATGCCCAAGGCGCACCCAAGGAAATCATCGGCTCATGGCTTGATATCACCGAACGCATGGAAGAACAGGAATCTCTGCAACTCACCCAGCATACCGTGGATTACAGCGCCACCCCCACGGTCTGGTTAACCCTTGACGACAAGGTCATCTATACCAATGATTCAGCTTGCAATCTCTTGGGTTACTCAAAAGAAGAGATCCTTGCCCATCCTCCTGGCTTACTGCATCCCGAAGGGAAAACCGAATACTGGGACACCTATTTCCCGATTCTTTTAAAAGAAAAGCATCTGGAACTGGAGCTTTCCTTTCGAAAAAAAGATGGTAGCACTTTTCCCGCTCTGGCCAATGCTAATTATCTCCAATACAAAGACCAGGACTATGTCATTCTTTCCTTCCAGGATCTGGGCCAACGCAAAAAGATGGAATCCGAGCTGCGCCAGGCCCAGAAGATGGAGGCCATCGGCACCCTGGCCGGTGGCATTGCCCATGATTTCAACAATATCTTAGGTGCAATTTTTGGGTATAACGAACTCGCAACCATTCACCTTGATAAAAGAGACAAACTCGAAAGGGATTTACAGGAAGTATTTAACGCAGCCAAACGGGCCAAGGACCTGGTCAAGCAGATCCTCACTTTCAGCCGCAGAACCGAACAGGAGATGCAGCCACTCCAGGTGTCGTTGGTTGTCAAAGAGGCCTTGTAACTGATCCGCAACACCATCCCCACCACCATTGATGTCACATTGGACGCCACCACCGATGCAATGGTTATAGCTGATCCCACTCAGATCCACCAAATCGTCATGAACCTCTGCACCAATGCCTACCATGCCATGCGTGACACAGGCGGCACCTTAAGTGTTGGCCTGCACGAAATAGATATCAAAGAAGAGGATGTCATCCTTGGACAGGATTTTTCACCGGGCACTTATCTCCGTCTGGAAATCGCCGATACCGGCATTGGTATAGATGAAGAGACCCGACAAAAAATCTTTGAGCCCTATTTTACCACCAAAGAAGTAGGTGAAGGAACCGGTCTCGGCCTCGCCGTGGTCCACGGCATTGTTCAAAGCCATGGCGGCAGTATTTCGGTCTATAGTGAGATGGGAACAGGAACAACATTTCAGGTATACCTGCCGGTATCCACCAAAGGCATGGAAGATTCTCAGCAGGGTAAAGAGAGGGCCCCTGTGGCTCAGGGTAGTGAGCGAATAATGTTTGTGGATGATGAAGAAAAACTCGTGGCCATAGCCCAGGAAGTTCTCCCCAAATACGGTTATTCCCTGGATGCTTTTTCCAATGGTGTAGAGGCTCTACAGGAATTTGAAAAAAATCCGAACAGGTATGACATGCTTATTACTGACATGGCCATGCCTTACATGAATGGCATAGAACTCATCAGCCGGACACGGGAATTACGGCCAGGCCTGCCGGTTATTCTCTGCAGTGGTTTCAGTGAATTTTTAAATAAACAGAAGGCCGAGGCCTTGGAAATTGAGTATATGCCCAAACCGGTGATAATGAGTGACCTGGTCCGTTTGGTCAGAAGAGTATTTGATCGACCGTGATGAGGTCACCCTAGAACCCTATTATAACACAAAGGTATTGACCAACTCTTTATACTTATCATGGAATTCTTCCATGATCTCTTCCATGTTTTCATCAAAACCTGGGATACCGGGAAACTCATCGTCACGCAATTCCCCGTATGCCTGAATGTCAAAATTAAAGTCATTGGGGTCCACAGAGTGAATACCAACGGATTCCACCAGGAAATTAGAAAGAAAAATTATCCGGCAGAACAGAAATTTTGATCTGGGATGATCTGGTGTGTGGTGCAGACCAACGGGAACGGTAATTTTATCAGGTAGTCCCCATTTTTTAAGGAGAAGCATGCCTACCCTGGCATGGTCGGTATGGAGAAGCCGGTGTTCCAATTCAAGATAGGTGGGAGGCGCGCCTTCAGAATCCTCTCGATCAAAACGGGCCTGCTGCAATGGTTTGTTCAAAATAATCTTGCCCACATCGTGGAGAAGAGCAGAAGTAAACAGTGCATCAAGCTCCCGGGCCTTGGCATAACGCCCCATGATGGATGCCAACACCGCAACCCCAAACGAATGTCGTGTCAGGTGGCCGGTATCAAGACCATATGCCTCCTGGCTGGCTTTTAATAGACCGGCGGATGCACTGGCTATGGCGATGAGTTTTACTGCCTCCATACCCAAACGCACAACAATATCATTAATAGAATATATCTTTTTCATGTGTCCAAAATAGGCGGAATTGGCAAAACGTAACATAGCTGCCATCAGGCTTGGGTCTTGCTCTATTTTGGCGGACATCTTCCGCACATCACAATCAGGCTCATTGGCAATATTCATTACGTCAAGAGCAATCTGGGGGCACGGTGCCAGCTTTTCAACGTCTTCAATATAAATTTGTTCGACATTCATCTCATTACTCCGCTCATTATTGAAATGAGCCTTATCCAATCAAATATATCATCCAGGTTCTGGAAGGATGTCTTATATTATTCTACCAAAAATATGGCAGAGCGCCACCTGCTAGTTGCGTAATTTGAAATGGTTTAAATCTGAAAGAATATTCCATTGTATTCCAGGCATTTTCAGAGAAGTATCATGCTTTCTCAACTACTATTTTCATCACATCAGCAAGGTCTTGCATTTTATATGGCTTCGGGGCAACCGCTATGAAACCATAATCACGAAAATTTGCCATAATGGGATCATTGGCATAGCCACTTGACACTATAGCCTTTACATTTGGATCTTTTTCAAGAAGGTTCTTGACGGTCTCTTCTCCTCCCATTCCACCGGGGATAGTCAAATCCATAATCACAGCATCAAAAGGCTGCTTGTCCTCTTGGGCCTGGAGATATAGTTTTATGGTCTCATCGCCGTCTGCAGCAGTTTCCACCTCATATCCTAAATGGCCAAGCATTCTATTAGCCACCAGGCAAACGACCTCTTCATCATCCATCACCAAAATTCTTCCCTTCCCCTGACCAGATTTCACTGTTTGGTCAAGTTCAACCACTGGATTAACTTCATCCTCAGCCGGTAAGTAGAGGCAGAAAGTGGCGCCTTGTCCCTCAGGAGAATCAACCGTAATGAGGCCATTATGTCGTTTCATAACCGAAAAGGCGATGGCCAAACCCAGACCGCTGCCCGCCGATTTGGTGGTAAAATAAGGATCAAATATCATTGACAATTTGTCTGGTGGTATACCTGGCCCGCTATCTTGTACACAGAGTTTAACATATTTCCCTTGTTCCAGAGAAACCCGCAGCATCTCTTCCACACCAACAACAATATTTTCTGCCTTAATATGGATACTGCCACCTTGGGGCATGGCCTGCTCAGCATTTTTGACAAGATTCTGAATAACCTGACTGATCTGGCCTGCGTCGATTTGCACCCGACACAGATCTTCGGACAAGTCATAAAAGCAGGTTGACTTTGACCCTGCCAACATAAATGAAGCACTATCTTTAATCAGACCGGCAATAGAAGAAGTTGTAGTTATGGGTGCGCCACCCTTTGAAAAAGTCAACAGCTGACTGGTAAGGTCCTTGGCGCGGTGAGATGCCTTTTCGCACTCATCCAACCTTTCATAAACAGGATCATCTGTTGGAATTTGTAATTTAGCCAAAGATATATTTCCAATAATGGCAGTAAGCAAGTTGTTGAAATCATGGGCAATACCACCTGCCAAGACACCAATTGATTCTAACTTCTCTGTTTTCTGATGCTCAAGTTCAAGCTGTCTTTTTTCCGTCACGTCCCTGAAAATACAACGGGTAGACTCTGGATGCCCATTTTCGTATCTGCAGGTTGCTGCTCCCTCCACAAGAATCTTCCTGCCATCCTTGGCAGTAAAGGACGTTTCAATATGATCAACCTTACCTTCTACCAACACCCTGTGAAAGGTATCTTCGCAATGATCTTGACCCTGCTCATCAATGACATCAAAAATACCAAGTTCCTGCACTTCTTCTTCAGAATATCCAAGAGTATCACGCCAAGCCCGATTAACATAAAGAAACTGGCCATCAGGACGGACTATCTGAATGAGGTCAGAAGCATTCTCAAAAAGATCCCGATACCTTTCTTCACTTTCACGCAATGCCTCTTCTGCCCGCTGCCGGGCTCGAATATCCCGGGCTACGCCGATGATTGCAGATTTACCCTCAAAGTCAATAAGCCGGCAATTAAGCTCAACGGGAATTGTATCACCATCCTTGGTCCTGTGGGCAGTATCAAAAATAGACTGCTTGGCATTTTTAAGAATCTCAATTCTGGCTGGAATCAAATCAACCTTTTCCGGCGCCACAAGCTCATTTGCTGTCATTTGCAGCAATTCCCGTCTGGTATACCCCATAAGTTCGCAGGCCGGCCTGTTGACCTCCAGAATCCGGCCCTCAAGACTGAATAAATAGAGAGGGTCGTTGATATTTTCAAAAAAAGATCTGAATTTTTTCTCAGAATCTTCCAGACCTTTCAGATGCTTTGCATTATCCAGGGCAATGGCGGCCTGATTGGCAAAATTCTGATACAGGGTAGACTCCCATACTTCAAATTCACGTTTTGCAAAGGTGTGGCCAATGAGTACACCAAACACTTCATTGGCAATGAGCATTGGCACACAAATGGCAGAGGATATTCCTTCCTCTGTTACAATGGCCGGCACCTCAAAACGACTCTCCATTGAAAAATCGAGTACTGAAGCCGGTATTTTTTGCTCCACGACCCAAGTCGAAAGGCCCTGCCCCCTAAGAAGGGTAAACGAATCAATCATTTCCTCCGGAAAGCCGATGGTATCACGCACAATTATACTATCGCCGTCATCGGACAAGACCATCAAAGTAGAAAAATCCAGACCCAATAGATCCTTGGTGAACTGGGTGCACTGCCGCATAAGCACCTTGGGATCGGTACTACTGGTCAAATGCTCGGAAAAATCCAATAGTTTTTCAAGGTGATCGGTCCGTTCTGTCAGGAGTTTTTCCAGGAGATCTCTGTATTCCCCCATCTCCTGTTCCATTATTTTCCGGTTCGTAATATCTCGTAGAATAGTGCCAATTAATCGCTTTTTCCCTTTGCCTATGGCAAAACCACAGGCCTCCACGGTGCAGACTCTGTTGTCAATGGTAAGGAGGCGAAGAATTAATGACTGAGGATCCGAACCGCCTTGGAGAGCTCGAAGAATTTTCTCAACATCATCCCAGTCATCCTGGTGGATAAACCGACTGGCATGTTTCCCTTCGACAGTATCCGAGGAAAAGCCCAGCATCTTCTCAAGCGCAGGATTGGCATACAATATACAACCGGTCCGATTATAAAGGACAATCATGTCAGGTGATGCATCGGCAATGGCCGCAAACCTTTCTTCGGAAAAGCGCAGCTTTGATTCGGTCTGTTGCTGCTGCCGATATTTCAATGAAAGGGGGCGGAGTATCAAAAAGTAAAAAACAGGGAGCAGAACAAGAAGTAAAACAGCAACATGTACCAGGGCTTCAACCAAACGGGATGGCCAAATGATATTGGCAGAAACCATCACCACGACAATTTCCGCAACAAAAACAGCAATCAAGAAAAATAGTGCTGTTCTTATAGAAAAATTGCGTTCTGAGAAAAAACCCATGGTCGCCTATCTATAGAGTTAATGGTGACGATATATACAGTAAAGCTCAGTATACTCGTAAAAATCAGACAGGCAAGGAGATGATCCGTATTACATGCCTTGCAGAAGGCATGTAATACGGTTATTTCAAAAAATCAGGCAGGAAATCAAGAAACTTTCTTTAGTTTTTGCTCACTAAGGGCGGCAACTACTGCGTCCCCCATTTCTGCAGTTCCCACTTGTTTACAGCCAGCAGAGGCAATATCACCGGTGCGATATCCAGCCTCTAACACACTGTCCACTGCCTGTTCGACATACTCGGCAAGCTCTGGTGACGACAATGAATACCTGAGCATCATGGCAACAGAGAGAATGGTAGCCAGGGGATTGGCGATGCCTTGGCCGGCAATGTCGGGGGCAGAACCATGGATGGGTTCATACATTCCCTTTCCATCAGCATCCAGGGAAGCAGAAGGCAACATACCGATTGAACCTGTGGCAACAGAAACACAATCCGACAGAATATCGCCGAACATATTGGTGGTCACCATGACGTCAAATTGCTTCGGCGCACAGACCAACTGCATGGCAGCGTTATCGACATATATATGGTTCAATTCCACATCTGGATAATCATTGGAAATTTCCTCCATTACTTCCCGCCAGAGTTCAGTGCACTCCAAAACATTGGCCTTGTCCACAGATGTTACGCGCTTGTCACGTTTTTGGGCAATTTCAAAAGCCAAACGCCCGATTCGCTCAATTTCAGATTCTTTGTAAACCAAGGTGTTCACGCCCTGGCGCTCACCGTTCTCCAGGGTTTCGACCCCTCTGGGCTGGCCAAAATAAATACCACCGGTGAGCTCACGAACCATCATGATGTCCAGGCCATCCACCAGCTCTTTCTTCAAAGGTGACTGTTCGGCAAGGGCAGGATAGCATATGGCTGGTCTCAAATTGGCAAACAGACCAAGGCCAGAACGCAATTGCAGAAGTCCTTTCTCAGGGCGCACAGATATATCCAGCGGCTCCCATTTGGGCCCGCCAACCGCACCCAGAAGCATGGCATCAGCCTCTTTGGCCATATCCATTGTTTCTTCAGGTAAAGGGCTGCCATGGACATCATACGCGCAACCACCAACCATGGCTTCTTGGATCTCACACTCAAGACCAAAATCTTTCTGCAAGCAATCAATTACTTTCAGTGCTTCGGCCACAACCTCTGGACCAATTCCATCACCGGGCAAAATGAGTATCTTCTTTGACATAACCAACCTCGCAAAAACTATTTATACCTTCTCAGGACCTCTTTCAGGTCTGATACTATTTCCTCTACCGATCGCTACAATAATACCTTGACAGTCATTACTCAAATTCATAATAATCATACAAACCATTACGAGAAGGAATACCATGGACACCTTATCTATCCTCACTTTTGTGACAGTGGCTGACACTCAGAGTTTTTCCAAGGCCGCCGACAACCTCTATTTGACTCAACCGGCGATAAGCAAAAGGATCGCAGCTTTGGAAGAAGAACTCGGTTCACGGCTTTTCGACAGAATCGGCAGGAAAATACTGTTGACCGAAGCAGGCAAGGAACTATACCCACGAGCAAAAAATATCCTTTTGGAACTTGATGATACCCGTCGGGCTGTTATCAACCTGGCAGGTAAGGTTGCCGGCCGCCTCTCCCTGGGAACCAGTCACCATATTGGATTACATCGGCTCCCCCCTATATTGCGCAAATTCAGCAATTCATTTCCCGATGTAGAATTGGATATGCAATTTCTTGATTCGGAAACCGCTTGCCTGGCAGTTGAAAAAGGCGATTTGGAAATGGCCATTACCACTATCCCCACCACACCGCTGCCCAATCTTGTATTGGTTCCGGTGTGGGAGGATCCCCTCAAGATAGTTACAGGCCGCAGCCATCCCCTGGCAGGGAAAAAAAATCAGACCCTGGCGGTGAACATCCTGGCTGAGCACCCTGCAGTACTCACTGGCCGTAATACTTATACCCGTGAAATCATTGATGAAGAATTTGACAAACAAGGTGTCTCATTGAAGATAAAACTCTCAACCAACTACCTGGAGACCATCAAGATGTTGGTGAATGTCGGGCTGGGCTGGAGCGTCCTGCCGGTCACCATGATTGATGAAGATTTAGTGCCTCTGGAAGTTGCTGAAATAAATCCCAGCCGCTCACTTGGCATTGTCCACCATGCCAACCGCACCCTGTCAAATGCCGCCCGGGAGATGATCGGTATCTTGACTTCGTAAGAGCCGCTTTTTATCTCTTGTGTCGGATAAAACTTGGATGAAAAAACACAAAAGTATATCCTGAAAACAGAGTGTTTATTTATTTACCTTGAAGACAGGTAAATAACCACACAACCTCCGGTGGTGTTGGCTGATGTTATTAATTCCGAGATTATGGGGAAAGGAAGGTCCACATTGTCCAAGATACTTGTAATCGATGATGACGATTATTTCCGGTCGATGGTACGTGAACTCCTCATCGAGCAGGGTCATAACGTTATTGAAGCGAAAGATGGTGAAGAAGGTCTGAGAAAATACCATAAAAATTCACCCGACCTCATTGTTACGGATATTCTTATGCCTGCCCAGGATGGGATTGAAGTCATTATGGAGTTAAACAGGATTAAATCTACCACTCCCATAATTGCCGTCTCGGGAGGAAGCATGAACACAGGGGATACTCATCTACTGACTGTCAAAGCCCTTGGGGTAGAACATATTTTTGAGAAACCTTTGATCAGCAGCGAATTTATAGAGACTGTTACTGTTTTGCTTGGGAAATAAGCCCTCCCATTGGTCTTTTGAAAAAAATGCCCCGGTCTTTCCACCGGGGCATTTTTTATTTCTATAAGAGCTATTGTTTTATTTAATTTCCACCTCATTAATTGCGTAATAGCTCGACTTGGCATAATTCATTTCAATTAAGACCTCATGTGTGGAGGTTGTGTCAAAACTATCCGTCGTTGTTCCAGCGGAACTCTTGCTCTTGAATACCTTTTGAACCCAATTACTGCCATTTGAAATATGTATCTTATACTGCTTCGGATAATAGTTATTTCTCCATTTGACAGTAACTTCACTGATGGATTGCGAGGATGCGAACTCAATCTTCACCCATTGATACTTACCAGTCTGCCATACGGATTTGCTGACCCACTCTTTTGAGTCATCACCATCGGTGAGGCGAGAAGCACTGTAGGATGAATTATAGGTTGTAGATGCTTCCGCATCTGCCCCCAAGGCCACGTTGTCGCCACCACCTGGAGGTGGGTCCACCGGAGGATCGGGATCGCCGTCGCAGGTTGACCAGTCGCCCGGCACATTCACCGCATCAAAAGACTCATGGACTGCCTGCCACTCATCGGAACATTCACCAAAAAGGGATTCTGCCGAATCGGCAAGTAGGGTTCTTGCATTGGAGAAATTCGTAGTACTTGTAAACTTATTCACTGCCGCGTGGTAATAAATTTTCAGGGCGTCTTCCATGCCCACGGCAGTTACGGTATTGGTTGACACTGCACTCCGTGGATGCTGCCACCCTCGGACAAGAGATAAAATGCCAAGTTCATGATACCTGAATTGGTATGCACATGACACCGGTCGTTGTCATGTGCATACCAATTCTATATTCAGTTTTATCCAAAGCTGAATACGTATAACTGGCCGCTACAAGCCCATTTAAAAAGTCGGCATGGGCATGGTTCCCCATTTATGGGAACCAGATGGTTGAATAACAGTAATTATTTCTTCCGAATAAGAATCCACATCTACAATCAGCACCGCTCTTCTTCTCATACCGGTGGCAAAGAGATACTCCTGGGGTACTGGGGTGCCCAGTGGATCAGTAACCCGCACAAAAACAAACCGTTCTACATCATAATCTGTTTCAAGGTTCCCCAGTGTGCTGACGAAATTATAAAAAATCTTGAAAAATTTCCCCAAACCACCGCGAAATTTATGCTCATGCCATTCAATGACTTCGGGGAAGCGCTCAATGATATCATCGGAAAAGCGTCGGTCTTCATCTGTAACAATGGCTGTAAGAAAATAATCCCCTGGAAAAATATAAGCGAGATTGGGTTGTATCTCCTCCAGTAGAGGCTTCACCCTGGCTGAGGAGTTAAGAGTGTCATAAAGCTCCTTCAACTCCCACTCTTCACGGGGAAAAACAGAAAGCAAAGTCATGTCTTTTTCTGATACCACCGGCAACTGGCTCACCGTATAGTTTCGCACGCCAGCCGCTACAGACATAGCCAGAACAAGGGAAACAACATATGCTGTAAAAATCCCCATCGCCTTAGGTTTAATCCAACCAAATAAACTCTGAAAAATCTTTCCTCCCGGCTCACCGGGTATAAACATAGGGGTGTCCTTCATATATGCTTCGTAGATATCCGGCACCTCAATCTTCATGCGCCACTCTTCATTTCTGGCCAGGATGTAATAGACAAAAAGCATGGTGATATACATGAACAAGATAATAAAACGGGGCCAATAGAGAGGTGGCCTGGTTTGTTTGGACAGGATCTACCTTCCTTTAAGTGGA
>CAYUCH010000064.1:0-20366 GCA_964443295.1 uncultured Desulfobulbia bacterium | reverse complement strand
TCAGTGGCCGGAATCAAATGGAATGGGTGGTCGGGATCGTCTGGAATTCGCATATCTTGCTTTACATTACATTGAGAGGACTTTTGATTTGGAAAACTCTCGAGTCTCATTGCAAAGAAAGTTGATTTTTGCTTTTCTCGTTCTTCTAGGAATATTTCCCTTACTCGGTCTTGTTGGTCTAAAAAGCATGCTTCATAGCGAAGGAGCTGTGCAAGACCTCATTAACGCCCACGATCTTGTTAAGCTTGCCAGGGATGGCAACGATAATGTATTGCAAGGTACGCTGCTCACCCGCAAAATTCAAATTGCCCGAAAAAGTGATCTCGCCGATCTTCAGAAGGAGTTACAAGACCTCCAGGCTGACTTTAATTCTCTTTATCTCAACATTGGAGAAGCAGCCGACACTGAGGCAATTAAGGTGCTTGCGCGAAATTGGGGAAGTTATGGCGAAGAATTCTACAGAGTCCTTGGTAATTTTATCCCAATTCGGCAAAGAATGTTGATTTATTTAACCGAATATCGGGGTGAGTTACGTCCTTTACCTGATGTGCTGACCGAACGGGAGTTAGATCATTTTCATTTTATCAGATACATTGGTGAAGCCATTCGTCAAAAGCAGCGGCTGGCGGGTGGTATGGACTTTCAGCAATGTGGGTTGACAAGATGGCACAGCAAGCAAGTTTTTGAGGATTCTGATCTTGCCGAAGTCTTTACGGAGATAGTTCCACTCCATATGAAATTACACCAGTATGCGGCCTTAATTGACGAGACTATGCATTTTGGCGAATATGAGGCTGCTGAGAATATTCTTATTGAAGCCGAAGCAGACTTAAAAACGTTAGGCCTATTTTTCAATGGTTTGCGAGAGCTTGCTGGCTCAAAATACCGTGAGGCCCAAAGAGAATATCGTGATTTATTAGGTGACCTGGAAGGTGTGCATGCCCCTTTGATGACCACTTCATCCCATCGCTTGATAGATTATCTTCAGAAAGATGTTCAAGCGACTCTTCTTGAAAAAATGTGGATAATTTTGGGGAAAACAAGATATACCACCTGGTTTTCTATGTTATGCGGCATGTTACTTACCGGTTGGGTTGGTTATTCTGTGGTACGCATGGTGCAGAAAAATTCGTCTGAAATGGACCAAAAAAACACAGAGCTTGCGAATGCCTGTCGGAAAGCTGGTGCCTCTACCAAGGCGAAAAGTCAATTTGTAGCCAATATGAGCCATGAAATTCGTACTCCGATGAATGGGGTGATTGGTATGAATGAGCTCCTGCTTGATACTGAATTAAATCCCGAACAACGTAAATATGCAGAGGTCGTGAGTAGCAGTGCGGAAGCACTATTGGCCCTTATTAATGATGTGTTGGATTTTTCAAAAATTGAGGCAGGTAAACTTGATTTGGAGAACATCGAATTCAGCCTTCGAACAACGCTGGATGATTTTTCCGACCTCATGGCTTATAAAGCACAGAAAAAAGGTATAGAGTTTATCTGCCTCATTGAGCCGGATGTGCCGGGATTCCTGCGAGGTGATCCTGGAAGATTGCGGCAGATATTAACTAATATGGTGGGCAATGCATTAAAATTCACCAAGGTGGGTGAAATTGTAATTCATGTTACCCTTATTGAGGAAGGCGAAAAAGGTATACAACTTATGTTTAAGGTCAGGGATACCGGGGTAGGGATTCCTGATGATAAAAAGGACAGCCTGTTTGATTCCTTTACCCAGGCAGACGCGTCCACCACTCGAGAATATGGTGGTACCGGCTTAGGCCTTTCTATTGCTAAAAAACTAGCAGAATTAATGGGGGGGGAAATAGGAGTTGAGAGCGAACTTGGCAAGGGATCAACATTTTGGTTTACCGTTGTCTTCGATACTCCTGTTTTGAAAAAACATTTTACTCCCATGTTACCAGCCGAAGAACTACAAGGTAGACATATTATTTTCGTTGATGATAATGCCACTAACCGTCTCGTATTCTCAAAACAGCTTGAGGCATGGGGGTGCAAATATGAAGAGGCAAGTGGTGGAGAGGAGTTTCTGCAAAAAGTTCGCCAGGCCGTCAATGAGGGAGATCCATTTGAGGCGGCATTTGTTGACATGCAAATGCCTAAGATGGATGGCGCCACACTTGGCAAACAAGTGAAAGCAGATGAAAAGCTGCGTGATTTACCTCTGATTATGGTGAGTTCCATAGGTGAAAGGGGTGATGCTGCTCGCTTTGAGACCATAGGTTTCGCCGCCTTTCTGGCCAAACCGGTAAAACAGTCCACTTTATATAATTGTTTACTCTCAGTGTTGGGAATGAGCAAAATGGTTGCCGGTGGTAAATCGGGTAAAATTATTACTCGGCATACACTTGCTGAATCAAAAAGGCACGGTATTCGCATTCTGATAGTTGAGGATAATCCGGTAAACCAGATGTTAGCTCTCAAAATGTTGGAAAAATTGGGATGTTGGGTGAAAGCTGTAAATAACGGTGCTGAAGCATTGAGTGAGCTTGAACAAAATAGATATGATCTCGTATTTATGGATTGCCAAATGCCGGTATTGAATGGCTATGAGACTACCAGGGAAATCCGCGCTTCAACTGGGAAATACAAAGATATTCCCATCGTCGCAATGACTGCTAATGCCATGAAAGGAGATCGTGAAAAATGTCTTGAAGCAGGTATGAATGATTACATTACAAAACCGATCAATTTAAAAATGATTACTGAGTTAATCAATAAAATGGTTTAGACATCTCCATTTTGAGGTCTTGGGTTTATTGTGATAAGCTATTCTTATGGTTGTGAATGAACACCCTTTTTTCTGGAGGATGGTCCCATGGCGGATAATGAAAAGTTACTGAGTTTTAGAGTCTTCGAAGGTCTTTCAGAAGAAGAACTTAATGCTGTATTGGCTTTGGGTCAGGAACATATTGTTCGAGATGGGGAAAAGTTAATTGAGGCCGACAGTCCAACGATGGATGCTTCTTTTTTCGTCATCCTTGAAGGATTAGTGAAGATCGGTGTTGAAGCATCACCTGGACAGCAAGACAAGAAAAATCATAAGCGTTTGGCCGTGTTAAAGGGTGGTGATATTTTTGGCGAAATGGGTCTTTTGGGGGCTAATCGACGATCAGCTCAAGTAGAAGTATATTCTGAAACCGCAACGGTTCTCATGGTTGATAGAAATAATTTATTTGAGTTATTTGAGCAGACGCCCAGGATTGGATTCATCATCATGCGTAATTTAGCCAAAATTCTTTCGGATCGTCTGGTGGAATTGAACTTTATGTGGCGGGACGATATTAAATAATAAGAAGCTTTTTACACCACGCTGAGTAAGGCGTAACCAATTGAGAATCGGCCGCTTTCTGGGATAAAACACAGAAGGCGGTCGCCTTCTTTCAGCCGGCCTGAATGAAAGAGTTCTTCCAGGATTATGTATATGGAAGCTGCCCCGGTGTTCCCTTTGGTGGTGAGATTGGTAAACCATTTATCAAATGGGATGGGGAAACCAATTTTTTCAAAGTGGTCAAAGAGTTCCTTGCGGAAATACTCAGAGGAATAATGGGGAAGGAACCAGGTTATATCATCTGGTGAGATGTTCCTTTTTTCCATAATACCGGGAAATGTCCTGTCTACCATAGTTGAAATGATTTCTCGGTTCAATAATCGTGCATCTTGCTTAATAAGCATAAAACCTTCATCTACTGCAGCTTCCGGTGAAGGGGCTTCTCGCCAACCAGTGAGTGTGCCATCTTCTTTCTTTTTACCACCAGCATACATACAGGTCTCCATGCTTCCAGCATGGGAAAGAAGCTCTATCCAGTCAATACGTAGTGATAATGCGCTCTCAGGTTTTTGGGAGCTCAAAAAGGCGGCCCCTGCACCATCTGACAGCATCCAACGAAGAAAGTCGGACTCAAATGCCAGCCCCGGTTGTTGCTCCAGGTCTGCTGCATTATGTGCAGCGTTGGGGGCGCAGTTCCTTGAATTGATAAAGGAAGAAGCGGTGTCCGAACCAGTTGCCACAGCATTTTCAGTGTTACCGGAAGCAACACTCATATAGGCATATTTAAGAGATGAAGCACCGGATAGACACACACCCGCTGTACTGATAACTTCACATGGCAGAGAGCCCAGTTCTCCATGCACCATGGAACCATGTCCTGGAAGTAATTGGTCTGGCGAAGCCGTTCCGCAACAGAGACATTGTATGGTGTCAAACGAGAAATCATCGTTGGGCTGGAGGCGTTTAACAGCCTCTGCTGAAAGTTGCGCATTGGTGTGGGTGGTCTTTCCATTCTCAGGATCAATGGCATAATATCGTTGTTTGATGCCGTTGTTCCGAAGGATGATCTTCTTGGTGCGCGAAGGAGTATGCCCCACCATACCCAGCACCTTTTCTATGTTTTCATTGTCCACCGGATCATTTGGAAGAAAGGCGGCTATATCAGTAATAAAAACGTCCCTTGGCATTCTTTAATCTCTCTCTACAATTTCGCCCCGGTATGGCAGTGGCGAATTAATTCAGCATAATGGCGGTAGAATTCTTCTTCCGGCAGGCGGGTTGGAGTAACAGCATTGGTCAAAGTATAATAATCTAAATCTTTAATAGTAATAATATTTTGCATCTTATTATGTAATGCCGTGCCGGGCAATGGTGTCATAACGGTTATCATGGGAAGGTCAATGTTATTGGCGTCAATATAGTCGGTGAGAGCGGTAAACTCTTTTTCTTCATATTCCGGTGAAACGATGAAATCGCCTACAATGGTAATGCCGAGATCGTGTAAAATGCGGATGGCCTCTGTGTTATTGTCAGCCCGGTTTGATTTATTCATTGCTGCCAATCCATGATCGGAAATCTCTTCGAATCCGATAATTGCGGCCCGCAAGCCTATATCCTTCCATTGCTTCATGAGTTCCGGATAATCTACCACCGTATCGGACCGTACATCCACCAGGAATTGTTTATTAATGCCTTCCCCGGCGATTCTATTTGCTAAGAGTTCTGCATGTTTTGGATTTCCGAAGGTGTTGGCATCAAGTAGCCGAATAACCTGAATATCGTCCAAGGTCCTGATATCCCGTATTATGGAGTCGAGTGTATGGGTTAGATAACCACCATCGGTAAGGGCTCCAATGCAGCAAAAATTACAATTAAACGGACAACCAAATGCCGTAGCGACAAATCCCATTTTAATATTCAAAGAAGAGAGAGTGTACATGTCCCGGTATGATTTTACCAGGTCGTAACGGGGTGGTTTATTATCGACCAGATCCTCTTCACTGTAGCGCCTTGGCAACCAATGAGGTGTGGTGCCAGGTGAAGTTTTTATGATTCCCGGGATGTCTGTGGGAAACTCGCCTTTTTCAATTGCAGAAATAAGTTGTCTGAAGCTCGCCTTTGCCAGCCCCACAGCAATAAAATCAATCTCTTCAACATTAAAGAAAAATGGATCGTTGCTGGCGTGAATACCACCCACTACGACAATGGCCTTTGTTTTTTCTTTGACAGATCGGGCCAAAGAAAGGACAGAATTAGCTTCACAGGTAACACCAGTGAATCCAACCACATCCGGAGTGGATGTGGCCAATGCTTTATCCAATGAGGCAGTATCGGCTTTGAGGTCTGATATACTCACCGAATGTCCATCTAGGTTACCTGCTAAAACCTCCAGTGCCAGCGGTTCACCGCGGAAAATCTGTTTAAGTGAATCGATTCCATAGCGGTCTTCCGGAATGGAACGTCCGCTATTGGGAGGATTAACGAGTAAGATATTCATACATGAATTACGAATGTATAATTTTTATTTTTGCAACCAGCACGTTGGGTCCGAGGCCAGGTAGTCACCGGTGACTTGAAAGGCATGACCGCGACAACCGTAACAATAAAAACCATGATCGCACTCAAAGCACGGTCCTTTTATCCTTTCACGAATACTGCGAAGATCCTGGATAACCGGGCTTGTCTTGATAATCTCGGCTAAACTTTGTTCTCGAATATTACCAACAGTTACTGAAACTCCCGGACAAGGGTTAATTTCGCCGGTGGAGGTCACAGTACATGAGTACTCATGGCGGGCACATTGTGAGGCGGCCAGGGGAGGGTGGGGCGTCCAGTTATTGCCGAATTCATCACGATCTATGTTGGATAGTACTTCAAAAAGTTTCATGACTTCATGACTGGGTACTTCAAGGTCGGGATTTGCTTTGGCTCTTCCCTGCAGAGTCATCATTTCTACATAAGGAATAATGGATTGTTTTCTCGCCCAACGCCACAGATCTGGAAGTTCATCATAATTTTGTTGGCAAACAATGGTTTCTACGCCAAGGGTGTGATCCTTGTCCGGGTACCCGGCTGCTTTCAAATGAGACAAGCCTTTTTCGATTGCCTCAAAGGCGCCTTCACGGCCGGCCAGATAATCTTGTACCTCAGCCTTTCGGCTGTTCATTTTTATGACCACGGATACTCCACGGTCATAAAGAGCCTGGGCCTTTTCAGGAGTAATGAACATGCCGTTTGTAAAGAGGTCGGCGCTTGCCCCTTTGCTTTGAATAGCATCAATAACAGGGAAAAGATCTGGGTAGAGCAATGGCTCTCCACCACCAAGAATGATTATTTTTCTGGCCCCAAGCTCAATGGCCTGATCAATAATATTATATATTTCGTCGAGGGTCAGTTCATTCTCGGGAGGGGTGCCTGATTCCGCATAACAATACAGACAACGGAGGTTGCAGGCTCGAGAAAGCTCCAGCTCTAATGATAAAAGACCCTGGCGATCTCTGGACGCGGATATTTCCTCTGGAGAAAATTCGAGTCCCCAGTGTTCTCCAAAACATTTCATGATGTATTTCCGTTTCGCAGATCAAAAAACCGTTTTAATTTGGTTCCACCTGCACTGTGCATGGTTTCGACAACGTCGGTTTTGGCTCGAACATGAATTTCCGGTATAACCCGGAGGCGAGCCTGTAAGAGGTCCGAAATTTTTTGGCGATCAAAGAGTTCCGGTTCCGGAATCCCAATTACTACCTTTACTTCATCGGAAAGGTCATGGGAAGCACGTACTTCAATGTAGGATGCGAGGGATGGGTCAATTTCCTGTAAAACCTGAAAAATGGTTTCAGGATAAAGAGTAGTTCCTCGGTATTTTAACCTTTGTGCCAAGCGACCTTCCACCGGCCCAAGCCGTGGTGTGGGCCAGCCACATGTACATTTTCCGTTGTAAAGGCGTGCAACATCGCCGGTTTTAAATCGTAGGAGAGGAAATCCTTCGACTCCCAACGGGGTGACCACAACTTCTCCCGGTTCACCGGGCGGCAATAAGTTGTCGTTTTCATCAACAATCTCGACCAGCATCAGTTCTGGGTGAATATGACCGCCGCATCCGGCGTGACATTCACAAAATGCTGTTTCCATCTCCGTTGCACCGTGAGATGAATATACCCTTGCTTGCCAACTTTGTTCAAGGCTTTGGCCAATGGGAGTGAGAGAAAGATCTGCTTTTCGTACCGGCTCACCAATGGCTATGAGTCGTTTAATACCATGGGGCTCAAAGCAATTATTATCTTGCGCCCAATTGGCAAGTTTCTGCAAGAATGTAGGCACACCGACAATTCCAGTTGGTTTCAGTTGGCGGATAAGTTCCCATTGCCGGGCAGGTTGGCCGGGGCCACTGCGGATTGCTGTAGCCCCAAGTTCGATGAGACCGTTATAATAGGCAAGCCCCGCAATAAAGCAGCGGTCTAAGGTCACACAGAGTAAAAACCGATCCTGGGGTCCAGCACCTGTACCATGAAAAGCCATGAGTTCATTAAATGAAAGCCGTCGCAAATCAGAAGCGGTGTATGGGACGAGCACACTTTTTCCAGTGGTGCCCGAGGTGAGAGCCAGGTCAGCGGTTTCTTCAGAGTTTACCGCCTGAAATCCATTAGGGTGTTCATCCAGGTCTTTCCGAGTTGTGAAGGGCAAAGAGGAAAGGTCTGCCAGAGATTTAAAGTCTTTCGCAGAAACACCAAGACGGGACAAGAGGTCACCATAAAAAGGTGCCTGACTAGCTTGTTCTATGTGATTTTGAAGCAAAATGGCCTGACGTTCACATCGGTTGTCCTCGTTGAGAAGCCGCCATTCTAGGCCATTATCAAGTGAATACGCAAAGCTCATGGTGTCGCCTGCTTTAACGAAGAGTCTTTGTCATTGCTGAGGTTGGCGTCTTGAGCTATGCCTGTAGTTCTTTTCATGTCCTGCCTGTTCGCTTCAGAAGAAAAAACTGAGTGGGTTTCAATTTTCAGAGCCCGAATATTTTCAGCATTTTCCCCTGAGGTTTTAGGCCAGATTGGCGGCATAATTCGCATTGAAACACGAGATGGAGTTAACAGTCTTTTCCCAGGTGGGAATAAGTGAAAAGTTCCATTGATATACACAGGAATTATGGGGTAGCCCGTCCGGTATGCCAGCTGAAAAGCGCCATTACGGAAGCGGGAAAGCTTGCCATCCCTGGATCGGTGCCCCTCCGGCCAGATGATAATGGAGCAGCCCTGTGACATGAGATGTTCTGCTTCGGAGAAGACATGATCCCAGCCCTCATTGGCATTAATATACCCGGCCATTCGCATAACATGCTGATAAAATGGGATTTTAAAAGGCCAGGTTGTAACAAAAGCGTTTTCCACCGGCAGCATACCGAAAAGATAAGGATCCACCGCTGAATTATGATTGGCCACAAAGATTGCCGGAGTATCAAAGCCGCCACTCTCATCTTCTATTGTTACTGGTGCCATAAAAGGAATACAGCGAACTAATATCCAGCCATAAATTCTGACCCCATGACGAACGAATCTATCCAGGGAGCGCCGCATGAAAATGCCGTTTAGAATGAGGAGGAACGGTATTAGAAGGAAGGCAACTAAAGTGACCAAGAAAAAAGTTGGCCATATATATATGTTAAGCAGGGCTTTTTTCAACTCTCTATTTCTCTTCTGTCAGGAGCTCTTTTTGCAATTTGATGACTAGATCATGTAGGTCTTTGATTGTTTGTACTTCCTGGATAGTTTCCTGATTGGCGAGTTTGACCTTAAAGTTTTTTTCCATAATAACTTCCATGTCCACGGCATCCAAACTGTCAAGGCCTAGATCTTCATAAAGAGTGGCCTCAGGATGGATTTGTTCAGCCGACAACTCAAACTCTTCCTGAAGTAATTCATTGATTTCTTGTCGGATTGTATCGTCCGCTATCATTCTGGTTTCCTTTTGAGGATGAGTGCAGCGTTTACGCCGCCAAGCGCAAAATTATTTTTAATGACTGTATTTAACCGGCATGGTTCGATTTCTTGAACAAGCCTGGCAACTTCGCAGGCAGGGTCAGGGTTGTCAAGGTGAAGTGTTGGGATGATTTCTTCTCTGGCCATCATTTCAAGAAGCACAATGGTTTCAAGAGAACCTGCAGCTCCCAACGCATGCCCAAAATGTCCCTTTAATGAGCTTATCGGCACCTTTGAACCAACGGCTGAATGCACGGCCTTGGCTTCTGCCACATCCCCAAGAATGGTTCCAGTTGCATGGCAGTTTACATAATCAACAAGGCTCTTGTCTATTTTTGCATCGGCCAGGGCATTGTTCATTGCCAGGGCCATCGCCTCTTCTCCTGGATTTGCAATATGAGAACTATCTGAAACATGGCCGAATCCGGCAATTTCAGCATATATGTGTGCCCCTCTTTCCTGGGCTGACTCAAGACTTTCCAAGACTAGAATACCGCTCCCTTCACCACAAACCACACCGTCACGGTCGCGGTCAAAAGGCCTGGGTGTGGTTAAGGGTGGCTGAATTTTTCTGGAGGCGGCTTTTACCACGTCAAAAACCATAGTTACCGTGGGGTGCACTTCATCGGAACCTCCACACAGCATCGCAGATTGTCGGCCTGTTTGGATGAGAAGATATCCAAGTCCAATGGCCTGTGCTGCAGAGGCGCAGGCACTGGAAGGAGCCCATTGTTCCCCATTTATTCCAAGGGCTAAGCATACATTGGCAGCGCAACTATGACCCATGAGTTTGAAAAAAAGACCTGACCGTACTTCTTCAATATTTTTATCGGGAATAAATTGGCGGTAAAATTCTTCATAAATGAGAGGACTTCCGGTGGTGGAACCAATGGCAACACCTACAGAACCGGAATCGATCATTTTTTCAGGGAGTCCGGCATCTTCGATGGCTTCTTGACTTGCCAGAGTTGCATATAGAGCCATGGGGCCCATGGTGCGACGTGCCGAACGAGGCAACAAGGATTTGGCGTCGATGGGAGGCAGTGGGGCTGCTAAAGTGGATTCCAGGCCATTAACTTCTTGCCATTCAGGCATGAGTTTAATGCAGGAATGGCCTTGCCAGATTCCGTCCAATAATGTTTGAACGCCGGGCCCGTAAGGCGAAACCGAACCGCGACCGGTTATGACAACTCTTTGTAAAGCCACGCGCGTAATATAGTATAAAATAGTATGGGAAGCCACAGTCCCCAGGTGAGTTCATGGAGCCAACATTCTGTTTGTATCCAAAGGCAGGATGATGCAGCCGAGGATTAGTGGCATGTCTATTTGCCGGCTAATTGCGAAAAAGCGTGTTGAATCAGTCGGTAAAGAAGAATGTCAGTCAATGTATATACTCTTGTTGACAGATGAATTCTCTGTCCATATTTTCGATAATTCCGGACCAGCACCAATTTAAAAGAGGAGAAATAAAATCCGGATCGAAAGGGCTGTATTGTTACCGGTTTTAGTGTTAAAAAGCAAGAAAATTGCCGGCAGGCACTGGATAGCAAACAGAATTCTGAAGACAGAAATTCGAAAGCGGGATATACTGTACATTTTAGTGATTTTTCAGAATTTTATTTACACAAGGGAGTTTCCTATGCTTAACGCTTCTGATTTGCGCAAGGGGCTAAAAATAATGATGGAAGGAGATCCATACATCATCACAGATTTCGAATTTTCAAAACCTGGAAAAGGCCAATCACTCTACCGTTGTAAACTGCGAAATATGATGACTGGTAATTCCTGTGAGCGAACCTTTCGTTCGAATGATAAATTTGAAAAAGCTCCACTGGAGGAGCGCCCCATGCAATTTCTCTATTCCCAAGCGGATGAGTATAATTTCATGGATACGAAAAATTATGAACAATTTGTTATTTCTGCTGAACAGCTTGGCGATAATATAAATTTTCTTGTGGACAATATGGAGGCAGATGTTCTTTTTTACAATGGTTCCCCAATGGACATAACCCTGCCGATTTTTGTCAATCTTACTGTAACAAGAGCTGATCCCTGGGTTAAGGGGGATACCAGTGGTACAGATACCAAACCGGTAACCGTTGAGACAGGATACGAACTGCAAGTTCCACCTTTTGTGGAAGAGGGAGATAAAATCCAAATCGATACACGGACCGGACAGTATATTACTCGAGTAAAAGAATAAAACCATAGATGGTAGATTGAAAAAGGACTCCATGTAGAGAGTTACTTTTTTCAAATGTATGTGAGAGGGATGCCACCCATTGATAAAATACACGGCCTGCAACAGCGGGCCGTTCTCATTAAAGCGGTCCGGGAATTTTTCCAAGACCGCTTTTTTCTTGAAGTGGATACTCCTATTCGCCTTCCTGCCATTATCCCGGAAGCCAATATTGTACCGGTTGCATCCAGCGACTGGTATTTACAAACTTCGCCTGAAATCTGCATGAAGCGACTTCTTGCAGCCGGCATTCCAAAGCTATTCCAAATTTGCAAGTGCTTCCGCCATGCAGAACGAGGTATGCGTCATCTTCCTGAGTTCACCATGCTTGAATGGTATAGAGCTCATGCCGATTACCGTAATCTCATGGACGACTGTGAAGAACTATTTCTCCATGTTGCCTCGCAGGGCCAGCATGAAAAGTCCATTGAAATTAACGATCAAATAATATCGCTTGAGAGACCTTGGGAAAGGATGACAGTTAAAGAAGCATTTCGTCGATTTTCCTCGATTAGTCTTGATGAGGCGATGGAAAAGGACTGTTTTGATGAAGAGCTTGTTCAGTATGTTGAACCTTGCCTGGGCATTGATAAACCTGTATTCCTCTATGATTACCCTCTGTCCATGGCTTCTTTGGCAAGACCCAAAAAAACGAATCCTGACGTAGCTGAGAGATTTGAATTATTTGTAAATGGTATCGAGCTCGCAAATGGCTTTTCAGAACTTACCGAGGCTACTGTCCTGCGAGCACGATTTATGAGTGAACGTCGGGCCATTAATACTCAAGGCAGAGATTCTGGCCCTTTGCCTGAGTCCTTTCTTGAAGAACTCACCAATATGCCTCCCTCTGCAGGGATTGCCCTCGGCTTAGATAGGCTGGTTATGCTTTTTATTAATGCTCAGTCTGTTGATCAAGTTGTTTCCTTTCTCCCAGAAGAGCTCTTGTAAGAATTTATTTATACATTTAGCTACGATCCATATTTCTTTTTTTAGTGGATTAAAACTATGGTTTTCCGGAAATGCGGAGGTGTATTCCGGAAAAATGAAAAATACCAGCCTTGCATGCAAATGTATCATGCGTAACTGTATGAAATAATAAGGAATTTTTTTTCAAAATAGGCATGGTTTATGCAATATATTTTCATCAACAAGGTTAATTTTTTGTTAATGGGGTGTTTCTAATAGTTAAGGAGGGTGGACCAATGAAAAATAAATTATTTTCTACCTTGGGGGCAGTTGTGTTGTTTTTCGGGATGTCCGGTATGGCCCAGGGAACGCTTATCGGCGACACGGTCACCATCCAACGATCTATGAGCACCGGATTTGTTTCCACTATGGGAACTCCAGTAGTTACTGCCGGAATCGGCGATAGAGTAAGTTGGATTTATTTTTCAATCGACATGGAGGCAGATCAGGTTCAAGTGAATTTTCTGCGGAATGTAACATTTGGAAATATGGATTTTTATGGTGTCGAAGTCAGTGATTTGGACGATGATACCGGTGGACTTCTCACGGATGTCACAACCGACTCAAACGTCACCGGATGGGATGACTCTCGAATCGTATTTGGAGATGATTTTGTTAACTTAAATTTTGCAGGATTGTCAGTCGGAAGTGGATCTTTTATTTCAGCTACTCTTGGATTTACTGGTGGAGATTTTGTACCCATTGGTCAAGGTGAAGATGGGCCTCCAGTTGATATAGGTGATGATATCCAAACTCCGGTTCCTGAACCTGCTACAATGTTCTTGTTTGGTGTTGGTTTAGCTGGCTTTGCCGGATATGGCAGGAAAAAAATTCTGAAATAAGGTTTGTATTTTCGTGAACTTTGCGGGAGTAGTGCTAAAGCACTGCTCCCTTTTTTTTAGCCAAAAATCAGTTAGCCAGGTAATTTAATTGTATTATCAGGCTTGAGTTCTGGATTTTTTCGAAAAAGAAGGATGGTGTTGCCGATGATCTGTGCTATTCCCGCAAGAAGAAGGTGAGAGAGTTCTTCAGCAACTTCATGGCGGTCCATTGAAGAGCTTTTTTGAACTTTTACCTTTATGAGTTCATGGGCCAGAATAGCCTCTTCGGCTGCTGCAAGTAGTGGTTTTGTGATACCATCTCTGCCAACCATAATAGCAGGTGTCAGATGGTGGCCAAGTCCACGTAAGTAGCGAACCTGTTTCCCAGTTAACTGAGGTGGTTTTTTCTTTTTTTTCCAGGGCATGATTCTCCATCTAACGCATTGAAGTTTTTATCTTTAGTTCATTCATAAAAGGTTCTTAAATATGCGAAGACCACCAAGAACACTACCGATCATAGAACCGAATCCAGGCAGCAAAAAGGCAAGAAATACTTTGAGAAGCCTATTCCTCCACCAGCCACGAAAAGAAAGAATATCATCTAGGACAGTTTCGAACTCTCCTACTAGAGGTGGTTGTACCATGGCTTGGACAAAGGCAGTGACATAACCGGCCCCGATGACCGGAGTCAAACTGGTAATGGGGGCAGCAACAAAAGCGGCTAAAATGGTGAGTGGGTGTGCCAACGCTAGCAGTGCGCCAAAAGAGGCGGGAATGGCATTAGCCATAATCCAATACAGGATAGAGTCGCCGGCGAGTCCACTGCCTTTCCGTATGGCGATGGCGATAATCGCAGTGATAATAATAACGGGGATGGACCAGCCGATGAATTTCCAAAGAGGAGACACTGGTGGAATGGTGCTTATTTCTTCCATTTGGTCGGCTCGGTTTTCATGTAAGGCCTTTTTAATACCAGCAGCGTGACCTGCTCCAACTACAGCGACAAGTTTTTTCCCTTCTGACGCTTTAATTTTTTCAGCCAGAAAGGTATCCCTTTCATCAATCAGAACTCGTTTCAGTTCTGGCAAAGCTTGCCCCAACTCTTCCATGAGTTCGGAGAGCATATCGGAATCACGTAATTCGGTGAGTTTTTCTTCAGTCAGCTCGGTGCGATCAAAAAGGCTGGCCAATAAGCTGGAAAGGAGGTAGCTTTTTTTGAAAAAACCGGTGGAATGCCAGGCCCGGCGTAATGTAATTCTTACATCTCTGTCACAGAGTGCCACCGGGACATTTTGCGCTTCGGCGCTTTGCACTGCTTCCAGGAGTTCAGTTCCTGGTTGTACTCCAAGTTGGTCTCCCAGTTTTTTCTGGTAGGAGGCCAGTATGAGATTGACCAGCAATGTTGCCAGCTGTTTATTATAAATTATTTCTTTGATATTAAGCTTGACCCAACGTTTCCGTTTAGCCATAGACTCATATCGTTTTTCATCCAGCTCAACACAGACACAGTCCGGCTTTTCAACCGCAATAACCAGGCGAACCAAATCAACGGATTTCTGAGAAATATGGGCAGTACCCACTAAAAAAATCTCCCGGTCGTCCAGGTGGACAACCTGGACGTCCGGGGGATAAGGATTCGAGGAGGATTCAACCTCTGTTTCAAGATTTGACATGTGTATTTATCTATTGCCCTTAAAACGTATATTGGGCGCCAAAGGACAACATGTGGGCTGTTGCATCGGTAAATTTACCAGAAACATTGGCATTGGTAATATAACGGTCAACTTTGTAATCATACAGGTAAGAAGCGCCTATAGTAAGCTCTTTGTCGACCACATAACGAACGCCCATGGAGACTAATCGAGCATCGGAATCAGGTGTCTCAAAATTTAAGTTTTCTTCGGGAACAGGATTCTCATCGATAGCAACGGCGGCCATCAGGGTCAAGGCATCGCTGGCTTGAATGCTCACACCAAGGCGTATGGCATCACTATCTTCCCAGTCTTTTGCTATGGGGGCATCAAAGGAAGCAGCCAAAGTTGGAGTGAGAGCAGAATCGTAATTAAAATCAAGTTCTTCATACTCTGACCAGAAGGTTCTGTCCCAGGCAAGTTCAACAGTGGTTTTGCCGAAGGTATATGCTGCGGCTATTGTTGCAACGCCGGGAACCGGGATGCTCACATCACCACCAGCATCATACGAGCCGAGAGACATCGTTCCAAGTGAGGCGCCCAGGGTGGCATCACCTTCTAATTCAAGGTCTACATTGGATCGATACGTTGCTGAAATGGTGAGATTCTTAGTGGCTCTTGCACTAATGGCAACGTTGTATCCGTATTCAATGGTATCTCCTTCCATGAATCGGGACAAATAAACACCGTTTAGAGGATGTATTCCTTTACTCATTGCCTTTGCATCGGCCTTTAATAATCGAAACCCCGCAGCGATGGAATATTTATCAGCTAGTGTATAGGAAACAGAAGGCGACACTTCAAGCACCTTCAGAGAAAAATTCTCAGAAAAGAGGCTGGCATATTGATTTTTCCAGCGTTTTGCCAGACCGGCGGGACTAACAACCGAGATACCAATTCTGGCATTACTTATGTCCGGCGATACCAAATGGAGTTGAGGCACGAGAAAATTTTCTTCTTCCGCCTTTCCACTCATAGCCGGAGATCGATTGTCTTGGTAATTAGTTCGGGATAATCTGATAAAGGTAAGGTTGGCATCTGTTTGCCACCCTTCCCCTGCCCAGCCCATATTGGCAGGATTATAGTAACTGGCATCAGCCCCAAAAGCATTCGCAACATAGGCACCGCTTAAAGCAGTGCTGGACATAGATTGCTCAGGAATACGATAACCCGAGGCAAGGGCCTGACTGGCCACCAGAAGGCCGGCCACAGATGTTAAAGCAATAATTTTTTTCATGTTTCTCCCCTTTGTCTACGTGCAATGAAAATTTCCACCTTCTCAAAAACACAATTTTGTCTGGCTTCTCTAACAACCGTCCGTCGTCTCCTGCATGGTGGCAGTGTAGAGGTAGCGTTTTATCTTATGTGTTGCAGTCTTTATAAATGGCTCCGGTCGCTCAATGAATTGTGATACCTGTGAGAATGAAGGTAATTGGCTGTTTGTTTCGGTTTTCATCTGTTTGAGAAGTTTTTCAATATATGTGTGTTTTTCCTGTTGGCTTTGATTTGCGGTTTCCTGGTCAATCAAATCATAATCTAAGTATATGCGAGCTTCCAAACGGTCATTATTTTCCACGACCAGAGATTCTACAACATGGGCATAGGCGTTGATTTTTTCTTCGATTGCCTCAGGGTAAATATTTTCACCATGGGAAAGAACAATGACACTCTTGCATCGTCCTTTAATATGAAGATTTCTATTTTCATCAAAAATACCTAGATCACCGGTGGAGATCCACCCATCTTCATCAATAGTGTCTCGAGTCAGTTCTGGATTATTGTAATATCCTTTCATTATATTAGGACCCCGCGCAAGAATTTCACCCACGGCGGTATCAGGATGTGGATCCTTAATCTTAATCTCTACTCCAGGTAATACTTTGCCGGTGGATCCCACTGCAATGGTAGGGTCTTTGTGTGGGCCACCAGCCAGGACGGGAGATGTTTCTGTGAGTCCATATCCCACCAGATAAGGGAATTCCGCCTCGCGGAAAAATTTTTCAACCTCGACATTAAATGCCGCTCCACCGATGGCAATGAGCTTTAAATTTCCACCAAAGAAATCCATGAGTTTTTTGCCGGCAGATTGGTATATTTTTTTCCGTAACAGAGATAATTTGAGAGCGAGAGAGATTACTTTACTCCCCCTCAGTTTCGGCAAGATACGTTTTTTGTATATTTTCTCCATGACAAGAGGCACAACGCACATCACTGTGGGATGCTCCTCTGCACAGATTTTAGCAAGAATTGTTGGTGTGGGAGACTTGCCAGCGAAAACAATGCGAGCTCCATTCAGCATGGGTAATAAAAATCCCAGTGTGAATTCATATGTATGGGACATGGGGAGAATGGAAAGAAAAACATCTTCCTGGGTAATTTCCACAAGCTTGTACGTGGCAAGAACATTTGAAAATAGATTTTTATGAGTCAGCATACAGCTTTGGAATGCCCAGAAGTGCCGGAGGTATAAATAACCGCAGCTAAGTCGTCCTCATGAATTTCTTGAATTGAAGTGGCAAGCTTTGTTTTTTCCTTGTCTGTTAGATCATCAGCTTTGTTAAGTGTGTCTTCCAGGGATACTGTGTCCACGAGATTATTTGTGACCTCATGGTCATCCAAGGTCACGACCACTTCCAATTTTTTTTCTGCAACTTCATAGATTTTCTCAAGCTGCCTTTCACTGATAAAAAGAATATGAACTTCAGCATCATCGAGAATGTGGCGAACATCGGATTCCGGCAAGTCGGGCAGGATAGGGACCGCTATTGCTCCGGTTCGAATGATGGCCATATACGCTATGGCCCAATTGGGAGAGTTTTCCCCGAGGATGGCAACCTTATCGTTTTTTTGAACACCCTGGGCTTTTAAAACCAGCGAGAGTTGCTTTATTCTGTGCCAAAATTCTTTGTAGAGTAGTGGCGTATCAAAAGCTTTACCCAAAGCGGGCCTGTTTCCATATTCTTGACTGCTATGGGCAACCAAGAGGGGCAGGGTTAATTCCCTTTTATGATCGGTATCCATGTTCTCCCCTTAAATTCTGTGTCCTTTGAGCATTATTATAAATAGTGAACCAAGAAAACAAAAAAATGATATTTAAACGCGACTAGTATTGTTTGAATGATTGGATAAGTCAAGCAGGAAGCATATCTAAAGGCAGTATCTATATTATTTAAGGATTACCTTATGTCTTGGTTGCAGATCTGCACAAGCCGCGTTAGAGTGGATGAATAAGAGTGTGAAAATGTCGAGCCAGTCATTCTATTATCGTAATTATGAGGTCATAAATAATGTGCAAAAAAAAGAATTAGGTAAAAAAAGTTTGGTGTTTTTGTTGGGCATTGTCATGCTTCTTGCATTTACATTTCAGGCCCATGCATGGTTTCTCGGATCTGGAAAAAAGGCAATGAAAACTCCTTTTCCTCTCCCATCGGTCAGTATGAAGTCCCCCATCGATGGTGAGATAGTGGATTTAGAAAAGTTAAAGGGTACTGCTATGTTGGTCAATTATTGGGCCACTTGGTGTAAACCCTGTGTGGAGGAAATGCCCACATTGAATAAGCTGTACAGTGATCTTCATGAGCAGAATTTTACTATTGTTGGAATCTCAATGGACACGGGCAGCACGAGACCTGTAAAAAAATTGGCCACTAAAATGGGTATCAATTATCCCATTGTTATGGGAAGCAACAAAATTGCTAAAAAGTTTGGTGAAATCATAGGCATACCAGTCACATTTCTTGTGGACAGAGAAGGGACTGTGATAAAGCGGTATGATGGCCCACGGGAATACGAAGAATTTTTGAAGGATATTAAAGAAGTTCTCTAAACTATTGGTACACTCAATTTCGGTTGTATGACCAGCTCTGAGGGCGGCCGTCTTTATAGGGCATGTGGCCATGAAAGATGCGGGGATCATTGTCGAATACCAGTGGCAAAAAATACTTATCCCCTTCCCACATTGGTAACTCAAGTATACGGTCAATAGGATACCAATCGAGACTTCCTTCATTGTTTTTTTCATACGGAGTACCTTCGTATAAATCTATACGAAAGATGAAGCCAAGCCAGTTTTCACCGTTTGGCCCAAAACCAGTCCAATTAATTGTTCCTCTCAGCGTCATGTCCAGGCATTGAACTCCTGCTTCCTCATGTATCTCGCGTTGCATGCAACTAAATATGTCTTCGTTGGAATGCATCTTACCACCAAGTCCATTGTATTTATCTAAATGCTGGTCATCAGGACGAGCATTGCGATGGACAAGTAAAGTGCTTTGTCTGTCTGCTGAGAGAATATAGCCAAGAGTACCTATTATGGGTGTATATGACATTTTGTTATTCCTTTAATTTGTTTGCAAAGCCGTTTATAGTACGAGGTCGATTGCATTATTATTTTTGGACATTCTTTCATTTTCCCGGGCTCATTTATTGAGGTGTGTATGCGAGTTTGCAGTATGAGTTGTGCTCTTATCGTAGCTATTTCAATGTGGTGTACAATAATGCCTTGTTCATTTGCTACTGCTTCTACAGATCTTTTCCCGGAGTTTAAAAGTATTAAAGCAAATGTTGCATTTTGGAAAGATATATACAGCCGCCATTCCTTATCCCAAGGTGTTATCCATGATAATGAAAATTTGGCAATTATTTATGAAGTTGTGGATTTTGGCAGAACCCAAGAACACGGATTGGGAAGGAAAAATAGAAAAAAAGTTCGTCTGATTAAGGAGAAATACCGAACAATATTATCCCACCTGGCAACGGGCAGTCCCCCTGTATCACAAGAAGAAAAACGAGTATTTTCATTATTTGCTGATAATCCAAGCGCCACAAGTTTTGCCAAAGCATCAACACAAATTCGTTTTCAACTGGGGCAAAAAGACCGTTTTAGACAAGGTGTTGTCCGCAGTGGCGCTTATCTTCAAGCAATGCAAGAGGTCTTCCGTCAGTATGGTTTACCGGTGGACCTTGTTTTTTTGGCCCATGTCGAAAGCTCATTTAATCCGATGGCTTATAGCAAATTCGGTGCCGCAGGAGTGTGGCAGTTTACCCGTTCTACCGGGAAGCGTTTTCTAACCGTGGACTACACTCTGGACGAACGCCGCGATCCCATGCGTGCGACTCATGCGGCAGCCCGTTACTTGAAGGAAAATTATGAATTGCTTGGTGATTGGCCTTTAGCAATTACCGCATATAATCATGGGGCGGGTGGATTACAGAAAGCCTTACGAAAAAATAAAGGGTATGAAGGGGTTTTTCTCAATCATCGTGGCAGGAGGTTTAAATTTGCATCACGGAATTTTTATTCGGAATTCCTTGCTGCCAAGGCAGTAGCTATAGATTACAAGCATGTTTTTGGGCCATTGGATTTAGCGTTACCACAACCTGCAATTC
>CAYUCH010000063.1:0-20585 GCA_964443295.1 uncultured Desulfobulbia bacterium | reverse complement strand
TTACGGATTTCCCGCCCAGACCCCCGATAATTTTTTGCACAACTATGATCAATTGCTTGTCGGAGGCTGTCTTGAAAACAAAGATGGCCAGAAGATTGTCTTTCAACGCCGGAAAAAGCGGGTAAATGATCTTCTTGATGCAGAGGGGAATCCTCTGGATATGGGACAACTGGCAGTATTTCTACATGGGGTGGAGCCTGAAATCTTTGAATCCCTTTATGGAATAGACCATGATCGCCTCGTTAAAGGGGGCAACGAAATTCTTGCCCAGGAAGGTGAGGTCGGTAAAGCCCTGTTTACGGCAGGGGCAGGGATCTCTTCCCTCAAGGATGTTATTGATCAACTTGAACAGGAGGCTTCAGACCTTTTTAAGCCAAGTGGGTCAAAACCGGAGATCAATAAATCCATTAAAAAATTCAAGGAGTTGCAGCAGGAAGTCAAAGCAGCCAGCCTTGCGCCAAAGGACTGGAAAGAGCTTCGAAAATCTTTACAGGAATCTGAAGCGGAACGAACCACACTGGAAAAAGACCGGGACAGTAAAAGCAAGGAATTGCGCCGGCTTGAACGTTTGGAGCAAGCCATTCCTGAAATTGCCTCCTTGAAAGTGTGGCAGGAACATCTGGCAGAGTTGGGTGATGTTACCCCCCTGCCCCAGGATTTCAGTGAAAGGCACCAGCAGATTGAACAGACCATCCGTGAAACAACGGTTCAGCTGCAAACAAGCTCTGAACGGCTAAAGCAGATAGAAGATAAAAGAGGGGCGATTACTCTGAACAAAGCCCTGATTGATCAAGCCGACTTAATAGATGATTTTCATCAGCGCCTGGGTGAATACCGCAAAGGGCAGAAAGACCGCCCTGAAAGAAACGGCATGAGAATCAACCTGCGAAAAGAAGCATCCCTGTTGCTCAAGCAGATACGACCTGACCTGCCGCTGGAAGAAGTTGAGACCTTAAGACCTGTTCTTACCAGAAAAAGAACGGTCCAGGCGCTCAGCTCTCGTTTTGAGGCAGTCACTCAACAAGCTGGACAAGCCAGGAAAAAGACCAAGGAGCTTGAACAAGAGTTGAAGGAGGTTGAAAAGAGCCTTGCAGGCATACCTGAAATCAAAGATCCGCATAATCTCCGCTTAGCTGTGAAGCTGGCTCAAAAGGCCGGTACTATTGATACCAAAATTGACAAAACAGCAAACGACCTTGAAGAAAATAAGAACGAATGTCTGGCGGAATTGAAACGTGTGGGTCTCTGGTCCGGAGACCTGTCTGCACTAATGGAACTGCCGTTCCCTCTCTCCGAAACTGTTCAGCAGTTTGAGCAGAGGTTCAGTAAAATTGACGATGATAGACGTATTCTGGGAAAAGACAGGAAAGATGCTGCGAGGGAATTAAAATCGGCTGACACAGAGATTAAAAAGCTGGAATATGCAGGAGAAGTCCCCTCTGAAAATGATTTGAATGACACAAGGGAAAAACGCCAACAAGGCTGGCACCTCCTGCGTCGGCAATGGCTCAACAATGAAAATGTAACGGAAGAGATCAAAGTCTATGATCCGGCTAAGCCTCTTCATGAGGCTTATGAAGGGCTAGTCGGCCAGGCGGACATCATTGCCGACAGACTCCGCAACGAAGCTGACAGAGTTGCCAATGCCGCAAATCTCAAAGCTCATGTAGAGCAACAGCAGGAAATATTGGCAGAGTGTGATGCGCTTGAAATGGATATTGAACAGCGTGAAGAGAAACTGGATGATGCCTGGATCACCACTTGGGAGCCTTTGGGCATAAGACCACTTTCACCGAGGGAAATGAATGGTTGGTTGACCTCAATGGAAAAACTTCGCTACCGTGTGGGGGATCTCCTCAAAAAGGAACGGGAAATCCAGAATGAGGAAGCCCGGCAACAGGACTTACAACAGGAGTTATTAAATGAACTAACGGCCATGGGTGTAAAAGATATTCCTACTGGCAAAAAACTTGCCCCAGTCCTTGTCTTGGCTGAAACTGTCCTGGAACAAATTGACCAACACCAGACCAACCTGCACCACCTGCAGGATCAACATGAAAAATCTAATACATCATTAAAACAAGCGGAAGAAGAGGCCAAAGAGGCTCAAGAGACCCTCAATGAATGGCAGGAGCAATGGAATAAAGCTGTTACGGGCCTTGCTCCGGAGGGGGAGATTTCAACCCTTGAGGCCATAGATTTTTTTGACACCCTACAGGCTTGCCTGGATAAAGTGAAAGAGGCTGAGGACCTGCAAAAACGCATAAACGGAATCGATCGGGATGCCGAAGACCTTGGCAATGAAGTCAAAGAACTTCTGCAACAGGTGGGGCCTGATGTGCTGGGCCAGCCTCTGGATCAGGCGATTATGCAGTTGCGGACCCTTCTCAATCAAAGCCAGAAAGACAATACATTATATGAACAACTGACCGATGAGTTCGACTCTTTACAGGCCGAAGCATCTCTTGCGGAGAAACAACTTGAGGATGCCAATAAACAGATCGCGGAACTGCTCAATACCGCCAAATGCCAGAAGCCGGAAGAGTTAGGGATGACTATCACCAAGTTTATCGACCATCAGAAATTTCAGGAAAAAATATCTGCAAGTGAGGCTACCCTTGCCAGAATAGGCGCTGGGACTGCCATAGAAGAACTTATTGCCCAGGCTGATGAAGTTGATCCAGATGAAATACCAGGACAAATAAGGGCGTTACGGCAAGATGTTGAAGAAAAAACAAATCCCGCAATTAACGCTATATCCCAGGATATAGGAGAGATAACCAACAAGCTCAAAGCTATGGATGGCAGTGCCAGGGCAGCAGAGGCTTCGGAAAAGATGGAGCAGGAACTGGCCAGAATACGGCGACTTGCAGATCGATATACCAGAGTTAAGCTCTCATCAAAAATCCTACAGCAGGAAATCGAACGATATCGGGATAAACACCAAGATCCTGTGCTGAAGATTGCCTCTCGATATTTCGCTGAATTAACTTTGAACTCCTTTGCCGGTCTTAAAGCTGATGTGGATGATAAAGGAGAACCCATCCTGGTTGGCATCAGGCCAGACGGAAAACGGACTGGTGTCAGCGGCATGAGTGACGGCACCCGTGACCAGCTATATCTCGCCCTACGCCTGGCCACAATTGAATGGCGACTGGAAACCAGCGAACCTATGCCTTTTATCGTTGATGATATTCTGATCAACTTCGATGACGAACGTTCACGCGCCACTCTCAAGGTCTTGGCCGAGCTTGGCAGGAAGAACCAGGTAATTCTGTTCACACACCATTGGCAGATTGTAGAAGACGCAAGAAGCATCTCTGGAAAAACAACTGTTCAAATTCATGAACCTTGAGAAGTGATAAGGAAATTGTATCAAAACTACCGTGAAACATAAGTGGACATTTACGAGCCGGTTCCGACGGAAGGCTTTCGGCTGGAAAGGATCACGAACAGCAGTTCAACGTGTCAAAGAGGCCGTCTCTGAAATCAAGTCAGTGTCTCGCAAAGACCCACTGCTTGGGGCAGAAGGTGCTGTGTTGTTTCTTGAGAAAGTATCTCCTGCATTAGAACAAGTTGACAGCTCGTCAGGGGCCATTGGTACGGCAGTTAACAATGCAATTGATGCTCTAACCGCGATCATTGCTAAAGCTCCAGCAGAGATAAGTCTCCGTAACAAATGGTTAGATCGACTCTGGAAGGCTATTGAGGAAGATGATATCCCATACATTGAACTTCTCCCTGATTACTGGGGGGACCTGTGTGGGTCGCCTGATCTTGCTTCAAAGTGGGCCGACGAACTGATGACGCCGGTAAAGATTACCTGGTCAAAGGACAAAAAAACTGTTGGAGGGTATTTCAAAGGAACACCTGCCTGTCTGAGCGCTTTGCTGGCCGCTGGCCGCTATAAAGAAATTCTGGATCTGCTTGCGCTTGCTCCTTATAAATTTTGGCATGATCGCCAGTGTGGCGTTAAAGCTCTTTTGGCTATGGGTAAGAAGGCGGAAGCTTTAAGATATGCCGAGGACTCACGTGGCCTGAATGAACCAAGCAATGTTATTAGCGAATACTGTGAACAAATTCTGCTGGACAGTGGTATGGCTGAAGAAGCATATAAAAAATACGCAATCCAGGCTAACCAGAAAACAACCTATCTGGCTACTTTCAGAGCTATTACAAAAAAATATCCTCATAAAAAATCTGGAAATATACTTGAGGATCTTGTGGCAAATTCTCCAGGGAATGAAGGAAAATGGTTCGCAGCCGCCAAGTCTGCTGGGCTATTTAATGAGGCAATAGAACTTGCAAATAGAAGCCCATGTGATCCCAAGACCTTGACCAGGGCAGCACGGGACATGAAAGAAAAAGAACCCCACTTTGCAGCTGAGGCTGGGATAACTGCTCTTCGTTGGTTGATTGCAGGATACGGTTATGAAATTACCGGTTTGGATGTTCGGGATGCTTTTGCTTGCACCATAGAAGCTGCCACCAATGCCGGTTGCAAAAATGAATATTTGTCTCGTATCCAGGAAATGGTATCTGAAGGTAAATCAGCCGATCATTTTGCCAGCAAGGTTATCAAAAGCCAAGTTTCTATACTGACAAGGCAGGATTAATCATCAGGTAATGTCCAATAAAAGTGAAGACTCCGCCGCCTCAAGGCGGTGGAGTCTTCACTTTCAACCTGCAAAAAAACAAAATGGACCAAATACCGGCTCAAAATCGCAATATTTAGCTTATTGTTCAAAAATTTTGAACAATATTTCCGGGGAATAACGTTCCTGTTTGCTAGTCTCTATTATTCGCTATTTAATGAGGTTATCATTAAGCGATGACACGCGTAACCAGCTGAAATAATGCCAAAATTTGACATTATCAAAAAATAAGTATAATATATTTACGGCTCCTTCGTGGGCCACTTATTTTCTAATCTTATTTCTCTATGTCTCCACCTACCTATATGGTTTCAATCCAACTTGACGTTTTTGATGGTTGTGCATCGCCAACAAATTCCTGAACATCGACAGAAGGGCCTTGTCAAAAAAAAATTTATTATGATTTGGTTGAGCTAACCCCTGACCAGATGAAGGCCATTGTAAAAATGACAACGATAATAAGTCGTGGGATCTACGACTCCAGCCTGCCCAAACCGTATGAGGAGCAGGTAACAGGAGAGTTGAATATTAATTCTCCAAAGTAATGGCATCCTGTTGCCAAAGTCGACTGTTTTTCAGAAACAGGCAAAAAGCAGCGAATACCTTTTACACAAAGGTAAATAAGGAACGGCATAAGTGACTTGGAACGTATCGTACCGTAGTCACGTTGAAATTCACTTCCGAAATTTGTTGTTATTTATGGTAGAAATTGCAGAGTAAGTCACTAATACAAAAACAAAAATACCCTTTAACACTTTATTATATGAAGAGATGAAAATTAGGCTCTATGCTGAGCCAACTGACTGGCTCTTGGAAATTGGTCCTTCGTCCTTTTCAGCTTTACTCCTTGTACCACTTTTATTTCAAGCTAAGGAAAATCATCCCTCTACACGCCTTCAGAAAACACGGATATATCGTCGCCTCTTCCGGCAATGGCAAGAGTGAGTTGATAAAAGTTTTGCTTTACCGTGAGCTGGTCAACAAAAACCCGAACAGCAGCGTTATTGTAATTGACCCACACTGAGATCTTGTGGAAGAAATTGCCAGACTTAACCCGATGAAAAAACGTCGGATTTCCAATCGTGTGGTCTATATTGATCCTTCTCTCCACTCGGGATATAGCCCCAGCATTAATCCATTTGAGATTGATGACCGTAGTGAGAAAAACATCGCCCTGATGACCCAGGAGCTGAGAAGCATTTTCGAAATTCTATTGCAAGATGCTAGCACAACCAACCAGATGAGTGCGATTTTAAGCCCCTGTATCGCTACTCTGCTCAGAAGACCAAACAGCAATTTTTCTGATCTGCAGAGGTTTATGGATGACAATAACAATCAAGACCTGGTTGCACTTGGTGCGCAGTCTCCAAATCCTCAGCATCGCACCTTGTTCCAGACGCGTTTCTACAACAAGATGTATTCTGCAACAAAGCACGGGTTGTATACCCGTATGCAGGTGCTTCTTAATGAACCAGTTTTTCAAAATTTGATATCCAATACTACGACCCTGAAATTGAAGCAGCTGATTAACCAGAAAAAAATCATTCTGTTCAAACTGTCGTTGTGAGAGTCCGGAAGTGAGAGTGTACAATCCTACGGCAGATTTATTGTCGGGATGCTGCGCATTTTGGCATTCCAGAGGAGTAATATTCCCCAGGAATTCAGGGTGCCAACCTACCTTTTCATAGATGAATTCCAGAACTTTATTTCAGACGATATTGAGAAGGCGCTCACCCAACTGAGGAAATACGGCCTTCACTTGGTTTTGGCCAATCAGTATGTCGGGCAGGTTGCATCACCTGCATTGCAGAAAGCGCTCTTCTCGGCAGGCGTACTGATTGCCGGAAAAAATGAGCGTAACAGCTTGCGTGCAATCAGCAGGGAACTTGATGTTCCGATTCACGTTATGATGAATCTGTCCTTAGGAGAATTTTTGATCAAGAGTCATCACCGAAAGCCATTGTTGATCAAGGCTCCAAAACTGTTGCTGAATGGAAACTATTCTGTCTCCATTGAGGAGTGGCAAAGAATCAGAGAGAGGAATCTTCGTCTGTATTACTGTAAGCTGAGCCAATGGGTAAGTGGCGTTTATAAATCCGGAGTCAGTAGATGACAAAATCCTGATGGTCGTCCCTATATCCCATAGCCCCCCTATTTTTTTAACCCTTTATTCCTATGAATATCTCGGTCAATCAATTGATTATTTTGATGGCGCTGGCCAGATTCAAATTTCTGACATCTTCACAATTGAAAGCAATCTTGGGTTGCAAAAGCCTGAGTACAGTCAACGGTGCACTACGTAGCCTGAAATGATTTCGTTACCCGCTGGTAAAAAGTGTGGATTTCTGAGTAGCCCCTTGAAAATGAAGGCTGGCACCGATTCATTACTTGAGCAAGGCATGAAAGAACCGTTTGCTGGAGTCAACTTCACTCACATTGGAGGAAATTCAAAAGCCATCAGGTAGCACTGTATTTTTCCAAAATGATTATTTTCATCGTGTTGCCACTGTCTGATTTGCTGTTTTGTTTCAAAAATGGCTGGCAATCAATAATTATGGATTGGTAGAAATGGATCTCTACTTTAACAGCAAATACTTTGACGGCCAGTTTCAGACAGCCACCAGAGCCTGGTCACACTGACGCTTCGTGGAGCCAGATGCCACAGCTATTTACAGTGCAAAAGAGGCCTATCACACCATTTTATTTGAACAGCATAACGGCAACGATGCCAAGCGCGCACTAAAGCAAATTAAGCAACACTGCCTATGATTGCTGAACGAGCACTATCTGGTCCGTTTCACCAAGCGTGACGACATTCGCATCATTTATCTTTTTCAGAATCCACTCTGTATGAGTGTGGTCATGAAGTGAGTGATGGCAAATCCCATGTTGAGATCAGTGCAACACCTATTTCTATTCAAGTATGAAGATGAGCTGCAACAGAGCTTTGCTGATGGATGGCACCGTCCTGACGGAAATGTCGTTTCGTTCCTGTTAGGAGCAACATAGCATCCCCCTCCAATTTAGGTGGATCTCGCTGATCTCGACATTGGGTCGAGATTAGCGCATGTCCAACTAAAAAGGAGGCTACTGATGAGTACACTGATTACAAAAAAACTGGTCCAAATGTTTGAGAATTACCCGCTCTATGCTCAGGATGGTGAATCAGACCCCATGGTGGTTGCCAAGCTGTTTGATGCGTATGGCTCAGGGACCTGGTACCTGACCGAATATGATCCGGCGGAACAGATTGCCTTTGGTTATGTCACCGGTTTGGCGTACGACGAATGGGGCTATGTGTCACTGAAAGAGCTTGAGAAAATTAAACATCCAGATCTTTCAGTACACCGTATTGAAAGAGACCTCTATTTTGTAAAACGACGTTTTTCTATACTCGGTCTACAGCAGACCTCTCAGTAGAGAGAATTTCAGCCAGGGAAACCTGGCTGATTTTGCGAACTTGGCATATGAGCTAAGTGCGCGTCGAGTAAATCGACAAAATGAGTGTCATCGTCAATTGGTGCCATTAAAAAACGCTCTTGCCAGTCACCACGAATGGACAACATCAATCCCCGGCAATTGTACGGTCCCCTTTCAAGGATGTTCCGGCTTTAGCCTACCGTCACAGCAGAACAACTCTTGAAACCTCAACCATTAAAATTTTTCTGAAAAATATTCTTCTCCAGTAAAATCATCATTTTTTCTGGAAGTTTTTCATCCTTGCGTTGAACACTAACTCCACTTTTCCAATTTTTTTCAGATAAATTTGAGTGGCCTCGGAGCACCGTGATCAATGCGCGGGATTAATCGTCCCGATTTATTTCTTAATTGTTTGAGTATGAACAATGAATTACATAAATACGCTGAGTCGTATGAGGCTGAATTATTAGCCTATGAACAACTTGATCCAGATGACTTCATCAAAGAGTACATCGATCCAAGTTACGCTGGTAACAACGATGAAGAGGATGTCATGATCCACGAATATTTTGATTGCCTGGAAGTTCAACACTACAAGAACGAGCAATCTGATTATGACTACTTCGAAATCACCCTTGGCTACGGTTGACCCAATATCTATCTAAGTGTCAACAGTAGATGGAAAAGCGTTGAGCACATAATTGCCTGGTGAAGTGATAGCTACACTAAAGATCTTTCTCACCTATACGATACCGTAATGCAGCTTTATGCACTGGATTGTTATTAAAAATCTGCCCTGGCTTCGGCTGGGGCTTTTTTTGTTGATGTAATGAGAAACAATAAAGGGATACGCTTTTGCCCCTTAATTCTTATCCTCTTTCATTTGCAGAAAATTCAAATTTTTAATATCATGATCGGACGCGGCTGAGGAGTAGCAAGATTGCATGTTCGCAACGAACATGCGAATCTTGCAAGGGCCAGCCCTTGAACCCGAATAGACTCAGTAATGCTGGACCATCGAAAAAACTGGAGATTCCGAGATGAGCAGCAATAGATCTGCCTACCAGAAATCATACCGCCAGAAATACTCCGAAAAGAATCGTCGCATCAGCATTTCCGTGTCCAATGCCGAGTATTCCGCACTTGAACAAATTGCCAGAAGAGAAAACATAAAGGTCACAACTCTCGTGAGAGAATATACCTTTGCAGGTTTAACCAATACGCTATACGTCCCCAATGAGCTGAGAAGCGAACTTCACCAGCTGGGTTTTCTTGTCAGAAATATTGCCAACAATGTTAACCAGGCAGCCCATTACTCAAATTATCTCCGCCGAGTAGCTGATGAAAATGGGCTATTACAGTGTATCAAAAAACTTGAGGATACTATTCATGAATTCGTCCAAGAGAGGATGAAGCCATGATCATCAAGTCAATGTCACGGAAGGAACCAAGTTTCAGCCAGCTACTCGACTACATGGAATCTGGTCGTGCAGATGAAAGATTTACAATCCATCACAATTTGTTTGGCCACACCCATGAACAAATTAAGGAGGAATTTTTTCTGAACTCAAAGTTGCTCCGTCGCCGATCCGGTGGCAATTACATGTACCACGAAGTGATTTCAATCTCTCGGAGTAAACGTCTCAAGCTGGATGAGCAGAAGGAAAATCTGCGGCAAATCACCCTTGATTATATCCGGAACAGAGCGAAAAGCAACTTGGCATATGGTGCCCTGCATGATGACCATGATAATAACATCCACTTTCATCTGATCATTAGCGCCAATGAGATTCAATCCAGAAAACGTTATCGACTGCCAAAGCACGAGTTTGCCCAGATTAAAAAAACCCTGGAGAAGCGTGTACTGGAGCACTATCCAGAGTTGCAACAGAAAGAGTTAATCAATCGCAAACCGGAAGAATATTTATCTAACAAAGGTGGAGAACTTAAACGGAGAACAGGGAAAACCCCTCAACGTGACCTGATACGGGAAAAGGTGCGAAAAATTTTCGAACAGGCCGCCACCCGTGAAGCCTTATTGGCCGGATTTGATAAAGAAGGACTGGACTTTTACATGAGAGGTAATAATCCCGGGGTAATTGACCGTGATACTGGCCGGAAGTACAGGGTCAAAACCCTTGGGGTCATGCCGCAGTTTCAAGTTGTGAGCCAGAAAATAGAGGCAGACCTGCAACAAAAATACAGTCCCACCGGCACCACTAACACACCGAACCAGCCTGTGAATGAAGACAAGAATACGGATAATGCAGCTGATAAGGTGACGAATGAAGCCATAAAACCAGAAGAAAATGCAAAATCAACCCAGGAAATGGCTGGAGATAAATTAAACCAAGAACTCAGCGCAGCAGAGAGAAGAGATCAAATGAAGCGTGAGAAAATGGCAAATCGCCGGGCCAGGGCACAACGATCTACAGGAAAGAAAGATGGCCAAAAAAGATAATGATCGCTCAAACTCTGGAGGAATACCTTTAGGAGGACATCTATTGTCCGACACCATGAAAGGCATATTTAAGGGCGGCGCTTTTCTCTTTCAACGGCATTTAAACCGCTCTAAAGATGGCGCATCTTTTGACCAGGAAGAAGGTTATTCTGGCTATCTAAGCCACTCAAATAAAGGCTTACTACTAGACGGCAACGAATTACACCTCACTGAAAAAGACAGCATTCAGAATGTTTGCGTTATGGCCAGAATAGGTGCTGGCAAGACATCTCGATATATCATCCCAAACGTACTAGCTAAAGATCGTTCTAATTGTTCCATAGTCATTAATGACCCAAAGGGAGAAGTGTTTGAGGCCACCTCCGGGCACATGCAACGCAGCGGTTTTAATATTGTTGTTATTGACCCTGAGAGACCTGATTACTCAAGCCATTTTAATCCATTTTCAGAAGCCAGAGATGAAATCGAAATTGAACAGGTTGCTGAAATTTTGGTGCGAAGTGGCTCACCATCTCAAAGTGGCAAAGATGACTTCTGGATACAGGGAGCTATACGATTTGCGAGTCTTTTTATTAAATGCTTAAAAAATGCCGGAAAAACAAACCCAGAAGTCTACAATCTGCACAACCTCTATTACCTCTTCCAAAACTTTGGTGAAGATGGCCGGGATCTTGTTGAATTCATGATCAAATATTCAACAAACCCAGAGGACCCGCTCGATGAAAGCCTCTGGAATGAGTGGCAAGGAGCTCTCACTGGCAACCCAGAAGGAATCCAAAGCTTCATTTTGAACGCAATTACAGCCCTGAGAAGTCTCTCCAATAAGAATATCGCCCTTCTCACTTCATACTCAGATATCAACTTAGAGGACATAAGAAAGAAAAAAACAATCATTTACATGATTACCCCAGCCCAACATGCTGAGTATTACAGCTTCTTGACCAGCCTTTTTTTTAGAAGTGTTTTTAACGCATGCATGAGAAAGATGCCTGACCGGAGAACCCTTCCTGTATACATTCTTTATGATGAATTTGGACACTCAACCATTCCGAATTTTGTTTCAACTGCTAATACAATACGAGGATATGGCGTTTCATTATCTATTGTGTTGCAGAGTATCAGCCAGCTAAGTGCCCGTTACGGAAGGGATTATGCAAACTCGATTCAAGGAGGATTCAACACTTATTTAACTTACGCCGGTGCTGACCCTGAAACAGCTAAATTTTTTGAAAGAGTAGCGGGCCGAGTACGAGAATGGCAAAAGGAACATTATTTTAACCATGTGGAGCACTACAAGGAGTACAACTTAATAAATGCAGGAGAAGTAAGGACTATTTCCTCTGATCAGGCTCTGATTGTTTCAGGGAATCGACAACCTATTAAAATTGAGACAACTTCATATTTTAACAACTGGACGATGAAAAGACATTCCAAACAAGAACCTGCAAGATTACAGCACCCTAACAGCAGTAATCGTTTGAAATATGTTGATTTAAGCAAATGAATCTCACTGTTGAAATAGGCAACGATTTGAACTGGCTAGGAATCGCAATATTTGCAGGAATGGGATACCTGAATGGCTCTCTGTTTCGCAATATAGGATTTCTCAAAATCATCGCCCTATTTGTCATTCTGCCATTTTGTCTAGATCTTCTGATACAATTGAATAACATTATTGATGCTACGATTCCCTTTTTGCTAATGGCTTTGGTAGGGTTTTGGGGACCAGAAAGAACGCAACAGCGCATAAAAAAACTTATCCGTGATGTGAGGTATTACTATTTATACTATGTAAGGCGTGGGAGATGAACGAAACAGAACGTATTTTTTATACTATATTTGCCTTTGGTGTAGGTTATGCGATTGCATATTCGGTAAAAAACGTCAGAAGACTTTACAAGGCATGGGGGCTTTTTATCTGCTACTTTGTTTTTCCAACAGTTGCCATCACCCTGCTTTTTGCGGCAGCAGCAATTGCTGATGAGGGAGATTGGCTTGTAAGTTCTGCCTTCGGTGCTGGATTTCTGATCAAGATATTGAAGCCACGCTAATGGAAAGCTATCCAACCTATATATTCATAGCGGTAATTATGTCTGGCGTTGGATATATGGCTACCCATATTAGAAACTTCAATATTTGGAAAATGGGTTTGCTAATTTTTGTAGCTGCTCCGATTGTCACAAATTTAAAGGACTCAGGACCCGCTATATGGATAGCTGTCATTTTCTTTTTTGCAGGTTTTATGCTTCCACATGCCCACATTTTCGATGGATTCTTTAGAACTATTGGCGATGTTATTAACGGCTTCCGTTTTAGGGATGAACGAAGGAATATCGAATCTCAAAAAGAAGAATTAAGGAGGAAAGCAGAAGAACTTCGGCGCAGGGAAGCAGAACTCGAAAGGTTACGGCGCCAATATGAAGAAGCTATGCACCGTGCCCGCCAGTCTCACAATTCGCATGGCGATCGCTCAAGTCAAAGGCCAGGTGACGAAAGAAAACAAAACAAGCAACAGAGATCAGAAAATGAAAGGTCTGGTCATGGTGCAGAAACCAATAGTTTTTCGAATAATGCGAGAAAAACGAATAATCCACAGAGGGCTGCACATCTTGAGACATTGGGCCTTGACCCAAACAAAATGTACTCTGCAAAAGAGATAAAGATAACTTTTAGAGAACTTGTCTCCAAATGCCATCCAGACCGCTATCAGAACAAAAGTGAAGAGGAGATTCGGAGATTAACAGAGAAGCTGCGAGATATTATTGCGGCGGCTGAGTGGTTAAAGCGAAACCCTGACGAGTGACCCTCTTGGAAAGATACAATATTATGAATACTGGAAACATATATAATCCTGGTAGTAACTCATACACAGAAAGAATCGTTGCTCTACAAGGCACATTAAAAGCCAGGTATGAAGTACAAAAGAGCAAGGAATATGCCCACCATTCTATGTGGTCGGATATTCTAGGTAGCCCAGCTGAGATTGAACAAGCGGAACAAACCATAGAAGTTAGTCTAGCAAAGGCTGCCAAGGATATTCATAAAAGTGAGATCAAACAGGCGGTGGACGAAGGATTACTTTCTGAGCAGGACGTTCGCGAGATAATGACTGTCCTTCATAGGTATGAAGCGAGTGCAAAGCGTAGCGAAAAAACTTCGCACCAAACAAAGCAATCCAATAAACAATCATGAATGAAGAGCCATTTCCAGATAACATGGTAGAAATGGCCAACAATATGGGCATTTCAATGTATCAACGTTTCAGCACGAACGAAGCCAGTTTGTTTCTGCGGTGCTCAATCGATGATCTGATGAAGCTAACAAGAATCCATAAGATCTCATTTATCCAGGTAACAAAGGAGCAGATCGATTTTTTTGGGTTTCAGTTGTTGCAGTATTTGGTGGATAACGTTGTAACAAAGCCTACAACGCGATTTACCCCAGATACTTTGCCTGAACGGATTGTACGAGCAAAGGAACTTCATGAATTGACAGGCCTCTCAAGGACGACAATATGGCGAATGGAACGTAAGGGTGAATTTCCTACTAGGGTTCCGCTGTCCGGAAATAGCGTAGGATGGAGATATTCTGAGGTTATAGAATGGATGAAGTTAAGGTAAAGAAATGGTGTTTTAAAGGAAAAAGACTTAACAATCTCTCAAAATTTGGCTTCTTGATTTTGACCAATAAAAAGACTATAATCAGGTCAAAAGGAGACATGCTATGAAATTTTCTCAAGCGATAAAACCTATCAGTTATCTTAAAGCTCATGCGTCTGAGGTTGTGCGTGATATTACCGAAAATCAAGAAACTATGATTATCACCCAGCATGGGGAGGCAAAAGTAGTTGTTCAAGATATTCATGTTTTTGAACAAACACAGGAGAGCTTGGCCATGCTTAAGCTCTTGGCTCAGAGCAAAGCCAGCTTGGAGAAGGGGAAGTTCAAACCGGCAACGAAGGCATTTGCTGATATTGAAGCAAGGATTAAGGCGAGACAAAGTTGAAGTATACGGTTTATATTCTCGCTGAAGCTGAAGAAGATCTTTTTAAGATCTATCAATATGTGGCGAGCAAAGATTTGCCAGGAAAGGCGGAAACTCTCTATGAGAGCATAAAGGAAACCATTCTGTCCCTTGACTGTCAGCCGACCCGCGGTCATGTGCCACCAGAGCTTGAACGGTTGGATGTCCGGGAGTTCCTTGAAATCCACTACAAGCCTTATCGTATCGTTTATCAGATTTTAGAAACGGATGTTTTTGTGCACTGCGTATTTGATGGGCGGCGCCACCTTGATGATATTTTGCAGGAGCGGTTATTACGAAGTTAGTTTTCCTTTAGCCAGACCTGGCACGTTGTGGGACTCTGCTTGCAGGCAACACCACATCAATTGCAAACTGGTGACAGAAGTGGTGACAGAAACAATATCCAGGCAACCTTCAGGAATGCCAACCTATTGGATATATTAAGTTTTAATTTTATACTTATTTAGCAGGTACAAAATATAGAGTAAATAAACAACAGGCTGAAAGGTATTACGTTAAAAACACAATCTCTTAGCAAGTATCCAATTCAAAGGGTGATTTTATATGGATCAACGAATGATTAACATAGGTTTTGGTAACGCTGTTGTTGCAAGTCGCGTACTTGCTGTTGTCCATCCCAAATCTGCTCCCATGAAAAAACTGAAAGATGAGGCCAGGAATCAAAAACGGTTGCTTGACGTGACAGAAGGAAGACGAACCCGTTCAATAATTATTCTAGACAGCAATCATGTCATACTCTCCTCAGTGCAACCTGAAACTATAACTATGCGGTTCAGTCAGCCTTTGGACTTGCGAACCGAAGAAGGACAAGCAGGATGAAAGCCGGCACTGGTAGCATATTTATAATTTCCGCTCCCTCGGGCACCGGCAAAACAACAGTCTTGAAAAAAGTTATGGCCGAAATGGACAACCTGTTTTTTTCGGTTTCCCATACTACCCGGCCGCAACGTCCCGGTGAAACTGATGACAAAGATTACCATTTTGTCGATGTCGAAGAATTCAAACAAATTCGGGAAGACAATGGATTCATGGAGTGGGCTGAAGTGCATGGTAATTTTTATGGTACTGGTCAGGAACAGGTAGAAGCCCAGTTGGAAAACGGAGATGTCATCCTGGATATCGATGTTCAGGGAGCCAAACAGATAAAGATATCGTCGGTGAAGAACTGCCTGTTTATTTTCATCACTCCTCCTTCGATGGAAGAACTTTCGAAACGCCTTTTTGGCCGGAAAACAGAATCAGAAGATGTCGTAAAACTACGGCTTGCCAACGCAAAAGAAGAAATGCAAGCTGAATCAATGTATGATTACGTGGTGGTTAACGATAATCTTGACCAGGCTGTTGCCCTGATAAAAGCCATTATCATTGCGGAGCGTTGCCGAACCAGAAGGGATCCAGATGGAATACCACTGGCAATTGACTCCATTAAACGCTAATTCGAAAGACAATTATAAATCAATAGTTGTCTCTCTTCATTTTTGCAATCAACATAGAGATATAAAAACACATGCCCCCAGTAGAGTCTGAAATCATATTTGGAATTCATCCAATCCTTGAAGTTCTTAGAAATCGTTCCGATAGCGTGCAGGAAATTTCCATTCTCAAATCCAAGGCCTCTGGAACCAAGCTACAAGAAGTATTCACCCTTGCCCAAGAAAAACAATGCGCTGTAAAATTTGTCGCCAAGTTTGCCGACCTTGGTAACGGCAGAGCTGTCCTTCATCAAGGAGTCATGGCCAAAGTCGCCCCTGTACCCACGATTGCCTTAAAACAACTCATAAAAAAAATAAAAGACCAACCTTTTCCTCTCTTGGTAGCTCTCGATTCCATTCAAGATCCTTACAACCTTGGTGCAATAATTCGTTCAGCCTGTGCAGCCGGCGCCCATGGCATTATCCTTCCACGTGACAGGACAGCACCACTCTCTGGTGTTGCAATAAAGTCCTCAGCCGGTGCTGTGGCCCATATGGATATCTGCCGGGTTACGAACCTCTCCCGGGCTCTTAAACAACTTAAAGAATCAGGTTTTTGGATTTTCGGTACTGCCGGGAAAGCAAAAGAATCCCTTTATAACACTGACTTAACCGGAAATGTGTGTTTGGTAATTGGCGGCGAGGGAAAAGGCATGCGCCCTCTCATTCGAGAACAATGTGATTTTCTTATTTCAATTCCAATGCATGGCGAGCTGGATTCACTGAATGCTTCTGTGGCGGCTGGCATTGTACTCTTCGAAAGAGTGAGACAGGTAAAGGGAAAAAAGTAAACCACTCAAGTAGAAAAAAAGTTCTCAACCATTTTTGATAAACGAACCAAAAACATACAGTTCAACTTGTCTGCATCTTTATCTGCAATGCACGACCTGACCACGGAAAAAGCATCTATTTTTAAACCGGCATCATAAATGCCTTCTGAGGTCTGGTTGGGCATGACCGTATAACTTGAGTATATCAATTTATTCACGATTTCCTCCCCTTCTCCAGATGGAATTTTAAGACAGAGTCCACCGACGGACACATCTACCAATCCCTTTACCATCAAGGAAGGCTTTGCAATAATCTCTGTAAATCCCGTGGCGATCTCCAGTGTGTTGCCATCCATAACAGTATCCACAACGACTGATTGCGAGTGTTCTTCCGCCTGCAGGTCTTCAGAGGTGGCACTGATGGGACCGGAGATGTCCCTTTGCATGAGGTATTCCCCTTCCTGCATCTTAAGAATGACATCCAGGGGCATGAGTCAGTATTTAAGCTCTTTGACCCGTTGGGCAGGGTATCGTGCGTCGTGGCGGGGATCTTTAATCTTCACACCAAAACGGTCGGCAAACTTCTTGGCAACGGATACTTGCACAACAAAACGAGATGTGCCACCTGTTCCAAAAACAACCACCAGGCTCTCACCCATTTTAAGGTGTTGGTTGAGCTGGTCGTCTATAATGACAAAGAGATCATTGCTTGCAAAGCTGACATGACGCTCATATACCTTGGAGCGATATATGACCATGGCTTTCTTTTTGCCGGTGGTGTATTGGTATTTAAGAGCATCATCCATGGATGCCAAGGAGTGGACTTGAACGTTACTGCGGGAAAGGGATTCTTTTATCTGCGAGGAGACATTGAATTCTTTTTTCACGACACCTTCCTGAAAGCACTTGATAATGTTTGGACGGATACTGCAGCAAGAATTTATTTGTTTAGTATATTCTTGCCCAGGTCACGCACATTATCAATGTCTTCTTTCAGGGCGCCAACTTCTTTTACTCCTGGCACACTTTCTTCAACCTCTTGTATGCCTTTTTTAAACGAAGTAATTGCTTTTCCCAGTCCAGAACCAAGTTCCGGTAATTTTTTTCCACCGAAAACTAAAAAAGCAATAGCTCCAATAACAAGTAATTCCGGTGTTCCTAATCCAAACATAATTTACTCCTCAAAATCTAAAATTCGAACTCCACTTAAGCGGAGGTATCATCCTTCTTATCTTCTATCTTATCGTCTTCATCCTCTTTGGTGGCTTTTTTGAAATTCTTGATTCCTTTGCCAATACCGGCTCCGATTTCAGGTAACTTTCCAGCCCCAAAAATAATGACAATAATCACGAGAATTACAATGAGTTCCGGCATTCCCAAACCAAACATGATGACCTCACAAATATAGAAAAAATAGAATCTTTACTCTATTATCATACTACCGACTACGGCTTTCATTCCACTTTATTACCTTCCGAGCATACATAAAATATGCCTGGAAGTAAAACTATTTCATCTCCCACTACCCCTTGATTTCAGCAGCAATCTCAGACACATTGGCCAATATTTCATTCTCGTCCAGCTGTGTAAACTGTCTATTTTTCATAACCATTTGCCCGTTTATGATGGAGTGGACCACATCAGCTCCGCGGGCTGCATACACTAAATGTGACGGGATATCGTATAGAGGAGTGAGATGGGGTTGAGCCATATCAAGGATAATCATATCAGCCTTTTTCCCCGGGGCAAGGCTACCAATTTCCTGCTCGGCTCCCAGCACTGCTGCACCTCCCAAGGTTGCCATGTGTAAAGTGGTAAAGGCATCCATCACTGTGGGATCAAGACTTTTCACCTTATGTAGTTTGGCTGCAGTATCCATTTCTCCGAACATGTCGACATCATTATTACTTGCCGGCCCGTCGGTGCCAATACCAATGGTAAGCCCAGCTTTAAGCATTTGGGGTATAGGGGCAACTCCTGATGCCAATTTCATATTGCTTTCCGGACAGTGAGCTACTTTGACCTGTTTGTCTGCCAACAGTGATATTTCATCATCTGTTAGAACCACGCAATGGTCAGCAACGACTCGATGATCCAGTACTCCAAGGCTTTCAAGATGTTTGACAGGAGTTAGACCAAATTTTTCTTTGGCATCATCATTTTCAAACTGGGTTTCTGCCAGGTGGATGACATAGAGAGTGTCGAGTTCAGCAGCCTTTTCTTTAAGACGAACCAGAAGATCCGGAGAACAGGTATAGATTGCATGGGGATCAACGGTAATGTTGACACGAGAATTACTGGCATATCGAGCAGCAAGGCTATCAATATGGGCATAACAATTTTCAACTTCCCCATAACAAGGAGATGGAAAATCATACACAACTTCGCCAATCCAGGATCGCATACCACTTTTATCTGCAGCCCGGGCAACCTCATGGGCGAAGAGATACATATCGCAAAAACTTGTGGTACCAGAACGAATCATCTCTAAGGTAGAAAGAAGAGTGGCCTGATAAACAATTTTTTCATTAATTCTCGCTTCAGCCGGAAAAATATGCTCCTGCAACCATTCCATGAGAGGTAAATCGTCGGCAAGGCCACGAAAACAACTCATGGCAGCGTGGGTGTGAACATTAACAAGACCCGGCATAATAAGACCGCCAGGTTGATGAAGATGCTCGGCAGTTGGATATTTCTCTATGAGTTCTGACTGTTTGCCTATTTCTAAAATAGAATCGCCACACACAGCCACAGCCCCATCTTCGATGACATCAGAACCATCATGCATGGTGAGGAGATGTCGGGCACTAATCAACAGGTCAGCTTGTCTATCAATCATTTCACTCATAAGGTCTCACGCATTGGATAGTGTACTTAGAAATTGAACAATAAGTTTTTCAAGGTCCTGAGCGGCCTTGTTTGCCTGTTCAATAACATCTTCAATGAGGATAGGTTGAAAATTATCAGGATCATTGACATTGGCCACCACAGATATTCCCAAAACCCGTAATCCGGCATGGATAGCAACAATCACTTCCGGCACAGAAGACATGCCTACAGCATCGGCCCCACATTGACGCAAAAATCGAGTTTCTGCCGGTGTTTCCAGACTTGGTCCGGGAATAGCAACATAGGTTCCAATGGAGACATTTTTCAGGGCTGACTCGTGAACTGCCGACAAGGCATGTGCTATGAGGTCTTGATCATAAGGTTTGGAAAGATCAGGGAACCTCGGCCCCCATGCCTCATTGTTAGGACCACGGAGCGGATTCTCCGGAATGAAATTCAGGTGATCCTCTAATATCATTAATGAGCCCGGTTGATACTCAGGGTTGAGACCACCGGATGCATTGGTAATAATGAAGATTGAAGGTCCTAAAAGAGACAGAACCCGTACCGGAAATGCCACTTCCTTAGTAGTGTATCCTTCATAATAATGGAAACGACCCTGCAAAACTGCAATTTGAACTCCATGCAGAGTACCAAGGATTAGTTTACCGGCATGACTTTCGACGGTTGATTCCGGAAAGTGAGGAATGTCTTCATATGGAATTTCAAACGCAATTTCAATGCGTTCAGCCAATCCACCCAAACCTGTTCCAAGGGCCAGAATAACATCGGGTTGAAAAGGCATTTGCTCTTGAAGAAAAGCAACCGCTTCTTCAACCTGTCGGATATGGTGATTAAATTCGGTTTGCATGTGAATTCAAGGGTTCAAGGGTTCAAGGGTTCAAGGGTTCAAGTGTTCAAGGGTTCAAGGGTT
>CAYUCH010000062.1:0-20901 GCA_964443295.1 uncultured Desulfobulbia bacterium | reverse complement strand
TTTAACAGGGGCGTAGCCCTCGAAATATTTTTTGCGATGAATACTTTAGAAAAAATCGACAGAGCAGCCAATCCGTCCCGGCTATGTCTGCATAAAGAGGGTATTTTTTACAAACTGTATAATCAGCATGCCATGCTGTTTATAGAAAATATCAAAGAACTGAAAGTGAAGGTGAGATTTGTCAAAACCGTCAACCAGGAGGTATACAGTTGCGGCTTCCCAGCCACCATTATCGAAAACATCAAGCAACAGTGCATTGATCTTGGCGGGGTTCTGGAAGAATCGGCAAAAGTGATCACAATTGCCAATATCAAGTGGCAGAAGGAAAATGATTATGCTGAGTGGGGCAAAAAACAAAAAAGAGAAGCGGCGACAGCCGGGATAAACAGGGGCTCGGCCCATGGGAACCTTGTAAAAGAGATAATTGCTTTTCCTGTTATGCACAAAACGCCAATGGAGGCCATGGCTTTTATCAGCGAACTTCAGAAAAAAATTGTCCGATGCCAATGAGTGATACGAGTGAAGACCTGCTGGCGCTCAGATTGTTCGAGGCCTATTACAAGGCCCGCAAGAATAAGCGCAATACCATGAACCAGCTGAAATTCGAGATGGATTATGAGCATAATCTGCTGCAACTTGCCGCTGAAATCAGCGAGCGCCGTTACAAGCCGCGCCCGTGTATCGCCTTTATCATCAATAATCCGGTTAAACGGGAGATTTTCGCGGCTGATTTTCGAGACCGGGTGGTTCATCATCTGCTCTATGAGGGCATATACCATATTGTCGACAAAAAACTGATTCATGATACCTATAGCTGCCGGGTGGGCAAGGGGACCTTGTATGGCATAAACCGGATGAATGCTTTTATCCGTTCCTGCACAAAGAATTATCAGCAGGACGCCTACATCCTCAAACTCGATATCTCTGGATATTTCAGAAATATCCAGCATGATGTCCTGTGGGAGAAGACCCGGAAGATTCTGTCGGGCAGGAACAATGAGTATGGCGGTTTACCAAGGGAGTTGATCGATTATTTGTTGCGGCGGATAATCTATACCCATGCTGCCGACAACTGCATCATAAAATGTTCCAAGGCCGAGTGGAAAGGGCTGCCCAATACCAAGAGCCTGTTTCATACCAGGAGCGATTGCGGCCTGCCCATAGGGAATCTGACATCCCAGGTGTTTGGCAATATCTTCTTAAATGATCTGGACCAGTTTGTGAAGCATAAGCTGAAGCTGCGCTATTATGGCCGATATGTTGATGATATGGTCTTTATACATCACTCAAAAGAGTACCTGCGCGAGGTTGTCGGCACGGTCAGGGAAGAGCTTGCAACGGTGGGCCTTGATGTGCATCCCGGCAAGATTTATCTGCAGCATTACACCAAGGGGGTGTTGTTCCTCGGGCAGTTTATCAAGCCATTCAGGAAATATATCAGCCGGCGCACCAAGAACAATTTTTTCAAACTGATAGAAGAAATTAACAGCCGGCTGGACACTGAAAAGCGCCTAACCGATGAGGTGATCAGCCGTATTCAGGCCAGAATGAATTCTTATCTGGGGATTTTGGGCCAGGCAAACACCTATCATTTAATCCGCAAGGCCAGAAAGAGATTGTGCCCGCAGTTTTTCTTCTTTTTTTCCTTCAATAGATCACACTCCAAAGTAACGCCGAATTTACGAAACCTGCTATGGCATTATACACAGCCCTGCCTGCCTATAAAGTCGCTTATGATTTGCTGATCGAGATTTTTAAGAGAACCAGGGTTTTCAGCCGGGAGTATAAATACACCGTGGGCGAAAAGCTGAAAAACGAGGCCCTTGAGCTCATTCTCCATATCTACAAAGCCAACAAGAGCCGGAACCAAAACAGGCTGCAACACATTGCCGGGGCAAGAGAAAATGTCGAAACCATTCGCTTACTCTTGCGTTTAACCAAGGATTTGGGAGTAATCGGCAGTAAACCATTTGTTTTTTTGAACGGCAAAGTTGAAAATGTTTCTGTCCAGCTTGCTGGATGGCAGAAATATATGACCGGAGTTACAAAATAACGCAGTCATTGTTGTTTTTTGTAAGAGCGTCATATTAATCCTGGCAAACCGCCGAGGGGGTCCCCTGGGCAAAGGAGATGCGCGCAGCATCTCACTTCAGATCTGATGCTTGGACTGATCGGGTCTGAAGGTGTAAAGTGTTTGCCCGCTTACGTTGTCGCCGGGAACCGCAACAACAACAGTGGCTCCCTCAACAACGTGGGCAGCAACGGTAACTACTGGAGCAGTACGGTGAATGGCATCAACAGCCGCAACCTGAACTTCAACAGTAGCAATGCGAACGTGGACAACAGCAACAACCGTGCGAACGGCTTTAGCGCCCGTTGCATGAGGATTAATGGAGCCTTTTCTGCGCAGACAAGGCAGAGAAGGCTCTTTTTTTAAGCGTGTACCTTGTGAGAGTTTCTGTGGGTCAAAAAAATCTGATTATATCCTTCTTGCTGATTCTTTCTGTCTTAGCAGCACCTGTCCCCATCTGGGCCGGGCTGGTTATTCAATCACAAACTGCTATTGAAATAGAGCTGATTGGTTATAACAGCCTGTCGGAAAGTTTCATCTTTAAAGATGATCTGGCCGCAGGGAGTAAACGCGAAATAGATAGCCTTTATCGCGGTCTTGCTCTCCTGGTTTTTAGTGGTGGTCAGAGTTATCCGGTTATTGTCGGCGATGAATCTTTTACTCTGAAGATTACAAACTCCGCCGAGCCACCTTCTTTTGCAGGTAGTGCTGAAAACGATTCCTTTTACAAATCCTTATTGAGCAATGATCCTGTCCCCAGTCAATACCACTTCACACTCCTGATGATCCAGGCAAAACAGCTCTTGGAATCAAGTCACTCCATCCGTACCATGCAGGAATTAACTGCCAAGAAAAAAGAGTTTCATGACTTTGTTGGCAAGTATTACCAAAGTCTCAAAAACAGCGATATGATCAAACGGCTTGTGGCGCAATATTTCATGTTCCACGAGTATGTCGATTACCATACCAAAGGAGCGCCTGCTGCCGACATCCGGGTTCAATATCAAAAAGAGGTTTTAAACGGGGTTGGTAGCTGGCTTGCCATATTGAAACCCCATATCCCGGAACAGGAAGTATTGAATTGTTGTGTCTCTCTTTATTACAACAGAAGCATGGTGAGCCTTGCAGCCCTGATCATTGAGAATTTCAGAGATCATGCCCACTGCCTGGGGGAGGCAAAGGAAGCATTCAGCTTCCCGGATGATCTCCGTGTTATAGAGGCGGACGACAATAAAGAGAGAAAACTGGTGGATTTCATTGGCAAGAAGATAATTGCCTTTGTTTCGGAAGATTGCCCGGTGTCGTTGGTTGAAACCGTAGTCAAGGCACGTAAGCAGGCCCGGCAGAAAGAAAATGTGCCGGTGATTGTGGCACCGCTGGAGCCATTATCCGATACTCACTTGGCTATGGCCAAGATGATACGAAACGGGAACATGTTTTTCATCAATGATGAAAAATGGCGAGAAGACAACCTGCCAAAGAGGATTAAGCTGCCGTTCTTTGTCTTGGTTGAGGATGATGTCGATTAAGATATAGCTTGAAGGTGGACTGGTCGAGAATAGAGAAAATGGCTCCTCAAATTGAGGAGCCTATTTAGCTGGCTTGGCATTTTGTATGTCCCAGATGACGGTGTCAGCACTAAAATCCTGTTCATTGGGCCACATGATGCCGTGATGGGCGGGGCGAACGAGACGAAAATATGATTTGTTTTCAAGTTCTTTGAAAGCGCTGCCTTTTAAATAAGGCTTTACGTTAAAAATACCTGAAATGCCACTGCTTGTAAGGATGTCAATTCGGTAATTATCAAGTGGAATCGCTTTTGTTATAGTATCCATACAAATCACCTTTCATTTTAGGGGGTCGATTTTGAAAATCGGTTCACCCGCAACAGCCAATTTCCAATCAGCCAACAAGTCTTCTCTGTGGATTTCTATCCATGCTTGTACCAATTTCATCTTTGACGATGGTAACTCTCCACCCAGAATTGAACCATCCTCAATTGAAATAGTGGCGTCGTATTCAGCGTATTCAGCATGAATATGGGGTGTACTGTGTTTCTTGTTGTCGTAAAAATACATCAGGATCAGAATGCCATAAAACATAGAAATCGTGGGCATGATTATCCCTCCTTGCCTGTTAGTCCTTACGATGTTTCGCGAACCCCTTCGTTTTTTGTGATAGCAGTCATAACTTAGCCTACTATAGCACAGCAGCCGCCGGTTTGGGATGAAAAAATATGGGTCCTGTTTTTCATTTTGTACTGAGAACTTTATGTCTTCAAGAGAGATCAGGGCGCTGTACTTACCACCCTGTCTTCTTCCACGCTTTTAATGGTCGTGCCTGAGGCCGCCAGTACGCAGCCGGACTTCCTGCACTTATGGTAACGGATCCGTACAGTACCTTCCCAGGGCAGGGTGCGGACAATCTTGGTTTTCTTGCCGCACCAGGGACAGAGAGCACCATAACGGGCGGAAAAATCAACCCCCTGGGCCGCTGCTTCCCTTGCTTTTACAATTAATTTTGCAGTGAGATGTGCAATTGTTCTCATTGACTTTTCTCCTTTTGACCGCCCGCCGGACGGCACTCCTCAACTTCAACAGCCCCCATCATGACCGCAATAAGGACAATAGCTGCCAGCGTATACCATTCCACAATTATCACAAATCATTCATTTACCCTGTACCACCGAACATCTGCTGACCACGGGTATATGGGTTCGGTGTTTCTACTTTCCGGGCAACAACCACAGGTGTCTCCTGGGGCACCGGTTTTGCCCAAAACTTGACCCCCAATACCTCGATACCGGCCAGGAGATACACACAGCAATCTCCATGATGGTTAGCCCGGCCGGGCAGGCAATGATAAATTCCATTTTCATCGGCATACTCAGCTGAGATCTGTCGGGCGTAATCCCGCGTGGCGTCGGAATTCAAATGCCAGGCACCCGGGTCGCTCGGGTTTATTTGTATTTTGCTGGAAAATTGATTCTTGAAATGGGTGGTGTCGACATGCAAAAGCTGCAGGCCGCCTGGAATCTGCTTGTTGGTGCCGGGATAAATGTCGATTTTTCCCCAGGTGACCGGGCTCTGCTTGCGTCGGTGCCCCATGGATGGGATCAGCCGGCCGGGGAACCGACGGGCAAAATCATACACTTCCGTGGTTCGACGTCCCATGGCGTCTTGCACTGCTAAATGGACATGATATTGATGGCCATTGGCATCGACATAGGCGTCCTCAAATAGAATCTGGGCCAGGGCATCAAAAGTCTCAACCTTGCCGGACCGTATTTGCCATGTTTCCATTTCCAGGCCATAGCCAATGGCATAAATATCGTAATTAAAACCAGTATCATGGGTGTCCACCCCAGCCACCAAAGCGGCCACCACCCCGCCGGCCGGGACCAAGCCTGCAGGTCGGTTGTCCTTAAGGGCCAAAACAATGTCTTCGTCCTGGGCCTGCTCATGGGCGGCCCAGGGCTCGGCGCAAATCTGATTGCGGAAATATTTTAGCGCATTCCGATCCTTGCAGCCCTTTAAAAAAGCGGCGGCGCATTCAGAGAGGGACACCAGCCTGGATATCCAGGCCGGGGAATGAACGCAGATCCGTTCTGGATGTTCGGCCAGAAGATATTCCTTGAGCGGTCGACCATCACCACGAGCATGCCATATTCCGCCAAGTAAGGCCTTGTCCCGCATGCGGTCATCCCACATGACACCGCAATGGGCACAAACATAACGGGCCAATTTGTCATCCTTGACCTTGAGTGGATCTCGTTCGCCTTCCGGCCACTTGATCAGGTCGAATTTCATACATTGGTGTTTGTTGCAATCCGGGCAGGGAACGTGGAAATCAAAGACAACCTGGGCCTCTTTGAGAAACTTCCAGATCGGACCCGTTTCAACAGAGGGGGTGGAGGAAAAGAAAACCTTGGCCCCGAATTTAAAAGCCCGGACTCGTTCTAAAACTAGGGAAATGGCGTCGGCCTCTTTTTTTGACGGGGTCTCCGGGTATTTGTCTACCTCGTCCAGAAAAAGATAACGCACCGAGATATTGCCCAGCGCGGTAACCGACCCGGCCCAGGCCAGATAGATGAGCATGGTCTTCAGCTTGACCCGCATGCGGGACATGTCGTCATCAACTCCGGTGAGCAGGGATCTGAGCCGTGGAGACTGTCTGAATATATCCTGCAGGTAATCCATGCTCCGCTTGGAGGCGGTTTCGCGATCCGGATACACGATGCAGGCCGACCCAGGCTGCATATCGGCAAAATAGCTCACCAGGGTTTCAAGGCTGGCCGAGGAGCCGGTCTGCGGAGCCTTGCAGTTGCCGATTTGCTTTACAGATGGAAAAACTGCCGCGTCCATGATGCCAGCCAGGTGGGGAAGGAAATCCGGATCCCACTTGGATCCGGCCAAAGGACCGTAGGTGACCACTCGATGTTTAGGCGCCCACTTGGATGGCAAAATAAATTTCTGTTTACGGAGCACCCGTCGCTCACCGATGCTCGGCTTGAATTTCACCCGCAGCCGCTCGGGCCGCTGCCGAAACTTCTCCGGCAGCCAGGCTGGAGAGGTGCGGAGGCGGATCTCGTGCTGGGAACTGGTATCAACTGCCGGGATCATGCGTCTTTCTCCAGGATCACGTCGAATTCCATGGGCCGGGAAAAATCGGAGAGCCGTTGCTCAAAAGATTCGGTCATGGCAGCCACCAACTCGGATGCCATACCCTGATCCCCTTTGACCAGGTCAATCCAGTCCGGCGTCGATACTTGGACCTGGTGGCGCAAACCGGCGGCAAAGGCTACGGCACGGCCCACCAGGTCCAGCTCGACATCTTCACGTTTGACATACTTGCCCTGCCGTGATGCGAGATCGAGCTTTTCCTTTTCCAACTTGATCTGAGACTGTTCAAAATCGACCTCCGCCTTTTTTTCAGCCAGACGACCGATACGGGTGGTTTCTTTCTCGCCGGTGGCGGCCAGGCGGACGTGGTCCCGGGCGTAACGGAGTACTTTTTTGAGAGGATAGAAACCAGATACGCTATCTGGACGCAAATAGCCGATTTTGCAATGCTCGTAAAAGGCACTTCGGCCAATGTCGTAACCGTTTTCAGACAGCCAGCGCCAAACATCGAGCTTGGTGTCAAAGGCGTCGGGGTCTTCCTCCTCGCTGGCGGCAGGCCTGCCGATTTCATACTTGACCGACATTCCTTCGGTCATTTCAGTAAGGGCGGTTTTTGCCACTTGCCAGTCAGCCATATTAGCCTTGGAGGGCTCATCCTTGTAGGCCTTGGCATTTTCAAAGGTGGCATTATGCAAAATTGTCAACTCAACCTTCTCAGACTGGGTGATAACTTTCAGCAATTTGCCAAGCAGCTCCTCGGCCATTACTCAGCTCCTTCCACTTGGTCGGATAATTCTGAAAAATCTTTGCCGGTTTCAGCGTGGATGGCTGATCGACCAGTGAAATCTTGCCAGCGTTTGATGATGACATCACAAAAACGTGGTTCTAATTCAATACCATGACAAACACGGCCGCGCTGTTCGCAGGCCATGAGTGTGGAGCCCGAGCCAAGAAAGGGATCGAGAACGCGATCGCCCCGGCAGGAAGAGTTGGCAATTAATTTTTCAAGCAGGCCGACCGGTTTCATGGTGGGATGCTCTGCATTGCGGAGTGGAGCTGGGTGGGAGATCACCGAGCCAGGTATTATTTCGACATCAAGATTGTCGCCGCTGATATACACAACCTTATCACCAGCCTGAATCTGAAAACGGCCATCATCGGCAATCGTAGCCAGGCCGGCGGATATTGCCTCCTGCATGGTGCGGCGTTTGCGACCACCAAACCAGCGGTGAGGAGCGCCTTTTCTCCAACCATAGAGAATGGGCTCATGCTGCCAGTGGTAATCGGCCCGGCTCATTCGAGCGTTGTTTTTGCGCCAGATCAGGGTGGAGGCAAGTTTGAAACCCGCCTGCAGGAAGGTCTGCCGGAAAATCAAGCCAATCTCGCCAGCATCGGCATGAAAAACATAAACCGGCCCACCAGGAGAAAGGACCTCGGCGGCGGCGGTAAATGTTGAAGCCAGAAACTTGTGCAGGGCCGCAGAAGAAAGGTCGTCATTTTTGATCTTTCCAGCTTTGCCTTCGTATGCTACTCCATATGGCGGGTCCGTAAGTAACAGGTCTACTTGGCTGGTTAACAGTCTTTTGTAGGAGTTCTGGTCAGTGGCATCGGCGCAAAGTAAGCGGTGTGCCCCCAAGTGCCAGAGATCGCCTGGCTGCGTGGTCGGGACCTCCGGCTCCGGCGGGATTTCGTCGGGATCCGTCTGACCGCTGGATGAAAGAGAGATTTTAAGATCATCCATCTCAGACTCTGAAAACCCTATGGGCTCAAGCCCACACCCAGCCTCAAGCAGACTGCTCAACTCTTCGCGCAACAGCGACCAGTCCCATTTGGCCAACTCTGCCATCTTGTTGACCGAGATTCTAAAAGCACGGACCTGCTCGTCGGTGAGATCGTCGGCAATCAGCACCGGCACCTCGTCAAGACCTGCGGCCTCAGCAGCCTTGAGTCGCAGATGACCATCGATTATTTGACCGTCAGATCGGACCAAAATTGGAACCCTGAAGCCATAAGCACGAATGGCGTCAGCCACACGTTCTACAGCATGATCGTTTTTCCGAGGATTGTGTTCATAGGGAATAAGGCTGGAAACGTGTCGATTTTCAATTTGCATAAAGAATCTCCAAGATTACTTGTTGGACACCAGGTTCATGCCGGTGATCCATTTGTCCGGATTGTTTTCTATCAGATGATCGATTATGTCGGACCCGAACACCAGCTTTGAAATCCGGCCGAAGGATTGTCCGTTTTTGCGACGCCAACCAGGAACATCATCGATGAGGTCAACACGGTCGGGGGCATGATATATACGCACCGGGCAGCTCGTCAGAAGGGATTTAAGCTCGGCCACGTCAGGATGCAGACGGCTCGGCCGCCGTTCTTCGGTGGTTTTCCTGGTGGCCAATTTATGATCGACTAATATCACCGGAGCTAAACCGGAGATCACCCACTGACGGAGGTCGAGCCCTTTTTTAACCGCATCACCCGGGTCCTTAGCGGTTGTTACGGGCCAGCGGTCGCAATGAGGATACGTTTTCTTCCAGCGCTTGACTGCCCGGAGCCCGGCCTTTTGCCCGTCGGTGACCACCTCGTCTACATTTTCGTAATCTAAAGCGTTTAGGATCTGCGTCGCTTTTGTGAAAAGTTTATGGGTCCTGGTATCAGGGTGACCAAGCACTGTCTGTGCCGCGAATACACCCACCAAGTCTCCGGCGGCCTGGTACACGGCGATGGCGCAAAGCCTGGCTTCGACCACTACAAAGGCGGCACGATCCGGCCCCAAGACAAAAGAGGCGTTGGAACCGCCCTCGAGGAAAACGTACCGAGGACCGAACTCAAAGCCGTCCGGCTGACGAATCTGGAGACTCCATACCTGGGAACCGCAGAAATTGGGGATAACAATGCCGGAGGGGAACCAAAGCCATTTTTTCGGTTGGCTCTTGTTGTCTTTTTTTTCGGGCAGAGCCCATGAGTTACGTGGTCGAAGGTGGTATTTGCCAGTTTTGCCCGGGTTGAAACCGAGACGATGTTTAATGGCCGATTTCCTATTGATGCCGCGTCCTGCCAGATAAGCCAGGATTTTAGGGTCTTTCAGGAGCTGCTCATGGGCATATTCTACGAATTTACCCGCCTTTTCGATCCAAAGATTCGATGGCTTCACAATTTCTCGCCCATGATATACCGGCGGCGGGCGTTGAGGTCTTTGGGCCGGTGAGTGTTCAGAGGCACGACCGACCCGAGCAAAGGCCTCTTTGTAGTCAACCCCCATGAACTCCACCTGGAACTGGACATTATCACCCCATACTCCGCAGTCCCTGCACCAATATTCGCCGCCCGCCCTTTTCCTTTCACGCCAAATGACAAACCGCTTATCACCACCACAAACCGGACACGGGCCATGCCATTCAGCACCACCCGCGACCTTCTCAAAAGGCTCCAGGCCAAACTCAATATAAAGATCCTGGACGTTCATGACCTTGCATGACCTTTTGAGATGATTCTATGAAAAAGGTCTTTTGCGTTAGCTGTGTACATATCTATTTAATATTATTAATTTTTTTATTCTTTTTCTTAAAAGGCGTAAGAGGTTTTTATATATATAAGGCCATTTATGACGATTAAACTTCCCCGTTAACGCTGCTTACGTTTTTAAAAAAAGTTTTTATGCAGAAAAAGGCCCAAAAGGTCTTGTTGAGACCTGATTGTCCTGTCTAATCAGGCGGTTGCGGCCATGACAATCGCCCGGTTAATGGTCATGAATGGTCATTCGGTCTCCCCGGTTTCCATTGGTTCGTCCTTCAGTTTGATGCCCAGGTAATAGACGTAGCCGCCCTTGGTGAGCTTGGGAAAACGTTTTTTGAGCTGCTTGCCAAACCATTGCTGGGATGGCTCTCGGTCGCCGGTGGTTTCGTGGTAAAATTTAACGAAACTGGCATAAAGCACGGTGGCGCCAGACTGCGCCTGCAGATTTTTCTCTACATCTGCCTTGACCCAGCGCCCGATAATGTCCTCATCTTCCTGGTATTCCTTGGTCGCATCCAGCACAACCTTGGGCGGTGCCAGGCCAATCTTGTGGTACTCAACCGAGCCTTCCACCAGCCAACCAAGTATGGCGGGATAGATTTCCCGCAACTTCTCAAACAGGTCTTTATCAGCCCGGCGCTCGTTGGGTTCGGCAGGTTTTCGTTTAACGAATTTAAATGGGAAATAGATTTTGATCATGCGCTCCCAAAAACCAGCATCGCCACCTGGGCATTTAGGATCGTCATTGACCTGGATAATGAGTTGGTGCGTTTGTTCCTGGTATGTTTCACGTTTTCCGTGAGGCACCCTGACGGAGATTTTGTCCGAACCGGAGAGCCGCTTGATTTCGGCTGCGTCGAACACGGCATTTTCGTTGACTTCACTGGCTACAGCCAGGCGGACCTTGTCGAGGGCGCAAAGCTCCGGTGTAGGGCCACCCGCGCTACGCTTGTTTTTTTGCACCAGAAGTAAATCGGATTTTATAGGGATTGCGTATTGCCCCAGGACGTTCATGATGGTTTCTATGAGCACCCGTTTTCCGTTACGACCGCTGCCCGACGCCACGCAAAAAACTTGCTCAGCAGTGGAACCAGTGGCAACGTAGCCGAAAAATCGTTTTATAAAATGCACCATTTCCCAGCTTTCGAACATTGCGTAAAGAGTGTCTTCCCATAGTTTGCGGTCATCTTCAGACGGTGTTGTGCCGTGGAACGGTACAGGGGTGGCAAAGAAAAGATAGTCGTCGGCCTGACCAGGACTCATCAGGCCTGTTCTTAGATTTATGACGCCGTTGGGACAAGCCAGCAATAAAGGTTCGCGATCAAAGACATCGGAGGTGACCGCCAGTGGTTTTTCAACGATGCGGGCCGCCCGAATACAAGCGGCCTTGCCCTTGAGGTCATAGAGGTAATTAATTTTTTTCCGCAAACCCTTGATGGTATTATCCGCTGTCTTAATGGCGCCCTTATCGTCGTCTGGGTCGAGTTTTTGTTTTTCCTCTTTCAGCCGCCGGATTTCACCCCAAAGTAGATCTATGACGTCTTCGATTGCCGGAATGTGGTTGTTAAGTTCATCCAGTGACCAATGATGATCCTCATATTTCAGCCATTCATCTGTTGTGTTGTTGTAGACAAACTTGCCACGATGCAAAGCACCGTAGAGTTCGCCCAAGCCAGTTTCGCCGCGCCAATAACACTTTTTAATGAACTCAGGAGTAATTCCCTCCTCTTGATCTTCCGGAAGAAGTTTTTCAATGAGTTTTTCTTCTTCAGCTACCCGGGCGGCCGTTTTGTCCCGGCATTCATTTATTTCTTCAGTGCTCATCTAACAGCACCCTTCTGTCTGTATACCCACCGGCGGGAGGCGTAATTCTCTACCGCCTTTACCACCACCGGCACCGGCACATCTTCCGCCAACAACCGTTGAGTGATTATCCGGACTACCTCCGGCACCCGGCTCTTTGGGTTAAGCGTCCACGATTTGCCACACCCACGGCACAATCGGCGTTTACTGCCAGCAGTGGTGGAACCCAAACCGGAGATATGCGTGCCACCACAGTGTGGGCACGTTTCTTTCTTGCTTTTCATCGCTTCACCTGTTCCGTTTTTCCGGTCATAATATTATTTTCCCCGTGCGTGAATCCCGGGCTCTTACGCACCGCATAGAAGGGTTGCCCCAGAAGGACCCGCATCTCTGCCAGGAGACTATGACTATTGATCGGGGCTTTATGTAAAAGGGGGGCGGGGGGAACAAAAAAAGATGGCAAACCCGAACAGATGGCCCATCTAAAGAAATAAAGGCAAAGCATAATGCTACCTCGGTATCCGGAATGCAGCGTTGGTTCGATGGCGGCGCGGGTCTTTAAGAGGAGACAAGGCCCAGTCGGCACATGCACGGCCATCTTTAGCGGGGCAGCCTTTAGCCTCTCGCCGCTTACAGTTTGAGCATTTCGGTGAATTGGATTTACTCATACTCCTTGCCCTCCGGCCCGATTGTTATTCAGCTCCCACAGACTGAAGTCACCTTTCTGGGCGGCCGCAGCAATCTCCCTGATCTCCAACTCCCGTGCAGGCGAGCTGATCTGTTGGCCTTGATTTTCGAGGAGCTGTCGCAAAAGCTCCTCGATACCATCCAGGCGCTCCATTACCTGTGCATTGCTCGACATGATCACACCAGCCTTACTTGATAGATTCGGTGGATAATGATGTTGCTCATGGCGCTATTTCTTCCTCGCTTTTTGAGGTAAACTTGATATCGTGGTTAATATGAGATCAAAACAATATAAAACAACTAGTGCTAAGGGGTATAGTTGTGCGGCAATTTATTCTTGGTATCTTTTTGTGAGACATTTTTCCCACGCTCTAAGTCGATTAGCCTCAGGGACCATCCATGTTGATACTGGGATGCTGGCTTCAACGTGTAAGCCCATGGCCTGCTTGAGGCCGGCGTTACGTTTATTATGCAAAATAGAGTGAAAAAGCATTTGTTTAACCTTAACAGCTTGTGATAGTTTCTTCTGGTTTATGGGGCAATATTATATGAAATGTGCTATTTGGCAAGTTAAAATTATGTTTGTAGTGGTATTTTGTTTTCTTACACAATCAGCTAAAGTGTGATCATGGATATCAATAAAATATTTGTAGCAGCTTTCAGGTACTCGATTGAAAGAGAAGGCAGAGGGGCGCAGATCAAGTGTGCACGCGCCATTGATATGGAACCCTCCTACCTTAATACCATCCTTAAAGGACGTGGTAAGCGACGGGGTGGACCCGATTTTCAGCAGCGGGTTGCCGAATACTTCGGTTACCGGTATGAAAATTTTCTGTCTTTAGGACGGATTATTGTGGAAGGGAAGTCGTTGGATGAAATCCGCGCTACCGCAGACTTGCTGAAAGAAAAAGACACAAGTCATTCAAGAGACGACCAATCTGCACCAAGCACTGATGCCGTTGAACCAGCAAATTTACTCAAGAAGGAGGCCAATGCCAGGGCGCCACAACTAATAGCCAAGACCTTGGAAATTCTTCAGTCTGATACTGTTTTCAGTCAGACACTTGCAACTCAGATAGATGCGCTGCACGACACGATTACCGCGATGTCTCAAAATGTTCCACCAGCGGAAGAAGGGGATAAATCGCCTCCCCCAAAGCAGAAAGCGGGCGGGGACGACCTCTTCTTGACGACAGGTTGACCTCCCCCGCATTCGAAGGATTTCGCCAACAGGATGAACGCGTTTTTAGCTGGATCAAGCAAGCGGTTAAAGAAGGCGACTTGATCAAGGTTGATCAGTCACCATTAGCGGTGGGAATACTTCATCCGCTTAGTCAGCAAATTCTTTGGGCGAACGAAACTTTTCTTTGGCTCATTGGCAAGACTCTTGGCGAGGCCAAACGCTTCACGCTGGCAGATGCCAAACAAAACATTTTTGACTTAGGTGACCGTGGCTTCAATTTTTTATCTGGTGCTTTGCGTTATGGCCCAGACAGCGGTCCGCTGGCCGTTGATTATTTTGTCCAGCGGATCACAGCCCACGATCAGAGCGAATGTCTCCTGCTGGTAATTTGCCCTCTAGAGGAAGAGTCGTGAACAGATAATTTATTTAAGAGATTTGAAATGTCCGTACGCCCTCACAAAACAAAGTCCAACACCTGGGTTATCGACTATTACCCCGAAGGTCGGAAGGGGAAGCGAGTTCAGCGCCAGTTCCGGGGCAGCGAGACCGAAGCTCGAACCCTGGAAATGAACCTGCGCCGCGCACCAGGCCAGGGCATCAAGACTAGGCCAAAAGTTATCGATCTCATACCGACATGGCTAGAATTCTGCAGAAACAACTTGGCACCGACAACCTGTCGCGACATAAAAGGGTGCGTAGCCCTTCATATTCTGCCTTTTTTTGGGCATACTTACATTTTTACTCTTACACCCCAACTCATTGAAGAATACAAAACAAAACGTCGCAAGGAACCGGCCAAAGGGTATAAAAACGGTCAAGATGAACGACCAGAGGTAAGGTCGTCGGTTGGCAAAAGAACCATCAACAAAGAACTCAGTTATTTTTCATCTTTCCTATCGTGGGCAAGCGATAGCGGTCACTGTGAACCTGTCCCGTTTAAAATTAAAAAGTTCCCCAAAATTAGACCACCAAAACCTCATCCCCTAAACCTTGAACAAATTGACACCTTGCTCGACGCAATCGAACCATGCTATCTCCTTATAGTAATGTTAATGTGTGACGCAGGGTTAAGAAAAACGGAAGCCCTGAAGCTTCGAGCCGACGATATAGAGCTCGACAGATCCATTATTTACGTCCGTGGTAAGGGAAACAAGGAAAGAATCGTACCCATCATGACGGCACGACTTGAAGAGGCATTGAGTCAGGAAATATCAAAGGCAGAGAGTCCGGAAAGCTATCTTTCCGTCAACCCAAAAACAGGAAAACCATTTTCGGCCATCAAAAAAGCCTTGTCAAGAGCGGCCAAAAAAGCAGACATCAGTCGACATGTCAACCATCACCTGTTGCGGCATTCCTGGGGGACCAACGCGACCATTGCCGGCCTTGACTTCCGCGCGATACAATCAATCATGGGGCATTCTGACCCGCGCACCACTCAGCTGTATTCGCAGATCGCCGCCCAATATCTTCACGATCAAGGGAGGAAGTTCGATCACCACACCAGTGATAATTCGGACGCGTAACATGCTGTTATTGCACGGGATTGCTGGCTGGTCTGCTTACTTCTAATCCGTAGGCCACAGGTTCGAATCCTGTCGGGCGTACCACAACATCCCTCGGTTTCAAATGCCAAGAAGCCGAGAAAAAATATAGAAGTGGTACACGTCCGCATGAGCCTCAGCGAATGCCGACAATCCTGTCGGGCGTACCAAATAAATCAAGGGGTTACGGGCTTTGGCTTGTGGCCCCTTTTTGATTTCCTAAAGCTTTTCCTGAAAAATGCCCTTAGCTCGAAGTAATTAAGAGCGTGATGGTTTGGGTGATGACAGGGGCCGGTTTTCCGGAATATTCCGGATTGGCGAACCCGCTTTCCTGATTTTTGGACAATTCGACAGCTTTGTTTGACAGAGGTATAACATTGTTTTCTATATCAAATCCTTTCCCTGCAATGGCTTCTGGACAAAATGGTGTGGGGGTGACGTTGTTGGTGTGGTAATTGCATATATTTTGGGCCATTTGGTAGTTTGAATCTGGATTGTCTGGCGCAAGTGTGAAAATAATGAGAGGACCTTAATCTTTTGGATCAAATAGGGGAAATTATGATGCAAAGTGGGAGGAACAGGATTTTTTTACCAAATCTGGGGAAGCATGGAAGTTTACTTAATGGCATTAGTCATTGCATAGTAATAACATTACTCTTTTGGGTTTACGCTACAACGTGTAATGGTATGGAAATGCTTTATCCGTTGTATAATTATCCCAATTGGTGGGATTCAACTAATTATGTATGGGACGATGTTGCGGGAGTTAGTGGTGTTAATCTGACAACTGTGATTAATCATAATAACGGGCCAGGAGGCCCTGGCGCCCCGAATGGCGATTATGTACAAGGTTTGACCGATCTGTCTGCTGGTGGCGTTTCCATGCTTGGTTACGTGTATACCGACTATGGAAGCCGAGATCTTGATACGGTAAAGGCCGATATCGACCAATATTATACGGATTATATGTTAACACCTGGAACAGAAACGGTGATCGGTGGTATTTTTTTCGATGAGGCGTCTTCGTCCTCGGATCAAGCGGTTTTGGATTACTACGATGAGCTCTATCAATATGTCCATGGTTATGATTCTTTTAATACGGTAGTACTCAATCATGGAACCTACGCACCAGAAGTGTACACCGGCATGGCCGATATAAACCTGGTTTTTGAAAATACTTATACCGAATGGTTGGATTATTCGCCATATTCTTACCTGGCTTCTCATTCAGCAGATCAATTCGCAGCACTTGTTTATGATGCATCATCGGCCTTTGAGATGGAGAATGCGATTGACCTGGCCGTGGCTCGGGGAATCGGGAATATTTTCGTGACCGATGATTCCACTGCCGGTGATAATAACCCATGGGATGCCCTGCCGTCATATTGGTTGGAGGAAAGTGCATATGTAGGGGCAGCAACAGTACCGATTCCTGCAGCGTTCGTGTTGCTTGGATCAGGATTGGCCGGTTTGGTTGGGATCAAAAGACGCATGAAAAACTAATATCATACCATCATTTGGAGGTTCGGTTTTTTGTTTTTATATCACCAAAATTGGTGATAAATGCAAATCATCACCGGATGAATTAGAGCCTCTCTTAGAAAACTGGGAGAGGCTTTTGGGTGGTGATCGTATAGGGTTAAAATGGTGTAACTTCGGAATGAAGTGCGTCGACTCAAGTTTTTTAAAGGGTCTTCATTTTCCCCCTTGACATATTATGCCACTGGGTAGTACTTTTTAATTAGCTTCCTCGTTCCTCCGGGGCAGCTAGAACAAAAAAAGAATATGGAGGCGGGCGTTCCCTTCCCTCCCTTTTAGTCCGTCTCCATATTCAAGTTCTTTCTAACGTTCCCCTAGCACTTCATCTTTGCCCCTTTTTTTCTCCTTACATAAAACTACTATGCGGCGTAGCAAAAAATGACCAAATCTGAAGCACTAGTAAAACGTTATGTCAGGATTAGCACTTCATCTTTGCCCCTTTTTTTCTCCTTACACTTACATAAAACTATTATGCGGCGTAGCAAAAAATGACCAAATCTGAAGCACTAGTGAAACGTTAAATCAGGATTAGCACTTCATCTTCATCCCTTTTTTGATTCTCGAATAACACTACTATGCTTTGAATTCTAAAAATGAATGAATTTGAGGCGCCCGTAGAAAGTGCCCTTGGGGTGCACAATTACTGGCTTAACACCTTAATCGCTATTCTTTCCTACTTACATAAAACTATATTGCTGCGTAGTAAAAATGAACAAATCTGAAGTTGACGTCGTTTCACTGCCAATGCGTGATTTCAATTAGAGATATTTCCATCTCACCTTCTCGCAGATAAACAAAGATTTCGAAATCAACTTGTGTTGCTGGGGGTAATAGGAGTTACATTTTTTTTTGGAAAATGCGGGGCTTGGTGGTGCAAGTGATGGATTTGTATGAATCGTAGTTCCAGAAAAAGGCGATTCCTGTTGAGAATGAACTGCGGGTATTGATGAAGGTACGAATGCCGCGGAAGAGGGACGTGCGGAAAGAGGAGACAGTCCGATAAGCATCAACAAGGCCATTGTAGAGTTCTTCAGGTTTCATATTCTGGGGATGGTGGACAGGCTCAAAGGCATTGTACGCCTCCCAGTCGGCTGGATAATCATTAAAAATCAATCGGTCTGCATCGGCGAGTTCTTTATATAGTTCAGTGCCGGGCAAAGGGGTCTGGATGGAGAGTTGCACCGCATCTACCCCGGCATCCATTATAAAATCAAGGGTTTTGTCAAAGGTTTCCATGGTATCTTCATCGGTGCCGAACATGAATGCACCGATGATGGCAATGCCATGGTCGTGAATTTTTGCTATGGCTTCTTTAAAGTTTTTTGTATTGGGCCTTAAATTGACCTTTTTGTTGAGGGATGCCAGGGTGTCAGTCTGGATGGATTCAAAACCGATCAGAAATGCTTTCGCACCTGATTTTGACGCTGCTGCCAGAAGGCCATCATGTTCGACTATATTAAGGCAAGTTTGTCCGGCCCATTGCTTACCTGTATCCTTCATCCGGTCAAAAAATTTGAATGCACGGTCAATGCACGGCTTGCCCGAGCCGATTATGTTATCGTCAATAATGAAAATGCGTTTATCAGGGATGGAGTTTATTTCGTCTATCACGTGATCAATGTCTCTCAAGCGATATTGGCCACCGTTAAATCGAGTGACAGAGCAGAATTTGCAATTTTGAGGACATCCCCTGGAGGTTTGAACAGTCTGGACAAAATAATCTCCTCTGAGCAGATCTCGCCTTGCAGGAGGTAAACAGGAAATATCCGGCCTCGATGAGGCCTTATATTGATTTTGTAGTTCATTTTTCTCCCAGTCAGCCAATAATTGAGGCCAGAGATTTTCTCCTTCTCCAATGACCACTGCGTCTGCAAATCGACCGGCCTCTTCAGGAAGCATGGAAGGATGAATACCTCCAAGCACTACAGGGATTGACCGTTCACGAAATTTGTCTGCTATTTCGTAGGCTCTTGGAGCCAGAGGGGTCATGCATGTGAGACCAACCAGGTCGGCATCCATTGAAAAATCGATATCTTCCAAAGCCTCGTCGACAATTTGGACTTCATAATGTTCAGGTGTTTGCCCGGCAATAGTGGTCAGCCCTAAGGGGGGAAGAGCGAGGACTCGGACATTTTCAAGGAGTTTCGTGCGATAGGCGGGACTTATGAGAACGATTTTTTTCATAATTTACAGAATGATAACGCTATTCAAATATCCGTACGTCGTTGGCCAAGATGAACTTATGGTTACTATGCATTAAGCGAATAAAATATCCTGTTTCATTCTTTATTTCGTTATTCTTTGAAAGCTGACCTGTTATTTCGACATAATTTCCATTTTTTGCCATGTCAATCTGACTCTGTACAGAACTGTTTGCCGGAATGAGATGATAGACTACAAGACTACCAGTTGGCTGTTGTTTAGATTTCCAGTAATAATTGCCGTTTCCACGTGAACTGATGGAGACAATATCGGGATTACTAAAATCGCCATCAGTTATGATGAAGTCCATTGTGACAATGGGTATATCCTTATTGTAGTTTCGTTTCTTTAACCTCAGGTCGCCGGCAATTTCTTCTACTGAGCCAAATTCTGAAAAGTAGTTTCCACCCTCATATTGTATTTCTTCATCATTGAGAACAGTAATTTTTTCAGCAATTAACATAGCAGAAGGTTTCCAGGAAAAAAATAACCAACCTCCCAATATGAGGCATATAAGGACCCACTTGAAATTTCCCATGACAATTACTCCACAGAGTTTAAGGCGGTCAAACCATCAGGGCTTGAAATGTCTTACTCATCTGGAATTTCTTCTTCTTCATTCTGGGGAGGTGGCTCCTTGGAAAAACCGTGTTTGGACTCATGGTACATTGTTTTAGCGTCCTTACCGACATGATCTGAAAATTCAACGAATCCGTCTTTTGCTTTAGATAAATCATTTTTCAAATCTTCATTAAAATTCCGAACGCCTTTAAGTTCCTCTTTTGTTTTTGATAAATCGTTCATGAAAGTTTCTTTGAAATCTTGGGCTGATTGTTTGATCTTCTGTCCCAATGATTTTTGCTGAACTTCTGGAATGTCTGTCTGCTGTGGAGTTTCAGATTGTATTGCTTCTTCCTGGCCTATAACGTTGTGTGGACTGTAAAGAATTAGGAACAATATTGGGATGATGGTTATATGAATGTATTTCATTCTCGGAAACTCCAATTAAAGTGAAAGAACTGAAAAAAGGTTGGCAATTTAATTGCCAACCTTTTGTTGTTTCCTTGGCACGCCTGGAGGGATTGTTTGCTTGCTCCGCTGCGCCGCACACTAGCACCTTTCAATCTTCGACCACAATTGTAGAGGTTGAAACTAAACAGTGTTTAGCATGCAAATTCTTGTTGTTTGCTTGCTCCGCTGCGCCGCACGTGTGTCTTCTTTCTATAATAATCTGGCTTCATGGCATTTGAAGCTGTGTTGTTTCCTTGGCACGCCTGGAGGGATTCGAACCCCCGACCTACGGATTCGAAGTCCGGCCAAAAGGATTATTACTGTTAACCATTGAGTGTCACCATATTATATTTTATCAACAACAATAGCAAGTTAAGTGTCACAGAATAATATTAGGTGATACTGATTACTTTCGCTGATAGTCACCTATATGGACACCTATATGGACACCAGGAATCTCCCCTCCGTCTTTGTATTCCGTAAATTTTCCAAACAATTTGGAAAATTTTGTGGGTTTTGGCGCACTTTCTGTTAAGGAATTTTTGAAAATTTGGTAAGGCTACCATGGGCAGTATATGCATTTGTGTTTGGCAAAGTCCCCCCCCCTCGAGGGGGCATCCATGATGCCGCATAATCCAATTCAGTCAAATAGATTAAAATTTAATAGAGAGCTGGTCGGGAAAATTCGGACAGGTCGTTAAGTGAAAATGTTGTTCCAAT
>CAYUCH010000061.1:0-21539 GCA_964443295.1 uncultured Desulfobulbia bacterium | reverse complement strand
ATGGGTGGCCGGCTTCGCGTGGAATAGGTGGCCGAGATCAGTGGAATACGCAAATGTCGGCTCAACACGAATTCCCATTGTTTATAATATGACAGAACCCGATGGTGCCAGTACTTCAAGCACACCTCTGGCTGGCGGAAATTTTTTCTGGGTAACCAGTAATGATGCCATGGGGCATAATGTACTCGGTATCACTGGTGCCGACGGAACTCTAAGCGGCCCTCCAGGCCGGCCTTCTGCGGGTTGCCAGCCTTGTCATAGTAATCTCGTTACAGCCACAGGGACCACTGGTTTTGGTGGACGAGTTGCCGAAGGTGGTTGTAAAGCCTGTCATGTACCACGCCATCATGCAACAGGTACTAATGCGGTAACCGGTGGACCAGAAGGATGGTATCGTTTTCTTGGCTCTGCCATGCAATCAGCTTCAACTGGCTCCAATGAAGTTTCCATTGGTGTTGTGGGTATAGAAGACGACGATTGGGAGCAGACCAGCGGCCCTGCAGATCACAATGTGTACCAAGGTACATCCTATGTTTACAATTCTGCAGGAATGGGATCAGGTCTTAGTCGCGGCTCAATAGGTCAGTTATGCGTAGGATGTCATGCTCGCTTTCATCATGGCAATACTGGCTCACCAGGAAACTGGATGAACACTGACACCAGTGTCGGTGTAGATTCTACGGCCCTCACTGGTGTGTGGATTCGACATCCTTCAGATGTGCTCATTGAAGATGATGGCGAATACACTGATTTTTCAAACTATAATCCAATGGTTGCCGTTGGTAGAATGGACCTTACTGCCGGTGATGCCAACTTTACCACCATCGATCATACAAGAGACGTTGTTACATGCATTTCATGTCATCGTCCCCATGGCTCTCCCAATGAAGATATGCTTCGTTGGGACTATGACGGCATGCTCGCCCATGATTCAAATGCAGACGCGGGCAATGGATGTTTTGTCTGTCATACCGCCAAAGATGATTACTAACATTTTACCGACCTATAAACGCACTACCATACAAAATGAAAGAAGGGCTTGTTGATGTATACAAGCCCTTCTTTTTGAGCAATACAATAGTGGTTCAGAGAATTCATTTCTCATTCAGCACCAAATTCTAGTTAAACAACACACCACAATGTGACATATGCCCCTCTAGCTGAGTTATTTGCCCCATTTATTTACCTTAGCGCATTGTATATCCGAATTATATTCTTAAAAAATACTTCTCTTTTTTCATTAATATACTAAAGTGTTTTTCTTTTGGAACAATGATGCATTATCTTTCGTCAGTATTAAAATAACTATTCATTTTACTACCCCTTTATGGGCAGGAGAACATCATGCAAATGAAACTAAGTACCTTTTGTAGTCGTATTTTTCTTTTTTCATTAGTAGTTAGCCTTTTTGCCTCATTTTCTGCCCAAGCAGCAGAAACAGAAAATGCAAACAAACTTGCTGCCAAAGTAAATAACACTGAAATCAGCATGAAAACTTTGGATATGGAATTGGCCAATACTCGTCAGCGCATGCAAATGATGGGAATGCCCATGGATGAGGCAAAGTTGACAGAAATGAAAGCGCGGATTCTTGATAATCTCATAGGAATGGAACTTATATATCAAGAGAGTAAAAAAGAAAAAATTGCTGCCGATTCTGCAGCAATTGCAGCCCAACTTGATAAAATTAAAAAACAATTCCCCAGCGAGGAAGAATTTGCCAAAGGTCTGGAAGCTCAAGATTTGACCGAGGAAGAATTACGAAATCAAATGGTCAAAGGAATGGCCATTGAGCAATATATTAAAACAACAATTTCCAGCAAAATTGTAATCTCTGATGCTGAGTTAAAAACTTTCTATTCCGAAAATCCAGAAGGGTTCAAAAAAGAGGCTCAAGTTAAGGCCCGTCATATACTGATCAAAGTCGATAAAAATGCTGACGAGGCAACCAAAAATAAAGCCCGCGAAGAAATAGATGCAATTCTTGTTGAGGCAAAAAAAGGTGGAGACTTTGCCGAACTTGCCAAAACTAAATCACAAGGCCCCAGTGCTACGAGAGGAGGCGATCTTGGTTTTTTCACTCACAAACAAATGGTAAAGCCATTTGCCGACGCGGCTTTTGCTATGAAACCTGGGGAAGTCAGCGAAGTAGTTGAAACACAATTTGGTTATCATATTATAAAAACTGAAGAGAAAAAAGATGGCTCTGTCACCCCGTTTGAGGAAGTGAAGCCTAAAATTGAAAAATACCTGCGTGACAATCAAATCCGCCAGAAAGTTATGGAAAAGGTTGAGGGCCTAAAAAGCAAAGCCAAAATAGAACGATTTAATTCCTAGCTATCTGCTCAATGTTTTTTTAAAAGCCGCCTTCGGGCGGCTTTTTCATATCATTTTTCACCTTGTAATTTATAGAGTGCCGAGTACATTTTATCTAAAAGGAGAATCCCATGGCCGCAACAATAGAAGAAATTACCATTAATTACGAAGAGGATGGCATACTTATCGTAAAAGAACTAGACAAAACCGTTCTCTCAAAGGGAGCATGGACCACTATCATTTTTCGTTACCAACAATGGGATAAAAAGAAAGACGATTATGGCCCAGACCGTTACACCATCAGACGTTACCGCAAAATGAACAATCAGTATAACCAGCAATCTAAATTTAATATTTCCAGTGCTGATCAGGCCGGAAAAATTGTTTCTGCACTTCAGAAGTGGATAGGATAACTTTTAGACTGAGAGATATTCATGGCCAGCATCCTCATTGTTGATGATGAACTCAGTATGCGAGAGTTCATTAAGATCCTTCTTGAAAACATAGGACACTCAACTATTTGTGCCAAGGATGGTACCGAAGCCATTACTGCGTTGGAAAAAAATGACATAGATCTGGTTATTTCCGATATTCGTATGCCCGGAATAACAGGCCTTGACCTTTTGGCCAAGGTAAAAGAAGAATATTCAGACACACCTGTAGTGCTTATTACCGCCTATGCATCTCCGGATGATGCTGTCATTGCCATGAAAAATGGCGCATATGATTACATTACAAAACCTTTTAAAGTCGAAGAAATTGAAAAGATAGTTGCTTCTGCCCTGGGTGGTGCCGCGGTCACCAATGAAGAGCAGACCAACACTATAGAAGGTATCATTGGCAATGGTCCTGAGATGCAGAAGATCTTTTCTCAAATCAGACAGATTGCTCCTACCCATGCCAGTGTCCTCATCTATGGTGAGTCCGGCACAGGTAAAGAACTAGTTGCCAAGGCAATCCACCGTTTAAGCAGAGTTGCCAACCAACCTTTTGTACCGATAATCTGCAATGCAATCCCGGAAAGCCTCTTTGAAAGTGAATTGTTTGGACATGTTAAAGGTTCATTTACTGGCGCAACTAGTAATAAGATCGGTCTGTTTGAATCAGCCAATAACGGCTCTGTTTTTCTCGATGAAATAGGTGAACTACCCCTGCTTATTCAAACCAAACTCTTAAGAGTTATCCAGGAAAGAGAAATCAAGCCTGTCGGCGGCACAGATACTGTAAAAGTTAATGTACGCATTATTTCTGCCACCAACAAAGATCTAGAAGAAGAGGTCATGGACGGCAGGTTCAGAGAAGACCTTTTTTACCGCCTGGCTGTTGTTCCTATTCGCGTTCCTCCTTTACGTGAACGGAAAAATGATATCCCCTTACTGATAGAATTTTTTCTGGAGAAATATTCTGATCTTTTTGACAAAAAGGTTAACGCACTCTCATCGTATGCCATGGAAGTGCTTATGGATTATGACTTTCCAGGTAATGTACGCGAATTGGAAAATATCATTGAGCGTGGTGTTGCCATGGAACAATCCAACATTATTCTTCCCGAAAGTCTTACTTTGGCAACCCATAAGCGAAAAATTAAGACGATGAACCAGACAAGCGATATTGAAGACTTCAAAGAAGAAGAACTCTATGACTTAGGGCTGGATGAAATAATGGCCCGCACTGAAAAAGAACTCATCAAGAAAGCTCTTATCAAAACAAATAATTCAAAAATGAGAGCTGCCGATCTATTAAAAATCAGTTTCCGTTCTATTCGCTATAAAATAAAGAAATACAATATAGACAACTAAGGATTCCCTGTTCCAATCCTGCCTATGGAAAAGCACAGTAAAGAAGGCGCCATATTTTTGGCCATGGATGATAGACGCCTCAGAAAGCCTTTGCATTGGCTACTCTTGGCAAGGATCATTGTCCTTACCATTATTCTTGGCGTTGGCACCCTTATCCAGGTAAAGGGCAAAATGTTCGTTATGCCGCCCTTGCCTATTCTGCTGGTCTTTGCAGGTATAATTTACCTCTTCACCATTTTTTCAGCCCTCTTACTTCGAAAAGTAAGAGCCCTCTCACTCTTTGCCTATATTCAAATTATTGCTGATATTGTCATTGTTTCTTTTCTGGTCTTTTTTACCGGTAGCAGTAATTCCGTATTTACTGTCCTACTCTTCTTGCCAGTCATTACAGGCGGCACTCTGCTTTTTCGAACGGGCTCACTCCTTATGGCATGCCTGTGCACCTTGAGTTATGTACTCATCTTACTTATTGAAAAACATGGCTATTTACCAACATATTTCAATGATTTTAAATTTTCTCCCATCATGGATTACAACGGTGTATTGCAACATCTGGCCATACCAGGTCTCACTTTTTTCCTTATGGCCATCCTCACCTCACTGCTTTCTGAAAAACTTCACCGGGCAGAAACAGCGCTCTCTCAAACCGCCCTGGATTATGACAGGCTTGCAGTACTTAACAAACAGATCCTGAACGATATCAACACCGGCATCATCACCGTCGACGAAGAAAACCGAATCAATTCATTTAATCGGGCCGCAGAAGATATTACCGGTTTCTCATTGCAAGAAGTGCTCGATCGCCCATTAAGCATTATCCTGCCTGACATGGACGGCCAGCAAAAAGCCGCCATTCGACTTACAGGTGAACTGGCCCGCAAAGATGGCAGTTTAATCCCTGTTGGTTATGCCTGGACTCCACTTAACATGCCGGAAGGCTGTGGGAATTGCCGTGTATTCACCATGCAAGACTTGAGTCATATTGAAAAAATGGAAGCCCAGGTTCAACAGGCCCAGAAAATGGCTACTATTGGTGAAATGGCTGCCGGTGTGGCCCATGAATTTCGCAATCCCTTAGCTGCTATCTCAGGCGCTGCACAAATTTTAAAGAATGAAAGAACCGCTGATAGCGCCGGTAAAAAACTCAGGGAAATCATTGTACGCGAGTGTGACAGACTGGATGGAACTATTGAAGAATTTTTATTATTTTCCAAACCCACTTCCCCAACAAAAACTTGGTTTTCACTTTCACAATTGGTTGAAGAATGCCTCAACATGTTGCGGCAAAAACCGGATTGGGATAAAGGTTGCCAAATTTCAAATGAGGTAATGGCGCACCATGAAATCCATGGTGACCGCGATCAAATAAAACAGGTATTGATCAATTTGATTGCCAATGGTTGTACTGCGATGGAGGACATTGGCGGCGAACTGCGTATTTTAGCGCAGGAAAGGAAAACCGGCGAAGAAAAAGAGTCCAACATTACGGTTGCCAACACCGGTCCCCCCATTTCTGAAGATTTACTCGAGACCATTTTTGAACCGTTTTTCACAACCAGGGAAAATGGCACCGGCTTGGGCCTTGCCATTGTAAAACAAATTATCAAACGCCATGGGGGCAAGATTTCCGCTGCAAATATGCCTGATGATGGTGGAGTTCTCTTTTCTCTTCAACTCCCTATGCCATAGGGTGCCATTTACTTGAGCCAAGTCACTATGTCATCTGTAGCAGTCCTGTCACTTCGGAAAGCATTGACAGGTGAATCCATATCTGGGTAACCAATTGATAAACCGAGCACAAGGCGCTTTGTCTTTGGAATGTTTAAAAACTCTTTAATATGGCCTGCATAATCAGTCACAAAGGCCTGGGGCACCGTTCCTATTCCTTTCGCATGGCCGGCAAGCATTAAGCTCTGGGCAAATAAGCCTATATCAATAAGAGACCAGTCAGACAAAGATGCATCCTGAAGAAGATAGATGGCATGAGGCGCCCCAAAAAACCGAAAATTCGCTTTCTTTGATGCAGTACTTATTTTAGGATCACTAAGGTCAATACCGCTCTCCTCTTTTCGCCTCTGAAACAAGTCATCAATCCTGGCCTGCTCCGCTTGAGGCCAAGATTTTGGTGGCTCAATATCCGGACTTTTTTCAGTATCGTTTTTCACCAGACCAAGCATCAATTCTGAAAGGGCCTTCTTCTTCTCTCCAGCAATAACCAATACTTCCCACGGCTGACTATTTTTATAGGATGGACTTCGTTGAGCAGTAGCAATGACATCTTCCAGGACATCTTTTGGTATCGGTTCAGGCTTGAACTTCCTAATACTCATCCTGGTGGTGATACATTCTATTGTGTCCATGTGTATACCTCTCTACTCCTTCAGCTCCACAACCGTAGCACCCCAACCACCGGATCCCCCTTCAGCCAACTTAAACGATTGAACTAACGGAGATCTTTTAAGAATAGCATGAACCGTGTCTCGCAATGCACCAGTGCCTTTGCCGTGGATAATGCGAACGGAATATATTTTACGTTTCTTACATTCTACGAGGTAATCAGGAACAAGAAATTTTACATCCTTGGGTGAAAAAGTGTGAAGATCAAGGACGCCGTCGATTTCAAACTCAACAACATCGTTTGGATCAAAGTCAGATTCAACAAAATCGTTTTCATCAGCGCTGGACATGCAATGACCTCACAGACCACGAGAAAAACCTATCAAAGATAAAACCAGATAGATAAACAACCAAACGCTACTATACAAAACGGCAATTCGCCCTACCCGATCTTGCATGGGGAGTAGGCAGAGACTGACAAGAAAGGTTAATGGGAAAATCACTCCAGCCCAGAATGGTTGGATATATCGGAGCATTTCCTGAAGGCCGAGAAAAAACCAGGGTCCGGCAATGTGCAGCATGCCGAGTCTTTCTGGTTCCATGGGGGCTGAGAATAACCCAGAAACAACCAACATGCCTATGACCAGCCAAGGATGGGCCCAGAAGGCTATTTTATACCGACGGAAATGATCCCATGAAAAAACTAACCAGATAACGCCAAGTCCTATGAGATGTTGAGCATATACTTTTTTGACGCCCTCACTTATCACATCAAACAGAAACGTATTTATGTACCTGCCAAGTCCTGGAACTGACAAGGCGATATTCTCAGCAATAATACCTGCTGCAGATCCAGTTGCATCCCATCGTAATACATAGCCGCTAAAGAGTAAAAGAACTGTGACAGCTAAAGCAAATACCAGATAACTCCATTTCAATAATGGAAGTTTGGTGTGCTTGCCGCTCCAGATAATGGCCACAAGATGAAATACCGAGAAGAGAAAAAAAAGTTGGCTTGAATAATAGTGGAGGCCCCGCCAAAAAGCCCCAAATGGTGCCAAGACCTCAAGAGTGGATAGAGAAAAAAAGGGTTCGGCCGGATTAAATTGCAATGCTACTACAATGCCGGACACCAATGAGGCATAGAGCGCGATTATACTTTTTTCTCCCCAACGAACATTGAGAAAAAATTCTTTGGCAGCAACCATTATTGTCCTAATGACCGTTAAATAATAACCACATATCCTGATCCTTCTTTCTCAGGAATCAATTCAACCTTGAACACATCGAGATCGTCTCGAGCCGGTCCAGCAAGTCGCTTGCCATTTTTAGAAAATTTACTCTGATGACAGGGGCAAACGAGCTTATCTTCTTTTTCTAAATAGTTAAGCCGACAGCCAAGATGTGTACATCGCCTGGAAACAGCCCAAGGTCCATCATCCCCTTCGAAGAGGATAAAATCACGTTCTTGCAAAACGCCACCCGGCAACAACGACTTCGACACTCTGTGCCGGACTGGTAGCGTGGGAACTTTGAATTGGAGAAATCGAAAGAAGGGATAGCTTAAAACTGCAACAATAACGAGAGTGAGGTAGTTCCTACCTTGAGTAAGGAAAGAACGGCGGTCTAGTTTTTTTTCCTGTGGCTTTAACATGCAGTTTTACATCTAAATAGAGTTAACCTATTTCAGGCCTCATAAATCGCTCACGAAGCCTTTCACAAACGTGGTCAGGCACAAGACCGGACACGTCTCCGCCGTGCCGTGCCGCGTCTTTTACTATACTTGAACTAATAAATATCCAACGGAAACCGGTCATTAAAAAAACAGTCTCAACTTCCCGTTCAATACGCCGATTCATCAATGCCAATTGGAATTCATAGTCAAAATCAGATACAGCTCTGAGACCGCGTATAATAGCTTTAGCACCTTTTTTATAGGCAAAATCAACAACCAGGCCTTCTACAACATCGACCTCAACCCTGTCGTCACCGGCAAAACACTGCCGAATCATCTCTTTTCTTTCCTCAATGGTAAAGAGGGGTGCTTTATCAGCATTAATTGCCAGAGAAACGACAACCTTATCGAAAAGATTCAGGCCACGTTTGACAATATCAAGGTGGCCCATGGTAATGGGATCAAAAGTACCTGGATATACAGCAATGTTTTCAGAAGTTTTTTCCGAGACAAACGGTTCATATGTATCCATATTTTCACCATATAAATGACCACAGGCACCGCACCTGGTATCATTTAGAAAAAAGCCAAAAACCGGTTTCCCCATAACTTCGAAAATCGAATTGTTCTAATGGGCCAAATTGAACAGGAATATCCTCACCTGCTTCATCTTCCAGAATGACAGTGACTTCGGGATGTAAATATTCTCCCTCGACCAAATGCCTAAAAACCTTCTCCCCAAGATTTTTTCTATAGGGAGGATCAATGAATACAAGAGAAAAACCGTCTTGCGGAACCATTGAGTGCGGTAAGCTGGAAAACCGTTTCAAATCCATTTTAAGGACATTGGTTTGATCTTCAAAACCGCAAAGCTCAATATTCCGCCGAATAAGTTGCAGGGCAGTAGGTCCGTCATCAACCAGCAGGGCATTTTGTGCTCCTCTGCTCAATGCCTCCAAGGCAAGAGCACCGGTTCCGGCAAATAAATCCAGAACCTGTGCCCCATTTACTGTAGGACCCAAAATACTGAAAAGTGCTTCACGGGCACGATCAGCAGTCGGCCTGATTGCTCCCCGTCCTCCCGTGCGACCGGGGCTCACCAGTTTTCTTCCCCTGGCAGACCCAGCAATTATACGCACGATAAATCCTCCGTACACCTCAATATTACAGGTGCTCCTCAATGAGAACTTCCGCAATCTGCACAGCATTCAAGGCAGCCCCTTTCAGGATATTGTCTGCCACGACCCACATATTGATGCCATTGGCAATGGATTCATCTTCTCGGATCCTGCCAACCAGGGTGTCGAATTCACCTTCACAGTCCAAGGCCAGTGGGTAATGGTTATTGCTGGGTTCATCAACAAGCCGAACACCTTCTGCCTGCTGCATCATTTCTTTGGCTTGGGATGCAGTCAATTTTTCCCTGGTCTCAATGTTGACAGACTCTGAATGTCCATAAAATACTGGGACCCTTACAGTGGTTGCAGTCACGCCAATATCAGGATCTTCAAAGATCTTATGGGTCTCGTTAACCATTTTCATCTCTTCCTTGGTATACCCATTTTCCAGGAAGACATCGATATGGGGCAGACAGTTGAAGGCAATTTGATGCGGGTAGACTGAGTTTTCCATCTCATTACCAGCAACATAGTCCTGAACCTGTTGTTTTAATTCGGCAATGGCACCGGCACCCGAGCCAGAAACTGCCTGGTAGGTTGAAATCACTAATCGCTTAATGCCAACTTTGTCCTGAATGGGTTTGAGAGCCACAACCATTTGAATGGTGGAACAATTTGGATTGGCGATAATGCCACGCTTTTTATACTGTGCAATGGCGTGCTTATTTACTTCCGGCACAACAAGAGGAATCTCTGGGTCCATGCGGAAGGCTGACGAATTATCAACTACCACTGCACCTGCTTCTGCAGCAGCTGGAGCAAATTCCACAGATCTGGTAGCACCGGCTGAAAACAAAGCCACATCAATTCCACTAAAGGCATCTTTGGACAGAAGCTGGACAGGTATTTCTTTTCCTTTAAAGGTCAATGTCTTACCTACAGATCTTTCTGAGGCCAAAAGCCGCAATTCTCCTAAAGGAAAATCCCGTCGTTCCAATACTTCCAACATGGCGCCGCCAACCGCACCAGTGGCACCGGCCACCGCCACGTTGAATCGCCTTTCTTCACTCATTATTCTTTCCTCACAATATGTTTATTACTTGATAATGCCAATCAGCAACTCTTGCTGGTAAGCAGTCCCTAATGACAATTAATTAACAACTCATTGTCATGTATAAATCAAAACTCATTCTTTACCACAGAGATTAAACATGTATTCGATTTAACTCAGAGTGCTCTGTGTCCTCTGTGGTTATATATTATTTCTGGTTGTATCAACTTCGCTTTTTATATAATGATCGGTCAATAATCAAAAGGGCAGGCACAAAGCCTGCCCCATTTATTATTTTCTGTCATCTTTAATGCTAGACTGCTGCTGCGACTAAATCCCCTACTTCTTTGGTACCACAACCCATCCGGCCTGCAGAAAGACTTTCGAGTTTTTCTGCGACCACATATCGAATTGCTTTTTCAATTGCCATGGCAGCCTCAGGCTCATCAAGATAGTCCATCATCATCTGGGCAGCACCAATGGCAGCCAATGGATTGATAATATTTTGCCCTGTGTACTTAGGTGCTGAGCCACCAATGGGCTCAAACATGGATACACCTTCAGGGTTGATATTTCCACCTGCGGCTATTCCCATTCCTCCCTGAATCATGGCACCGAGATCTGTGATAATGTCACCAAACATATTATCAGTGACTATGACATCGAACCATTCGGGATTTTTAACCATCCACATGCATGTCGCATCCACATGTGCATAATCAGTCTCAATGTCCGGATACTCCTTGGCTACTTCATAGAAAGTCCTCTCCCAAAGATCGAAGGCAAATGTCAAAACATTAGTTTTACCGCAGAGAGTTACTTTTTTCTGCTTGTTCCGCTTGCGTGCATAATCAAATGCGAAACGAATGCAGCGTTCAACACCTTTACGGGTATTGATGGATTCCTGAACCGCAACTTCGTCAAGGGTTCCTTTTTTCAAAACACCGCCGGCACCTGCATATAAGCCTTCGGTATTTTCCCGTACAACTACAAAATCAATCTCTTCCGGCCCTTTATCCTTCAATGGCGTCTCCACATTAGGATAAAGAATTACCGGCCGCAGGTTGACATATTGATCCAGGGCGAAACGAAGATTCAGTAAAATACCCTTTTCCAGGATACCGGGTTTTACATCTGGGTGGCCAATGGCGCCAAGGAAGATGGCATCATGTTTTGATAATTCTTCAGCAGCATTTTCAGGCAATACTTCATTGGTTGCCAGATATCGGTCGCCACCATAATCAAAATTGGTAAACTCAAGATTAAAATCAAATTTACTGGCCGCGGCTTCAAGAACCTTGAGGCCTTCATCAACAACTTCTGGTCCGGTACCGTCGCCTGGCATTACAGCAATCTTGTGTGTTTTTCCCATGTCTCCCTTCCTTATTTAGCTTTTATGTATTGTATTGAAAGATTTCCGCTGAACTCTTTAAAAACCTCTCGGTATCAACAATGCTAACTTACAGGAAAATCAACTGAAGACAGAAGAATCTAGCAACTGTTCCCTCTGTCCTCAGGATGAATTAATTTGACTTTTGGGTCTCCTTCTTCAGATAGACCAGCCGATTCAGAGCATTAAGGTAGGCTTTAGCAGCTGCGGTAATGATATCAGGGTCAGCACCTTGGCCAACCACGGCCTTGCCATCACCTTCAATTCTTACCATAACTTCACCCTGTGCATCTGTGCCGCCGGTAATGGAACTTACTGCAAAATTCAGGAGTTTACTCTTAGTGGCAGTGAGATCAGCAATCGCCCGAAAAGTAGCATCAATGGGGCCTACCCCCAGAGAAGAAGCCTCAACCACTTCATCATCGATCATCAGTTGAATTGAAGAAGTAGGCAATGTTTTCGAGCCACTCATTACTCCCAGAGAAAGCAGTTTATACGCTTCAGGAATACGCAGAACCTCATCCATCAGAATGGCTTCCAAGTCTTCGTCAAACATCTCCTTCTTGACATCTGCCAACTCTTTAAAACGATCAAACACACGACTGAGTTCTTCATCGGTCAGGTTATAGCCCATGGTTTCAACCCTGTCTTTCAGGGCATGTCGACCGGAATGTTTGCCCAGCACCAGATTTCCTTTGGACAGGCCGATATCACTGGGATTCATTATTTCATACGTTGTGCGCTCTTTCAGCACACCATCCTGGTGAATACCGGATTCATGGGCAAAGGCATTGGCTCCAACAATAGCTTTATTGGGTTGCACTGGCATCCCGGTAATGGTTGAGACCAAACGACTTGTTGGATAAATGAACTCGGTGGCCACATCAGTGTGTACATCTAATTGATCAGATCGTGTACGAACGGCCATGACCAGTTCTTCCATGGCTGTATTTCCGGCCCGTTCTCCCAGACCATTAATAGTGCACTCAACCTGGCGCGCTCCTGCCTTTATTGCTGCCAGAGAATTGGCAACAGCCAGCCCCAGATCATTATGGCAATGCACAGAAAGTACTGCCTTATCAATATTGGGGATGTTCTTGATGAGATATTTAATCTGTTGACCAAACTCATCTGGAAACGCGTATCCCGTGGTATCTGGGTAATTCAGGGTTGTTGCACCGGCATCAATCACAGCTTCAAATACTTTGCACACGAAATCCAGATCACTGCGAGAGGCATCTTCGGCGGAAAACTCAACATTGGAAGTCAAGCCTGCTGCAAAACGCACTGAATCCTGGGCAAGTTCCAGCACTTGATCACGATCCATACGCAGTTTATGTTTCATATGAATATCCGAAGTGGCCAGGAAAGTATGGATACGAGGTGCGTCTCCTTCTTTCAAGGCCTCCCAAGCGGTTTCAATATCTTTCTTGTTACATCGGGCCAGACCGGCAACCTGCACTCCCTGCAGATTATCGGCTATATTTTTTACACAATCAAAATCACCTTTTGAGGCAATGGGAAATCCTGCCTCAATCACATCAACTTTCAGATTTACCAGGCGCTGGGCCAGTCTGAACTTTTCCTGCATGTTCATACTGCAGCCGGGAGATTGTTCACCATCCCGCAGCGTGGTATCAAATATATATATTTTGTCTGACATCTGTCTGACTCCTTATCACACTATTTTTTCATGCCCTTTCGGATGTCCCCGCCGGTGGGTAATTAATCTGTAAATCCCGGCAAATGGAGCCGAAGCTATATAAACAAGCCCGACAGCAAATAACGTTACTTGGGGCTCCGTGGCAATGATTACTACAAAAAGCACCATACCAACCAATACCTGAAAGGCTTTTCCCTTTGAAGTTTCAGGGTGCTTAAAACTCTGATATTTAAATGAACTCACCATGAGGTATGAAAGTATGTAGACCAAAAGAAGCATACCAAAATCTTTTGCATACAATAAAAGATCCGTATACCTCCCTAGGCCGTTTTCCTCCAAAAACAAATAAAACAAGAGTGATGTTGCCACCATACAGGCAGCTGCCGGGCAAGGCAGTCCATTAAATGTTTTTCCACTTCCTTCAACCGCATCCTGGCTATTAAATCGGGCCAGCCTCAAAGCGGTGGTAGCAACATATAAAAAGGCTGCTAACCAGCCGTAGCGCCCATAAGGTTGTAATGTCCACTGATATGCCAAAATTGCCGGTGCCATACCAAATGCGATAAGGTCGGAAAGTGAATCATATTCCATACCGAACTTACTGGTGGTATTGGTCATCCGGGCTACTCTTCCATCAAGACCATCGAAAATAGCCGCAATCAAAATAGCCACAGCTGCATTGAAGAACATCCCATTAATGGCTGAAATAATAGCGTAAAACCCGCTAAAAAGGCTGAAAGTCGTTAAGACGCTGGGCAGGATAAAAATAGCTCCCCTTTCACCTTCTCCAGATTTACGGCCAAATTGTTTTTGTTTCATACCAATCCCTGGGATTTGAACTTCGTGTTATATGTAAGAAACATTTCCTAACGATAAATAACAAAAATCTCTCAAACAAGAAAGGTTTGAGGTGATTAAATGTCTCTTTTTGCTACAATTTTACCTTGCGCTGTATTTTTGTAAAAGCTCATGAAGAAGGCAAATATCCAAGTACAGTTTCTCCAGCCTTTACCTTTTGCCCATTAGACACTTCAAGTTGGACATTCGATGGCAAATACAGGTCTACTCGTGAACCAAAACGAATAATGCCAAAACGCTGACCTTTTTCAAGGGAGTCCCCCTTTGTAGCCCAACAGACTATTCGCCGAGCTATAAGCCCTGCCACCTGCACAACAGCTATTTTCCTTTTTTGCGGTGTGATAAGTGTCAACGCACAAAACTCATTGTTTAATGCACCACGCTGGGTATTGGCAGAGTAGAAACTTCCAGCAGAATATTGAATTCTGTCAACGGTTCCAGCAAAAGGCATACGATTGACGTGGACATTAAACACATTCATAAAAATGCTTACTTTGTATACGTGTTCTTTTACAAAGCGATCGTCAAACACCTTTTCGATAAGAATTATTCGACCATCTGCCGGTGACACCAACACATCATCTTCATCAGGAATAACCCTTTCAGGATCACGAAAAAAGAAAAGAACAAAGGTTGTAAGTAAAAAGCCGACAAGGCTAACCATGTCGTAACCAAGTATTGCGGCCAAAAATGCTGCAAATGCTGCCAGAAGAATAAAAGGATAGCCTTCCTTGGCCACCGGTATTCGCATTTTTTTCATACAAACCTCTCAAAAATTCCAGGAACTTGGTTACTAATATATATCCCCATAACCAGGCCATACATCAAAAAAGAGCGGTAAAGACCGCCCTTCTTTGAATTCATTATAGTTTGCCGCAAAAAGAGGCAAACTACACGTATTTCTCTGAGAAAGTAATCTAACTTTTCTTTGCTCTCGTCATTGCTATCTTACCGGTTCTGACGATTTCTTGTATACCGATTGGACGTAAGATATCAATAATGGCCTGAAGTTTACTTTCAGAACCTGTTACTTCAACGGCATAGCTCTTAGGACTTACATCTACAACTTTGCCACGGAAGATATCAATAACCCTTAGTACTTCAGCTCTGGTATCGGTTTCTGCTTTAACCCTGATAATGGCCATACCACGTTCGACAAACTCTGTTTCTTCCATATCAGTGACTTTGATAACGTCGATGAGTTTGTGCAATTGTTTGGTAATTTGTTCAATAATAGAATCGTCTCCATTGGTTACCAGTGTTAAACTGGAAACTTCAGGATCAAGGGTTGGAGCCACCGAGAGGCTTTCAATATTAAATCCACGCCCACTGAACAGCCCGGTGACCCTGGAAAGAACCCCGGGTTTATTCTGCAGCAAGACAGAAATAGTATGTCTCATAACTTATCCTCTAATATTTATAATTCTGAGAATTCTCTTTTAAACAAGTAACATCTCGGTGGTAGCCTTACCAGCCGGTACCATGGGGAAAACCCCTTCTTCACGCGCTATTACAAAATCCATGATAACGGTGTTATCCGTTGCCAAAGCTTCTTTTATTACCGGCTCAACCTCACTGGGCTTAGTAGCGCGAAGTCCCACAGCGCCATATGCTTCGGCAACTTTGCAAAAGTCTGGAGCCACTTCAATATCTGTGGCAGAATACGCTTTATCATAGAAAAGCTCTTGCCACTGGCGAACCATGCCAAGATAACTATTGTTGAGAATAGCAATCTTAACAGGCAGCTTATATTGGCGAGCAGTGGCCAGTTCCTGAATATTCATCTGCAGAGAGCCATCACCAGCTACATCGATAACTGTCTTATCTGGAGCAGCCATCTGGGCTCCGACCGCAGCTGGAAATCCGTACCCCATAACACCTAAACCACCGGAGGTCATGAAATGTCGTGGATGATTAAAATGATAAAATTGTGCCGCCCACATCTGATTTTGACCAACCTCTGTGGTAATGATTGCATCACCACCGGTTAATTCATGCAGCTTTTGTACGACAAATTGTGGCTTGATAACGTCTGTTTCTTCGACATAGCCAAGAGGATGGGTGTTTTTCCATTCCCTGATCTGCTCAATCCAAGGTTGATGCTTTTCAATTGATTTTTTTGGATCAAACTTGTCATGTCTATCAAACCAGGCATTCATGGCAGTAAGAGCATGTTTACAATCGGCAACAATGGGTATATCAACTTTTACATTCTTGCTGATTGAGGCAGGGTCAATATCAATATGAATAATCTTTGCTTTTGGTGCAAACGCATCAATGCGACCGGTAACTCGATCATCAAATCGGGCTCCGACTGAAACCAGTAAGTCACACTGAGAAACTGCCATATTGGCATAGTATGTTCCGTGCATACCCAGCATTCCCATGGATAGCGGATCAGTGCCTGGGAAACCACCAAGTCCCATAAGAGTCATGGTGACTGGTATACCAAGTTTTTTGGCCAACTCTGTCAATTCTTCATCAGACTTGGATGCGATAACTCCTCCACCAACATAAAGAACAGGTTTCTTTGCCTTGAAAATCGCCTTGCAGGCTTTTTCAATCTGTCCAGGATGTGGTTCATAAGTAGGCTTATAAGTTCGCATCTTAACCGGTTTGAACTCGGGGAAGTCTACCATGGCTGCACAAACATCCTTGGGCAGGTCAACCAAAACCGGCCCAGGGCGTCCTGTTCTTGCAATATGAAAAGCTTCCCGAATGGTCGAAACAAGTTCCGCCGGATCTTTAACCAGATAATTGTGTTTTGTACATGGGCGAGTGATACCGACAATATCAACTTCCTGGAAGGCATCATTCCCAATAAGACCTGTGGGCACATTTCCCGTAAAGACTACGATGGGAATGGAGTCACAATAGGCCGAAGCAATACCGGTAACTGTATTTGTTGCACCAGGCCCGGAGGTAGCCAGAGCTACACCGACATCGCCAACTACACGAGCATAGGCGTCAGCAGCATGTACAGCAGCCTGTTCGTGGCGAACAAGGACATGGGTCAACTTGTCGTTTTTCATTATCTCATCGTAAATATCGATTACCGCGCCGCCAGGGAAACCGAAAATTACATCCACATTCTGTTCTTCCAGGCATTTCATTAAAGCCTGTGCACCAGTTACTTTCATAAGCTATTCCTAAAAACAGGTTTTAACTTCCAAGAAACATTAATGAGCCACCCGCCACCTTAAAAAAAACTACCTCCCAAGGAGGCGACACGATACTTCGTTAAAAAAAGATATGTAATATAGTGTAACGACAAGTGAAATGTCAAGATTGTTTCCACGAGAAATACCTACAGCATTACTATTTAATTAAATTTTTTTTAGTGCGGAAAGGAAAGCTGGAAAAACAGACTACATTTTTTGATTCTATTGATATAAAATCAAAGGTAAAAATCAGGGCGAGGTTGGTCAAATAATCCTGCTTCTGCCCCTCGTTTCAGGAACTCCTCAACTGCCTTAATCCCTTCATTTCCCAAATCGACAGAGAAATTATTAACATAGAGATTAACATGTTCAGTTAGGACTTCTTCCGCCAACTCCTGGGCGTTACCCTTCATATAGGAAAGACTGGCATGGGGTATATCTAAAGCAGCCTGAACGCTCCCTTGAATTGCGTTACTGATTGTCTCAAGGGTATCCTTTCCCAACGATCGTTTTGCCACAATGCCACCTAAAGGTATGGGAAGTCCAGTTTCCTCTTCCCACCAGGCTCCAAGATCAACAATCTTCTGTAATCCCAAATTAGCATAGGTAAACCTACTCTCATGAATGATTACCCCGGCATCTATTTCCCCATTATCAATGCTGTCCATAATTTGGCTAAAAACCATCGGTACAAGATGTTCTATGTCAGGGGCAAAAATTTGTAATAAGAGAGCCGCTGTTGTTAACTCACCTGGGATGGCAATACGCAGATTCTTTAGATCTTGGCGCTCGTAGGACTGTTTGGCAACGAGTAATGGGCCGCACCCCCTGCCAAGTGCAGCTCCAGAATTAAGCAAGACATAGTCCTGAAGGATGTGGCCTAGAGCATGAAAAGAGACCTTGCTAATATCAAGTTTACCTTTTTGAGCCCAGCGATTAAGGGTCTCTACATCTTCAAGAACAGGAGGGGCAAGTATTAAAGGATCAATATTAATCTTTCCATGAACAAGGGCATGAAAAATAAAGGTATCGTTGGGACAGGGAGAAAAACCTATGGAAAGAGCCTTGGTTGAATCAGACATTAAGAGCATCCAATTTTTTCAAGATCTTGATGATAATGCACGGGTGAGCAACGCTGCGTAGTCAGCAGCTTTTTGCATTGCCTCAATAAGTTTCCAGTTAGCAATATCGCGCTCATCTACCAGATTGCTCACGCAGCGAATTTCAAGACATGGAAGATTAAACTCGGCACAAACCCTTGCAACAGCTGCTCCTTCCATATTTTCGCAAAGGGCATCGAACCGTTTCTGCAAACTCTGGCCTCTGTCGCGTGTACCTGTAACCGTGTTTACGGTGACGAAATTCCCACATAATGCTTCCAAGTTATGCATTTCCAAGATATCAAAAGAGCGTTCCAACAACTCATTATCCATTTGGCAGAGAATTTCCTGGTCAATTCGATCTTTTTCAAAAGGAAGAATATCGTCGCCGGAGGTGACACCAAAATCGCCAAAAACCTCCTGCTTAGCAAGACAAATATCCAAGACCTGAGCACCACCACTGAAATAAGCTCCAGCAATACCAAAATTAATGATTCCAGAATACGTTTTTGGGGTTTGGGCAAGAAATTTGGTGAGCCTCAGAGCCGTTTCAGTTGGCCCGACACCGGCAACTAAAAATTCAGCCATTCCTTTGGTCTTTAAAGAGGATGGAATTGGCTCCATTTCCTGTTTTGTGGCACAAACAAGTAAATACATAAAGAGAAATTACAGCAACTTTTCTTAAATACCTATTCCTTTAACTTGGTTATTTTCGAGGACAACGACTTTGGGAGAAAAATTCTCCAGTTCAGCCTCGGTATAGAGAGCATAGCTGACAATTATAATACGATCCCCAACGAGCCCCTTTCTTGCAGCCGCACCGTTCAAACCTATATCTCTTGATCCGGCTTCCCCTTCGATAACATAAGTATCAAAGCGTTCACCATTATTTATGTTGTATACCTTCACCTTCTCAAACGGAATGAGTCCCACTTCCTCCATGAGATCACGATCAATGGTAAGGCTACCTTCATAGTTCAGATTGGCAGCAGTCACCGTGGCCCGGTGGAGCTTTGACTTCAACATATAACGCAGCATGCAATCACCATTTTTCCAAAAACGAATTTAGAACCTCACCACAAGGGAAAAGTTATCATTAGTAAAAAACAATCACAATACGAGACCGACAATTATTAACTCACGATTCATGCAAAACAAATCCATTGTCAATAAGCCGAGTCTTACCTACAAATACGGCCAAGGCTATGATACTATCATCATCCAAAGCCTGCTTTTCAGCCATGGTATACTGGTCGACAATACTTATATATTCAATCCTGGACAAGCCTTCATTCTCGAGGAAGTGACCAACTTGCCTTTTAATTTCATTTGCATCGTTGCCAATTTTCGCTGCCAATTTTCTTGCAAACAATATGGAATGATGGAGTGAAAGAGCTTGTTCTCTCTCCTCCGAATTAAGGTAGGCATTCCGAGAACTCATAGCCAGTCCGTCAGATTCCCGAACGATGGAATGACCGTAAATATCGACATTCCAATTCAAATCACCTACCATTCGGCGAATAACGGCCAGTTGTTGCAAGTCCTTGCGACCGAAAACAGCCACATGAGGAGTTACAATATTAAAAAGTTTTGCTACAACAGTGGTAACACCTTCAAAATGTCCGGGACGCCCGGCTCCACATAGATTTTCTGTTATACCTGCAACTTTTACTTTAGTTAATACCTCTTGAGGATACATATCTGTCTGACTTGGAGCAAAAACAGCATGAGCCCCCTCTTTTTCTACTAACTTTAAATCTCGATCCAAATCACGGGGATACGCTGAAAAATCTTCTTGGGGGCCAAACTGCAACTGATTAACGAATATACTGACAACAACTCGATCAGCAAGTTCTTTGGCTCTTCGAATAAGACTTAAGTGTCCTTCATGAAGGGCGCCCATGGTAGGCACCAATGCGATAGTCTCACTTTGCAGAATGCGATCACGGACCCAAGAAGCCATATGATCTGGGGCAGAGAAACAATCCATGATAGTAGTACAGACTCCGTAACAGCTCCATCTTGCTATAATTGTAAAAGTAAAAACCTAAGGTCCGCTACTTTCCCTCCACCTCATCAGTCACTGTTTTATTTGCACCCATCAACAATGCGTTTTTGACACTCAATCTTTCTCTAATCTGGGGTGGGAGGGTTGTATCATCCTTAAGCTCGTTATACACTGCCAAAGCTGCCGGTTTATTGTTTTGCAGTTCATAAATTCTTGCTATCCCAGATTTGCCTACATAAGAATATCCAGCATAGTCTGCCAATTGAGTATACAATGCAATAGCCTCATCCAGCTTAACGGAAGATTCAAGCACCTGTCCTTTTGCCAGCAAAATCATCGGAACTAACGGACTATTTTTCCCAATCTTGTCAGCAACCAGCTGATATCTTTCTAAAGCCTCATCTGCATTACCACTCTTCTTCGCATTATGGGCAAGTTCAAATTGACTCCAAATAGCAGCGTCACTACCTGGATAATCATCGTAAAGTTCCTGAAGCTGAACATTTTTTGTCTCAACATCTTTAACTTTCATCGCTTGGACGAGCAACTCATTGGTCTTTTGTCGCACTGAATCATGATAACTATTGATCCCCAAAACTACGACAACAGCTACTACTATTGTCACTAAACCTATCTGAATATGTTTAGCATTTTGTCGAATAAACTGAATAATCTGAGGCGGAATATTCAGTTCTTCCATAAGGCCACGATGCTGACCGGCTGGTTCTTCTTGTCCTGGAAACAAAGGATTTTGATTTGTCATGGGTCTTCCTTAGGTCACTTTTTTTTATACTATCTCATCATTACGTTTACGAAGATTCTGCAAAATCAGTTAGATTCACAACATCATGCGATTTTGACGGAGCCATCATACAAGTATGTGGGAAAAAATGCATCTGAGTTTTTCATTTTCCCTCTAAAATATAGGGTTGACGTACTCTTCCAGATACCCCATTATGAATATTCTCTCTTTTTATACTTAATTACGCCTCTATGTCTGTTGTTGACTCGTTAATTATCCAAACTTAAACCACCAGCTGTGCTGGTGAGTCCTAGCTTCGCT
>CAYUCH010000060.1:7834-21599 GCA_964443295.1 uncultured Desulfobulbia bacterium | reverse complement strand
ATTTGAACAACAACATAAGCAATTAGATGTGTCCACTTTTCGTGGGTAACACCAGTTAAGGAAATCAACGGTTAATCAGTTAGCTAACAATCAAAAACACACAGGGCTGTTAAATACTCTAAACCTAAAAATGTGCACAGGTGCCGTAGATATTTGTGATCAAAGCCATTAGCTATAGTCCGCTATGGTAATTGCTCTGAGCATGGATAGATTCAGTGCCTGTGTGCATTTTAATCAGATTTTAGATCATCGGCCGGAATAATAATTTCAATCTTATCTCGTTGGACATTGATGAAGGGTGATGAGTAAGACTCGTTATTCTTTTTATCAATTATTGTGGCATTTGTAACTGCAACAAAGGACTTAGCTTCGACCATAAAGTCCGTCAACCGCATATCTGAAAAATGAGAAATTTCGCCGGAAATACGATAATTATCGGTAAAAATCACGACATTCAATTTTGCTTCCAATGAATCCACAATCTACTCCTGAAAAGACGATAAGCTTTATTGTTAGAATATTTATAGCATAATTGAATAGGTAATTCCATACTATGCAATATGGCGAGAAACAACAAAAACACACTAAACCATACAAAATATCAACAAGTTATCATCACGAAAAATCATTCTACAAATATATTTCAACCCAAAAAAGTATAAAAATTTATTCACGTTGGCTTATCAATGGAAGTTTTTTAAAGAAGTCATTCAGAAATACCTTTCATAATAATGCTTCTATGAATAAACTAATTTTTTCTTGGACCAAAATACCAAATGGAAACTTGGTAAATTAATTAAGCTTTTCAGCTTACCTCACACTTTTTAGGAATTATAATGGCGGATATAAAATTATTAAAAGCTACTACAACCAATCATAGCGGTGTCTATCTTTGCGAATTTCTCCTTCATATCGGGAAAAAATTGATGCACATAAAGCGTCGTATTTCCCAGTATAAGTTTGTTTTTTTTGATCACCACTATCACTACTCTCATATTCCAAGACAAAAATTCGATCTGCCAGTATAGGGCTGTATTTTGACCCCATTCAGCAATGCAATCCCTTCACAGCCTACTATTCTATTTAATGGTCTAGATCATGAATAAACTGAATAAATTATCTTCTGGACTCAAATTCCCCTACTTTTCGAAATTCACTAAGGGAAATGTCAATATTGAATTACTTAAAAGCAGTTCAATTGCTTTCTCGATAAAAATAGTCGGCCTTATTTCTGGTTATGCATTCACTTTCATTGTTGCCCGTTTTTTTGGTGCTGAAACATTTGGAATTTTCATCTTATCTTTTACCATGTTACAAATAGCTTCAATATTAGGAAGGCTCGGACTTGACACTGCTCTATTAAGGTTCACAGCAGAGTACACATCACAAAACAAATGGGATCTTTTCAGTGGGACATACCACAAAGCATTAAAAATCATATTTCCAACATGTATGTTCCTGTCAATAGTCATATTTTCATCGTCATCCTTAATCTCAAAATATATTTTTCACAAACCAAGCCTCACAACTAGCTTTCAGATTGTTTCCATTGCAGTTCTTCCAATGGTTCTTGTCTTTGTTAACTCAGAGGTTTTGAGAGGAATCAAAAAGATAAAACAATATGCATTTTATCAAACTGCTGCTCCTTACATGGGAGCCTCTTTGCTCCTTTGTCTTTTCTTCTACCTATCGCAAGGAAGCTACATACCTACTTCCTCATATGTAGTAAGTATATTTTTTGTGGCAATTCTTAGTTTATTTTCTATACGCAATAATTTTAAATTTGTTCCCTTTTCAAAAGACAAAGTTCTTGAATATAAATATATTTTGTCAATCTCCCTACCAATGCTATTTGTTAGCTCTTTATCTTTTATAATGGGGTGGACAGACTCAATAATGCTTGGTGCCTTCAAATCTGAAAGTGCTGTAGGTATCTACAATGGAGCTTTAAAACTATCTAAACTTACAAGCCTAAATTTGCTCGCTGTCAATGCCATAGCTGCTCCTAAATTTGCTGAGTTATATGGCCGAGGCGACATGGAAGGATTGCAAAGTATCGTAAAAAAATCTACCAAACTCATATTTTTCACCTCTCTTCCATTTGTTATATTATTTTTCTTTTTTCCTAGCTTTTTTCTCTCCTTACTGGGTGAGGAATTCACGAGTGGAAGCATGGTTCTCATTTTTTTGACCTTTGGTCAGTTTGTAAATGCTATTTCCGGATCTGTCGGGTACATCCTTCAAATGACAGGAAAACAAAAAATACTACAATACATCCTTCTCGGTTCATCAATTTTTAATGTACTTTTAAATTACTTCTTAATTCCAAAATATGGAATTAACGGCGCTGCTTTTGCAAGTATGGTGAGTATCGTTACCTGGAATCTTCTCGCCATAATATGTATAAAATATTATCTCAACATATCGAGTATATATATTCCCTTTTTCTCTAACTCCAATCCAAGATAATGCTATGGAAAAAATAAAAGTACTGTTCGTCACTGGGTCTGGCAGGAGTGGAACAACCCTGTTTGACCGTGTGCTTGGCCAATCTACAAAAACATTTTCGGCAGGAGAACTTCGGCACATTTTAGAAAGGAGTTTTCAAGAAAATCAGTTATGTGGATGCAAAAAGCCATTTCAAGAATGCGATATTTGGAATGAAATTGTTGATGAAGCCTTTGATGAAAAAACCAAAGACAAACAGCACTTCAGAAGTCTACTTGAAATACAAAAAAGGTTAGCCAGATTACGGTACTTGCCTCTAATGGGTTTAAAAAAGAATAAAGAAAATTTTAATAAACTTCGTAATGAATTTTTGAAACCATTATATAGCTCCATATATAAAATCAACAAAAATAAATACATTATTGATTCTTCAAAAATCCCCACATATTTTTACATGCTATCACAATGTAACTTTATTGATTTACACGTTGTTCATATGATTCGTGACAGTAGAGCCGTTGCATTTTCGTGGCAAAAAAAGAAAATACGTCCAGAAATTAAAGATAAAAAAACGTACATGCCTAATATTTCCCCTTTCAGGAGTTCTATCGATTGGGTTGTTTTTAATCTCCTCATTTTAATTATAAAACACCGAATTCCCTCATCTAAATTTGTCACAATTCGATATGAAGATTTTGTAACATCCCCAAAAACATGCATTAAAAAAATATACGATTTCGCAGGGATAGACGATAATTTAGACTTTTTTGAAAACGACAACTCTGTTCATTTAAAACCTTCCCACACTGTTTCGGGTAATCCTATGAGATTTAAAAAGGGATTGATTAGTATACAAATTGATAATCAATGGGTGAAAGAAATGAGTTTTTCGGATAAGTTATTGGTGACAATTTTAACATTTCCAGTATTGGCAAAATTTTACCTGTGGAAGAACTAATCTCACATCTCTCCTTTATCTGATTCCCTCTACCTCGACTGAATAAACTATGTGAGATCCAAAAAATTAAAAGGCATGAAACTTAACACAACAATTGGCATTGCTGGTGGATCAGGTTCTGGAAAAACGACCATAGCCAAGGCTCTTATCGAAGCTCTAGGTCCTGCTGAGGTTTGTTTTATAGAACTTGACAACTACTACAATGATCTTAGTCATTTAGCAGAGGGTCAAAGAAAAGACATTAACTTCGACCACCCAGATTCTTTAGATCATGAACTTCTAGTGCAACACCTGAATTCTCTAGCATGCGGTGAAAAAATAGTTGCACCAAAGTATAATTTCAAAACCCATAATAGAGAAAAAAATGAATTCTTTGACCTTCACCCCCAAAAATATCTTATCATTGAAGGGATCCTTCTTTTCTCACAGCCAGAGCTAAGAGAAATACTTGATCTAAAGGTATTTATTGAGGCTGACTGTGATGTCAGGTTTATCAGGAGATTGACCCGCGATGTCTCCCAACGCAACCGTACAATGGGGTGTGTGATTGAACAATACCTGGGCTCCGTCAAAAAAATGCACGATCAGTTCGTTGAACCCACAAAGGAATTTGCAGACCTGATTGTTTCAGGATGCGATAATCACGATACTATCATTAAACAAATAATGGATCATCTGGGGTGACCAACAATGTCCAAAGTTTCCCTTTCAGTTTTCATTGACGGATTGAAACCCGATAGCATTACTCACATGCCATTCTTGAATTCATTCCGCCATAAACACAGAATACGGACAGACCTTGGCTATTCCATTACATGCCATGCCACGATGTATAGTGGGGTTTTTCCTCAAAAACACAATATGTGGTTCCTATGGAAATATGCGCCTCAAACAAGCCCTTTCAAAAGCATACCAGATTCAAAAATAATTCAGTATTTAGATACGCTTCCAACAAGATATTTTATTGGAAAAATGGTTCGTATATTTCAGAATTATTCTTCCTATGGTGGCCTTGCAATTATGAAAAGGTCCAGTCTTCGTAATTGGCGATATTTTGATCTTGCTGAATCAACATTTTGGGATGCTGATCAATATTTAGGCTCAATCCCAACCATATTTGAAATGCTTAGAGCCAACGATATCCCATACGAAACAGTAGGGTTCCTCGATGGAAAACAAAACGGTGGTGCTCTTTCTCATATAAAAAACTACACACCAAAGCATTCTAAAAACAAATGGATATATTTATTTATTGGCGATGTTGATCACCTCTCTCACATGTTCACCCAGGAAAGCGAAGAAACTATCACCAAATTGAAAGAAATAGATCGGGAAGTTGAAAGAATCTACAATGATTTAAACAAGTTACATGATCAAGTTGATCTCATTTGTTTCTCAGACCATGGTCATATGAAAGTCCAAGACCAGTTTGATATTTACGAACTATTCAATGAGCACAAGAAAAATCTGGACGATTTCATTCACATTATAGATACAAACTTTGCACGATTCTGGTTCCGAAATGCTCAAGAAGAACAAATAGTAAGAAAAATTCTAAAAAGTATACCATCTGGATTTGAGCTGGAAGATGAGCATTTTAAAAAATATAATACCGTAATGCCGGATAATAGGTATGGTGACCTAATATATTATTTAGATCATCCATATATGTTTAAAAAAACAGTTTGGGGTTACGGACTTAGAACAAAATCCATCCATGGCTTTTTACCCGATTACAAGGAGAAAGATGGCGTTTTAATAACAAATGTCCCTACCAAAACAGCAGAGTATGTAAATCTCACCGATTTTGCCCCCTCTCTCCTAAAAAATTTGGATGTAAAAAATAACTATGAATTTGACGGTTCTCCCATTTGGGAATAAAAAATTTACTTTTGACGCGAATAAAGATGTCGAAAAAAGGATTTCAGAGATCCTGACGTCTATTTCCGAGGAAGTATTACAGCAGGCCAAACCAACGTCTCTCTTCATATACGGCAGTTTTGGTAGAGGGGAAGGCACCGTATACCTATCTAAAAATAACGATTTACAATTACTTAGTGATTTTGAACTTGGCTATGTTTCCTCGAATTGGTTCGACAGGAAACTGATAGCTAACTTATCAAAAGAATTAGAAAAAAGATTAAATTGCGAAATCACACTGTCATTCTTTTTTCCTCACCGGATTAAAAATGGCACAATAAGTAATTTCTCATTTTCCCGTCCGAAAAAACCAACTATTGAGTGTTATGAAACTACTAACTCGGCCTTTTTTCTATACGGGCCAGATATTAGATCTAAAGAAGCATTCTATTCTCCAACAGACATACCTCTTTGGGAGGGAATCCGTTTAATATTCAATAGAATGGCTGAATTCAGCAATTCATGCATTGATAAAAACAACAATATTCATCAAAAAGCAATTAACAAATTACTTATAGCATGTGGTGATTGTCTACTGTTAGCTCATGGTAAGTACCATTTCCTTTATTCAAAAAGGAAACAATTGACAGAACAAACTGAATTTTTATCATTTGCTAAAGATATTGGCTTATCTGATGAACTCGTTAATTTGATTACATCAGGTTACGAAAACAAGTTATCCCCATCTAACAAAAAACCTATTATAAATGCCAACCTTTACCAAAACCTACAATTGCTGGTTGACACGGTTTTCAAATTCGCAATAAAAAAAGATATGGGATTCACCTTCAATTCTTACGACGACTTTAATAAGTTATACTTAAAGAATTCGAAACTAAAAACACAGTATTTTAGAGGCTTTTCAGGCAATCCTGTCTTTCAAAATTTAATCTTGTTTGTTCAGAAAAAAATTAGCCTCAGCATTTTTTTTGCTACATGTAAAAATCCATTCTCAATAACTCATGATATCTATTCGAACATTCCATCTCTTTTTTTTAGGACATTGGAATTTCTTCAGCAGAACGAGAAAATATCATTTCAAAAAAATAGTTTAGACACATTAAAAAAATATTCACAAATAATAGAGTAAAACTATGGAAAGTGCTTTTCCTAAACTTATAATAGCTTCTATTCTAATTTTATTTATAGTATTCCTTTACAAGCCTAACCGGCTAAGCATGCTCTATATTTTTTTCAGGCCTTTGGTTCAGCCCTTTGCAACAAAGGGATTACCCCTGATTGGACATATCCCTGTCACAGCCCCTCTTCCGATATATATAATTCTCTATACAGTCACTGCTTGTATTTTCAATAAAAGGTTCACATTTTTACCGCCAAATATAATCGCGCTCTACTTTTTTCTTCTCTTTTCTAGTTTCTCATTTTTAAACTCTATGGATACTGTTGTCTCCATTGGCCACCTATTAAAATTTTTTACTGCTATTTCTCTCTATATATTAGTGTACAACGCTATAAATTCTATTGAGAATGCAAAAAATGTCCTTAAAGCAATTTGCATAAGTACTATTCTTCCGATGTTATATGGATTCTACCAGTATGTAACAAAAACTGGTGGTGGCGATGAATATTTTGGTGGTGTCAGTAGAGTTTCTAGCTTCCTTGGAGGATGGAATGAGTATGGAATTTTTCTTTGTCTAGCTATGTGCGCGGCGATGATAGTGATTTTCCACGAACAAATTCGGATAAAAAAATTATTTTACATTTCACTTTTAATCCTGATGGTAATCTCTTCGGTTTTGGCACTTAATCGAGGCTCATGGATTACTTTTTCTGCAGCACTCTCTCTGGCGTATTTTCCATACAGAAAGAAAATTAAACTCCGTTGGTTCTTTATCGCAGGATTTTTCATCTTCATTTTCTTCGCAGATGTTATTGCAGATCGATTTTTTGAACTCTCAACAACAACATCGTGGGGAATGTCACAAAATACTTTTACTGGTCGAATAGAATTTTGGAAAAAACTATCAACATTATTGGGTGACCACCCATTTGTAGGTTATGGCCTTGGCACGTCAAGGATTGTCGCAACAAAATTCTTCAATAGTACCCATGTTCCCCACAATGACTACCTATCCTTGGCACTAGAGACAGGTTTCCTGGGAGTTATCTTTTATTTGTTCTTTTTGATCAAAGAATTTGTAAACAATGTCAAAGTTTCTTTCTTAAAAGAAAACTGGAAAATTAATTATCCAATCTTCGTTATGTTTTTCTACTGGACAACTCTTTCATTAACCCAAAACATGATTTACAATGTTATTGTTTTTCCAATTTTTATGACCATTTTGGCTGCTGGAAGGAAATGGAACAAAATTTTGCATGAAAATCAGTGAAAAGACTTTACGATATTTCAGGATAGTATTTCTACTTAATTTCACGATATTACTCTTTATCTTTTGCCATTCCAATGCGAACACACCAGAGCCAAACCTAACACCCTCACATCACTGGGAAAACATCCCAATTCGCACTGCTGATGAAAAAAAATCCAACTTTAAGGGCGGAGAAGGATTTCAAAAAATATACGGCCTCGCCTTTTCTAATAGCTCCCCCAGCATTGCATATTTAAGTACCGACACCTCACAAATTTGGAAGTCTATTGATGGAGGGACGAGCTGGATACCCAAAAATAATGGTTTTTATTCTCATGGGGCAAGATCTTTGGCCATAGACCCAGTAAATCCTGACATTGTCTTTGCTGCAGGATTTGCAGGATATGATAAAAAAATGGAAGCTAAATATCCCCACCTTTTTCAAGGAATTTATCGTACTTTAGATGGAGGTGAAAAGTGGACATTCCTTAGGAAAACTTCTTTTTTTAAACAAAAATCCAAAGGTCAATTATTTTGTTTTCTACCTTCTTCATCTGACCTCACTAAGACAAAGGAAATCTATTGTGGGTCTTCGAATGAAGGACTTTTATATTCATCTGATAGTGGTGAGAACTGGCGATCTGTTGGCTTCAAAGAAGACCACATTATTCAACTTCTTGAAAATCCAACTCAACCTGGTCAAATTTTTGTCAGCACAGAAACAGGTCTTTTCACCTTTTCAAATGATGAAACTAATAAAATTGGAAATGGCCTCCCTAGTTGGCCGCTATCTATTACCTTAAGCCCTTCTAGCCCAAATATTATTTATGCTGCGGTTGGAAAACACGGTGTATATAAATCTAAAGATTTTGGTGTTAATTTCTCCAAGTTAAATATAAACCGCTTCAACTTTTCAGACATTGCAGTGAGCCCAATCAACTCAGATATAGTATATGCGATGGCCCATAAATCTACGTTCAATCCCTTTTACAGTCATAATGGTGGAGAAAAATGGTCTGTTTCCACGTATCCATCTCTTAAAAGTTGGGACAAAAAACCTGGCTTTTGGGTTTCTGGTGCGTTCGCCCCTCATCCTCACAATCCCCTCATTGCATTGGTTGCTGCAAATGGCAAAGACAGAATTTTCAAAACTTTCAATGGTGGGAAAAAATGGTACTATTCCGGTAACGGTCTAACTGGTGGCCGGATGCGTGATATTATCTTTGTAGATAATGATAAAATGATCTTCTGCCTTACTGATTTTGGACTTTGGATTACCGAAAATCATGGAGACACATTTCAAAAGTTTAAAGTAAAACGAATCCAAGGATCTCAATCTTCATATTCAGGAGACATGAGAAACAAAACAATTGTTGCATCTCTTGGAAAATGGAGAGACAAGGGTCTAATTGTTAGTCACGATAGTGGTAAATCATGGAAATATTTTAAGACCTTAACCAATAGGTTTAAACTCATTCGCTTTCACCCACAGAAAGAATCAACTGTTTATGCTGGACCTTACAAAAGTATTGATAATGGTAAAAGTTGGTTAAAACTATCCCACACGATTCATGCAATGTATGAGAAAAATGGAGACATTCTCTATTCATATGAGGCATTGGACAAAAAATCTTCCAATATACTGAAATCCCCAGACCGCGGGAAAAATTGGGAGAAGCCCTATCCACCTTGCCCCATTTCTGCAAATAATATTAACCAATTGGCTGTCGCACCAGACAATTCCAACCGTTTATATATTGCTACTGACAATGGGGTATATATTTATGATGGCAAAAAATGGATGAACAGAAATAATACTCACGGCCTGGACCTTGATTTTTTTAATCTGTGCAATGTCGGTTCTTTGGCTATAGATCCAAGATATCCAAATATTATATACGCGGCCCGCCTTGCCCCTGCACGTGGTCAATCCAATGGCATTTTCAGATCTGATGACTATGGAAAAACATGGCAGAACATCACGAGCAACATTGGCCCTGGTCTTTCTGTGTGGGCTGTAAAAGTGAGCCCTTTTGATAGCACAGTTTACATTGGGACCTCCCGAGGAACTTACAGGTTGCCTGCACATGACAGGCCTAATTAATTACGAACTTTTCCAAATTGATTCACGATGTTAAATAACTGCAATGTACAGTCTGGTGAAGATAGACCTAATCACAAAAATGCATAATATTTTCGCAATTTTTAGAATAGGCATGGTACCTTACGTTTTTAACTCTAGATGGATTACCCTATTATTTAAATTTTGAGCATACGAAATGAAGATACTTATTGTTAATACCTATCATTACCTCAGGGGTGGTGATTGCCGGCATGCTTTCGATCTCGAAAAACTACTCAAAAAACAAGGCCATGAGGTACACCATTTTGCCATGCAAGGCAAAACGAACCTCCCTTGTGCTGATGAACACTACTTTATCAAGGAGATTGATTACCGCGATGCTGTGCGTCGCAAAAATCCACTCAATGCATTAAAAGTCGTTTGGCATTCTTTTTACTCCGTTGAAGCCCGAAAAAATATTGCCAAGCTCTTGGATGAAATAAAACCTGACATCGCCCATCTCCACTCGATTCGCCACCACATCACAAAATCCGTCCTGCCTGAGCTGGCAGCACGAAACATACCTGTGGTGTGGACCTTACACGACTACAAAGAAATCTGCCCCAACACTTCCTTTTATGATGGCCAGGGTATCTGTGAAAAGTGTGGGCCGAACCACCATTTTCCCATTCTTCGATCCAGGTGTAAGAAAGGCTCACTTGCTGCTTCCCTGCTCACTTTTCTTGAAGCTAAAGTGGATTCATATTTGGATTACGATAAATTTGTGAATCTATATATTTCACCAAGTCGTTTCTTAAAAGATAAATTTAAAGAGTTCGACTTTCCTATTGATCGAATGAAATTACTTCCCAATTTTTTAGAAGTTGACGGGTTTCCGGTCCATTATTCTCATGACAACTACCTCCTCTTTCTGGGAAGGCTGGAAAAAGAGAAAGGTATTGCTACTCTTATTAAGGGGTTCTCTCAGGCTAACACCAGTGCGCCTTCTTTGCGCCTGAAAATTGCTGGAACCGGTAGTTGCGGTGATGAGCTCCGGGACATGGTCTCCCGCGAGAATATCAAAAATGTTGATTTTCTCGGCTATCTTCAGGGCGATGAATTAGAAAAAATCACCATGAATGCAAAAGCCATTGTCATTCCTTCAGAGTGGTATGAGAATTACCCTTTTTCAGGTCTAGAGGCCATGGCTTATGGCAAACCAATCATCGCTTCGCGCATTGGTGGCATTCCAGAACAGGTTGAGGATGGCATCACAGGGTTTCTATACGCACCATTCAACTCAGCAGATCTTGCGGAAAAAATCTTACATTTTGATAGTCTTCCCCAAGAACAAATTTCCCGAATGGGCCGAAAAGCACGAGAAAAAGTAGAAAAAATCAACAATCCCCATGAATATCTTGGCGAAATACTTTATATTTACGGTTCTCTCTTGGGGGAGGGAGGAAAACCATAACTTATATTTTTTAGTACGGGGATACTATCATATGGAATGTGCTGTCATTACGACTTTTCGTTGCAATGCTAAATGTGGTATGTGCGACATCTGGAAATACCCCACCACACCTAAAGAAGAGTTCAACCCTGCTATTCTTGAGAAACTTCCTGAAGGTATGCAGCGATTGAACATTACTGGCGGCGAACCGACATTGCGCAAAGAGCTTCCCGAGATTGTCCGTATTCTCAACAAAAAAACAAACCGACTTGAAATAAGTACAAATGGCTATTTTACCGACCGTCTAGTCGGCATTGCAGAAGAATTTCCGGACATTACTATTAGAGTAAGTGTTGAGGGACTGCCTGAGCTAAATGACAAACTTCGAGGTCTGAAAAACGGTTTTGATCATGCTCTACGTTCCATACTACGATTAAAAAAAATGGGTATGTGCGATATTGGCTTCGCAATGACCCTTTCCGGTGAAAACTGCCATGACCTGCTCGACATCTACACTTTAGTCAGTAACCTGGATGTCGAATTTGCCAACGCTGTAGTCCATAATTCCTTTTATTTCCATAAAACTGATAACAAAATACATAATCCTGCCGAAGTTGAAGAAAAAATGATTCAGTTTATGGAAGCGCTATTACGTTCTCCCCGGCGGAAATTAAAGAAAAGAGCTAAAGATTGGTTCAGGGCATATCTCAATTTAGGTCTCTTGAGACATGTTCAAGATAAACCGCGCCCCATAGCCTGTGGTGCTGGTACAGATACCTTCTTTGTTGACCCACGAGGCATGGTGGTAGCCTGTAACGGCTCTGAAGAACCTTTTACCATGGGAGATTTGAACACCCAGGATTTTGATGAAATTTGGAACAGTGATCAAGCAAAACGCGTTAGAGAACAGGTAAAAAACTGCAAACGAAAATGTTGGATGACAGGGACTGCAGTTCCAGCAATGCGAAAAAACCCCTGGGAGCCAATACGTTGGGTACTCAAAAACAAACTGCGATTAGCGCAGGGAAAACCATTGGTTCTTTAATGATTCCCAGGGTTAAAAAATGAAAATTGCCATTTTAGGGACTAAAGGTGTACCAGGTCACCATGGAGTAGAAGTTGTAGTTGATTCTCTTCTCCCCCATCTTACCGCCTTTGGCCATGAAATCACAGTGTATGGTTATGACTCTTACACGTCACCAACTGATAATTATCAAGGTGTACGAATTAAAACCATAAAAGGGAGCACGAAGAAAAATTTAGAAATGATTTCACATATGTGGAAATCTTCGAGAGAATGTCGAAAAGAATCGTATGATATCATACATATCCATAGCACCGACCCCTGCCTGCTTGCTTGGCTCCCAAAAGCTCGACATGGTCTAGTCGCCACCTCCCACGGCCAAGCATATGTGAGAAAAAAATGGGGCATTGCCGCTCGCACCATGTCCAAGGTTGCTGAGCAATTTTTTCTCAAAATTCCAAACGTTATAACTTCCGTGTCAAAGCCTTTAGCGGATTATTATAAAGAGACATATGGCAAAGAGGTACTTTTTGTACCCAATGGTATCAATTTCAGGGAAAAGCCAGATTCAGCAATCTTGCAAAAATGGAATGTAAAGCCTGGGGAATATTTTTATTGCACTGCTGGAAGAATAGAGCGAACTAAAGGTTTGGACACACTTGTAGAAGCATATTCAAAACTTAACACAGATATTCCATTACTCATTGCCGGTGGTGGCAGTGGGAGTGATTTTGATTATTTTGAACACCTCAAAAAAAATAGCCCACCTGGGGTCAACTATGTTGGTTTCCTTACTGGTGATGAACTATTTGCTCTCTATGCCCACGCCAAGGTTTTTCTTTTTCCTTCCGAATACGAAGCTATGTCAATGGCTCTCTTGGAAGGGTTGTCTTTTGGTGTTCCGACAATATATAGCAATATTCCAGAAAATGAAGCTGTGGCAGCCAATTTAGCCTATTCTTTTAAGGTCTCAAATAGTGATTCTTTAAAAAATCAATTGGACAATGTTCTAGCACATTACGACCAGGCAGAACTGCTTGGACAAAAAGCAAAAAAAGTTATTACGTCAAGGCATGATTGGAAAACAATAGCCGGCCAATATAATGAAATCTATTGTAATTTAGCAGGGAGTAATTAATGAAAGTTTTTATTGATACAGATACATTAGTTGCCAACGCAAAGAACCGGGCAAATAATTTAGCAGACGACCTTCTGGAACTGACAAATAAATATGATACACTTTCGTTCTGGGTATCAGCCTATTCCTTGCCTCACGTTCAAGAAAGTCTATCCCAAGAGCTTGGAACAGAACAAGGCATGGCAGAGATGAATCATATCCGTAAATCCTGCTCGGTCATACCCTTACGAACAAGTACCTTTGACAAAGACATTTCCCCCGCCTCTCTTTCTCTAGACGCAAAAATCCAGGCTGCCTCCGCTTCTACACTCAATATGGAATTAATCCTTACCAAAAGGCCGGAGTGTTTTGCAGGATGTGAGCCCCAAGCCATATCACCAGAGGATTTACTTAGCTCTTTAGAAAAAGACCAGAACTCTATCGACAGGGTGC
>CAYUCH010000060.1:0-7824 GCA_964443295.1 uncultured Desulfobulbia bacterium | reverse complement strand
GCCATTTCTTGATCTCACAGCCCAACATCCACTTATTTATAATGAAATTGATGACCGGCTTACTGAATGCATAGAAACAAATGGCTTTATTTTAGGCAAGCATGTTTCAGAGTTTGAGTCAGCATTTGCGGATATCCAAGGCGCTAAATATTGTCTAGGTGTTTCCAGTGGGACCGATGCACTTCATGTTGCCCTTGCAGTACTTGATATAGGGCCAGGTGACGGTGTTATTGTGCCAGCTAATACTTTTATCGCATCAGCAGAAGCTGTCTCACTTTGCGGTGCTGTGCCAATTTTTATTGATTGTGATCAATACTACAATATAGATACCTCCAAGGTTCGTTCTCTGTTGGAAACAAATGCAGGCCCCAACGGAGTTCAAATAAAAGCAATCATGCCAGTTCACCTATATGGTCAACCTGCCAATATGGATGAGATATGCAGCATTGCTGAAGAATATGGTCTTAAAATTGTCGAAGATTGTTGCCAGGCTCATCTTGCAGAATTGCATGGTAAAAAGGTTGGTAACTTTGGCGATTTTGGTGCCTTTAGCTTTTATCCAGGTAAAAACTTAGGAGCATATGGTGAGGCTGGAGCCCTTATTACCAATGACGAAGAGCTCTTTAAAAAGGCAGACATGTACAGACAACATGGTGCGAGTATACGATATCATCACACCATTGTAGGCCATAACTACCGTATGGAAGGATTCCAAGGTGCAGTACTTGCTGCAAAGGTGAAACACATAGCAAATTGGAGCAAATGCAGGAACCAAAATGCCATGTTGTATAATTCACTCTTAGGCGATATTGAAGGTATAGAGATCCCTATAGAAATGGAGGGGACCTCCTGCGTATACCACCTCTACGTAATCCAGACAAATGAAAGGGATGAACTGCAGAAATATCTCTCGGAGAATGGCGTGGATTCTGGTCTTCACTACCCCATCCCTTTACATCTACAGGAAGCATACGAAGAACTTGGATATTCTGCCGGAGAATTTCCTGTTGCTGAAAAAGATACTAAAAGAATTTTATCTTTACCCATGTATCCTGAACTTACGGGCAAACAGATTGAAAAAGTTGCAGCAACAATCAAAAAGTTTTTCAACAAATAGAAAGGTGCTTTGCCCCATGGCCAAAGAATTCTCCATAATCACTCCAGATGTAAAACTTGGACGCAATGTTGCTATTTATTCCTTTGTGAATCTATATGGTTGCGAAATTGGTGATGATACAAAAATTGGCACTTTTGTTGAAATCCAGAAAAACGCTAAAATTGGCAAGCGCTGTAAAATTCAAAGTCATACTTTTATCTGTGAAGGAGTGACTATTGAAGACGAAGTCATGGTAGCACATGGCGTTATGTTCATAAATGACGTAGAGCCACAAGCTGCCAGCACGACTGGTGGTCTGCAAACCGAGCAAGACTGGACCTGCGTTCCCACCCTTGTAAAAAAGGGTGCTTCCATTGGTTCAAACGCAACAATACTTTGTGGCATTACAATAGGTGAGGGAGCACTCATCGGAGCAGGCGCTGTAGTTACAAAAGATGTACCAGACAATTGTGTTGTGGTCGGAAATCCGGCCACTGAATTGAGGAAAAGATAGCCCTTCAAGAAGAGGGGAAGGTATATCGGATCAATATGATAAGTAACCAGCCAAAATTCAAACTCGTATTACTTGGTATTGATTTTTCATTACTTGCATTTTCTTTTATCATTGCAGTGTCAATGGCAATCCCTGATTTTTGGGAACTTTCAACGACAAAAATTAATTTTGCTTTAAGTCACCTCACGCTTTTCTGGGCTTTTGCAACGATCTTTTTGTTTTCATTTTTTTTCTGCAATGTCTATAAAAGAAATGTCATCGTTTCAAGACACAGGCACTTCTTTCTCATCCTGAAAGCCTTCTTATTTGGTTGTGGAGCCTGTACAATTATTCTTGTTGTCACAAATTTTAAATATTTATCCTTTTTTGGCAAAGATCTACTGCCATATTTTTTTCTGATTAGTTTTTTCTCCATTACATTTTATAGAGTTGTATTAGTTAAATCGGTCTATCTTTTTCTTGCTCAAAAAAATCGGTATCAAACACGACTTCTTATTGTTGGTGGAGATAATGCAGGGCAGAAAGTAGCGCATTCACTTGAACAAGATGGTTTATCATCCTTCCATATTGTTGGCTTTTTGGATGATTTCAAGGAGATTGGTACCCCAATAACTGAAACGCACAATAATCTAGGAAAAATAGAAGACCTTCAGAAGGTGATTAAAGAGCACAATGTTGATGAGATACTTATCGCCATTGACCAGATATCCTATGGAAGACTAATTCATCTTGTTGAGCACTGTCTCAACTCCCATAAAGTAGTTCGAATTTACTCTGATTTCTTAGTTGTTATTGCAGACAAATTGAAGGTTGAATATTACGCCAACATTCCTGTAGTCATGCTTTCACAGTATTCTCTTGATGACATGGCGTGGCGGCTTAAAAGAATACTAGACATCATTCTTGCCTCCACAGCCTTCTTATTATTATCACCTGTGTTCCTATGTATTGTGCTAGCAATTAAACTCTCATCGCCGGGACCAGTAATATTCAAACAAACTAGAATTGGTAAAGGCGGGAAACCTTTTGATTTCTTCAAATTTCGCTCCATGCATGTTGCCAGTGACAGTTCCAAGCATAAAGAATATGTCCAGGATTTTATCAAAAAAGGAAAACAAGAATGTGGGAAGGACATTAATGTTTTCAAAATGACTGATGATCCAAGAATTTTCAAAGTCGGAAAATTTATCAGGAAGACCAGTCTTGATGAATTTCCCCAATTATTCAATGTTATCAAAGGTGATATGACCCTTGTCGGTCCAAGGCCTTGTTTGCCATATGAATGGGAATGTTATGATGATTGGCATAAAAATCGGCTTAATATTCTTCCAGGATGCACTGGTCTATGGCAGGCCCTAGGAAGAAGCACCGTTAGTTTTGAAGAAATGGTCATTCTTGACCTTTATTACATTAGCAATATGTCGTTATGGCTTGATTTTAGAATTGTCATGCAAACCTTCCCCGTCATCTTTTTCGGCAAAGGTGGCTACTAAAAGGAGTTATCCATGTTGAATGTTGGTGTTATAGGCGCTGGTTATTGGGGTCCCAACCTTATTAGGAATTTCATGCAGATGAGCCGGACAGATGTCCTTAATGTTGCTGACCTTGACTTAGCACGTCTCAAACATATCAAAGGACTTTTCCCAACAATAAATACCACGAGAAATTATACGGATATAATACAGGACCCTGATATTGATATTGTATGTATTGCAACACCAGTTCACACACATTTCAAATTTGCCTCTGAAGCATTATCTGCAGGCAAACATGTTTTTGTAGAAAAACCCATTGCTGCATCCACCAAGGAAGCAAAAGACCTTATCGATCTCGCCGATGCCAATGAAAAAAAACTCATGGTTGGTCATACATTTCTCTACACCGCAGCTGTAAGAAAAATGAAGGAAATTATTGATTCGGGTGAGCTCGGAGAAATTTACTATATTAACTCACAACGTCTTAATCTTGGATTGTTTCAAAAAGATATCAACGTTCTCTGGGACCTTGCTCCCCATGATATCTCTATTATTCTCTATCTTTTAGATCAGACGCCTGAAAAAGTGGAAGCAGTTGGTGCCTCACATATCAACCCTAGTATTGAAGACATTGCTATATTAACCATGAAGTTTCCGAATGAACTTATTGCCTTTGTTCAAACAAGCTGGCTTGATCCGGACAAAGTCAGAAAAATTACAGTCGTTGGAAGTAAGAAAATGATGGTTTTTGATGATGTACAACCCAGTGAAAAAATCAGGATCTATGACAAGAGAGTTGAGAAACCTGAGCATTACGACACATTTGCTGAATTCCAATACTCTTACAAATATGGCGATATTATTATCCCCAAAATTGGTGGATCAGAACCACTAAAAACCGAGCTTAACCATTTTGTAGACTGTATTGAAAACGATGATAAACTTCTCAGTGATGGTGCCAATGGACTCCAAGTAGTAGAAATACTTGAGGCTGCACAAAAATCTTTTTCCAAGGCCGGCCAAAAAATTGCTGACGACTGAATTTATAATATTGTTCTTGGCCCTATTAGGGGCTCACTTCTTCGGTGATGTTCTCAGCAATTCATCAAAACTAGCTGAGCTTAAGCGAAGAGGTAGTTCACTTTCTAGGGTTAAGGCCACCGCATTGCATTGTGGCATTCATGCCGTATGGGTTTTCTTATTCACGTGGCCCTGGGGAATGCAAATTATGTTAATGGCTGGTATCTATATTGGTACAACTCATTTTGCCATTGATCTCTCAAGAATTTTTATCGAACAAAATGTAATACCTGAAAAGGAATTTATTGTTCTAAAACGAAAAGAAGTATTGCGATGGTTTCTAGGAAAAGGAAATGAACATGTGAATTCTTTTATGAATTCTCATTTCAAAAGATGGTTTTTGATTAATTTTTTTGACCAAACGAGTCATATGGTTGTGGCTATAATTTTCGTTTTCTATGTTACTTGAAAATACTAATATTAATGAGTAGACTGTCAGGTCGCAAATCTATAAACTTCAAATTAACCTAACTCGCTACAGGGGATTGAAATTCGGTCATGAAGAGCACTGTGCCTACTGAAAATAATAAAAATATTTGGATTTTTCCTTCTGCTATACTTTTTTGTTTTATTGCCCTATATTTGCCGGCATTTCAAAAAATGCTCGCTCAATGGGACTCTGGAGACAATAGTTACGCCTATGCTATTATTCCTATTTTCTTTTACCTATGTTGGGATATAAAAGACCGATTCCAATTTAATTCATTCAGTTGGTCCCCATGGGCCTTAATTCCTGGATTTCTATCCATTATTTTAATTTATATTGGTGAAACAGGTTCTGTTCTTACTTTAGTTTTTATTGGTATTTGGCTCGCTTTTCTTTCAGTGCTCACCTTCCTATACCATGTGCGTATTCGTCATCTTTTGTTTCCGATATTAATGTTATTCTTTATCGTGCCTCTTCCCGCCTTTATCAATAATATGCTGACCTTCAAGCTAAAAATGCTTGCTTCCACAATATCCGTCGAAATGTTTCGTGTTGCTGGACTATCTGTTTTTCAAGAAGGCAACCTTATTGACCTAGGAGTAGAGCAACTCCAAGTGGTAGATGCATGTAGTGGCCTGCGTTATTTCATGTCAATGATCGTTATTTCTCTACTCGTGGGTTACCTGTTTGTAAAAGGATGGTGGCGGAAAACCACTCTACTTCTACTGGTAGTTCCTTTATCCAGCCTGGTTAACGGTCTTCGTATTTTTGTTATAGGCATGCTAACTATTAATGGCCTAAAAAAATATACAGAGGACGCCTATCACGATGCCACGGGTATCATCGTTTTTATGGTTGCCGGCGCTCTATTGGTATCGGTTGCTTTTCTCTTGAAGAAAATTGGCCCTAAAAAAAGTTCTACTGAAGTGAACGATAGTGGGGGGAGCTCACCAACCTGGAAACATCTCCCAGTCGCACTCTCTGCTATGCTGTGTCTTACCTTTGCTAGTGGTGGCCTTGCATATAGAAATATCCCAGACTCAGCTACCCACCCCGGGCGGCTCACTTTTGAAAATTTTCCTATGGAAATCGGCCAATGGCATGGGAAAAAGTTATTTCTTGATGAGAAATTAGTCGAAGAAGGACTTTGGTCTGACGATTATGTTAAAGCCCACTTTACTAGAGATGACCTTCCCAATTCTATTAGTCTACTCATTCCTTTTTACGAATACCAGGGAACACGTCACACCATTCATGCCCCCCAGGCCTGCCTCCTGGGTGGTGGGTGGGCCACCCTCAGTACAGTACAGCACCACGTTCCCGTGGGTGATGGAAAAACAATAGAAATCAGAGCTATGACCATGAAAAAAGGTGAGCATAAGCTAATGTCCACTTACTTCATGTATCAGCGTGGGCGCATTATTACTAGCCCATGGCTGAACAAATACTATCTCATGCTGGACTCTATTACCCGCAGACGCACCGACGGTGCTTTGATTCGGGTTGAAATGCTTTTGAGCCCTGATCAGACTACTGAGGATGGCTTTACAGTCATTAACGACTTCATCGCCAACTTATGGCCAATTCTTCCCAACTATGTTCCAAATTAAGGAGTTCAATTGATAATTGAAGTTTTTTATAGTCACTCGTTTCTGACTTCTAAATTATAAATACAGATTTCTATGTTCCAGCAACAGGCATACATCCTTAATACCTTTCGGATGGCACTTGATGCATTCAGCATCATTGTAGCCGCCTATCTTGCGTTTTTTATTCATGCTGTCTTTTTTATTCCCGAAGATGTGGAACCAATGAGTACCACTACATTCACCACCGCTGTACTCCTTGTTATGTTTGCAAATAATTACATAATGGGTAGATCAAATTTATATAGTGATTTACGGCCTTCTTCAAGATTTGCACTCATTGCAGTTGTTTTCAAATCTCTCTTTATTGATTTTGCAATACTAGGAGCATCGGTGTATCTCCTTAGACTGGCTGATTTTTCCAGATACTTTATGATATTTTTTGGACTCCTGAGTTTCGTCTTTATTATCGTAGAAAAATTGCTGATGGAATTTTATATTAGTAAATTGTCTAAAAGAAGTTTTAGCGTCAGGAAAATTCTTGTAATTGGGAACCTGGAACGTGGACAAATGGTGGCAGACCTTTTAGAAAAACAACTTTCCTGGGGTCACGAAATCATCGGTAGGCTCACAACTGAAAAAACATCAAATGATTCTCTTTATAGTCTTGGTCATATTGATGAACTGCCATTTATTCTCCGTGACCACCCCATTGATGAAGTCGTATTTGCTGTTGATGGAAATAGAGCAGTAAATATTGCCTCTCATCTCAACCATTGCAAACAAGTTGGTGTACCTGCACGTATTCTTCCGGCTCTTTGGCAACCAGGAGAGCACTCCATAACAGTGGATCAATGCCACAATGTCCCTTTCCTCACGATTCCAGTGGGTAATTTTAACGCAACAGGCCTGATGTACAAAAGAATCCTTGATATTATCGGCGGACTAACCGGCACCATCCTCTTTCTTCTCGTATATCCATTTGTTGCCGTTGCCATCAAGCTTGATTCTCCAGGACCAATTTTATTCAAACAAAAGCGTGTTGGTCAACATGGACGTACTTTCATTTTATTAAAATTTCGATCAATGGTCAGCGATGCTGAAGCAAAACAAGCAGAGCTTTCCGATAAAAACCTCATGCAAGGATCTATTTTTAAAATGGAAAATGATCCACGTATTACGAAAGTTGGGAAATTTTTACGTAAATCTTCTCTTGATGAATTTCCTCAATTTCTCAATGTATTACGCGGAGAAATGAGTTTGGTCGGCACAAGGCCACCGACCATTGAGGAAATGGAGAAGTATGATCCATGGCAATATAAACGGCTTTCCGGCAAACCAGGCATAACTGGATTATGGCAAGTTTCAGGTCGGAACAAAATCACCGACTTTAACCAAATCGTTGATCTTGACTGCCAATACCTAGAGCGATGGCGATTTCTTGATGATCTAAAAATCCTATTTCAAACAATTTACATAGTCATACGCCGTAAAGGTGCATTTTAATTACGTTGTAGTCAGTCCTAATTGCCATGTTTTTCTAAGGCAATACTCTCAATTTTAAACTTGTTACTTTTTTCTCTGGAAAATTAACTGCGAATTCCAGACGATCCCGACCACCCATTCCATTTGATTCCGGCCACTGA
>CAYUCH010000059.1:0-21609 GCA_964443295.1 uncultured Desulfobulbia bacterium | reverse complement strand
ATGGGTGGCCGGCTTCGCGTGGAATAGGTGGCCGAGATCAGTGGAATACGCACCTCTTCAACATTTCCTGATTCACAAAGACGTGTAAATTTATTTTGTTTTTTTGACATACTCGATGCCTCAAAGGTTTTATTGTTGTGTTAACGTGTTAGGAAAAGTAGAGGAACGATGGTGAGTATACATTGTAAATGTAATAATCAGAGTTTACCGATATCCTGTGATATCAATCCATCCAAATATCGTGAAGGCTGCCTGTTGAAGAATCGCCAATGCGATCCCAGAATTTACTGATTATCCAAATCTTTTCAGGTTCAATTGCTTGCGCCTCTTCATAGGTTTTTACCATCAATCCTTTGCCACCATCTTCGAACAGCATGTTGCCAATTTTCAATGCTTCATTATATCTAGGGTATTCACGCCGATCGGCATCGTTGTTATGATCTCGCCAAACATAAAAATCTTGTGCGATCTCAACGAGGGCATTTACTGCATTAGCATCTGATTCTGTGCTTCCAGCCCGTGTATTTATAAGTCTTTCTCCGAAGAAAGGTATGACCTCTTCCTTAATAAATTCGGCCTGTTCACCTTCAGCACCATTTTCAACGAGGAGTTTTACAACTTTTGTATGCCCCTTTCCCGAGGCACTGAAAAGAGGTGTAGTACCGTTATTATTAGCCTGATTAACATCGGCCCCATTTTTAATGAGGAGCCTTGCAGTTCCTGTTTGTCCACATCCTGATGCCTCGTGAAGTGGAGTGTCACCATAATTATCAGCCTGGTTAACATCAGCCCCATTATTAATGAGGACCTGTGCAGTCTCCATTTTTCCCCATTTTGAAGCCGTGATAAGTGGGGTGGTTCCTGAATTAGAAGCCTGATTAACATCAGCACCGTTTTTGATGAGGAATTCTACTTCAGTTCCATAGTATGAAGAAAACGCGGCATTTAATAGGGCAGTGTACCCACTATTGTCAGCCTGACCAACCTTAGCGCCATTTTCAACGAGGAGAATGATTGAATCAAAATCCCTTTCCTCTGATGCCTGCATAAGTGGAGTAGTTCCATCTTTGTTGGCCTGATTAACGTTAGCCCCACTATCAATGAGAACCTTTATTATCTCTGTATGTCCCTTTTCTGAAGCAATGAACAGAGGAGTAGTTCCATCATTGTTAGACTGATTAACATCAGCGCCATTTTCAATGAGGAGTTTTACTATTTCGGTATTTCCTTCTCTTGAAGCAATGAACAGAGGACTGCTCCCAAATTTATCAGCCAGACCAGAATTAGCCCCACTTTCACAGAGGAGCTTTACAATTTCTTTATGCCCCTTTTCTGAAGCAATGAACAGAGGAGTGTCCCCAACACTATTAGGCTTGTTAACATTCACCCATTTCCTTGATACAATTTTTCTCCAAAAACTAGCGTTTAAAAAACTTTGAACCTCTTCCACGTTTCCCCAATAACAATGATCAAAAAATTCTTTGTGTCTCAACATGCTAATCCGCCCAAGAGTTATCTGTGTAATTTTCTATTCATTTAAAAAGCCTACTGCTTAATAGTGTTTTTCTACAGATAGCAATATTCAATAAAAAGTACAACACCACGAAAGTAAGCGGCAGCTGGTTATTACTTAATATTACATCTTCTATTAATACGACGGATGTCCCAGTTTGTGGATTTCAGTATATGAGTGCTTCTTTGTTTCAGGGGAGACCTTTGAGTGCCAGTGGCCAGTGCCTACGGCAATGCCATAGAATAACAGAAATAGGCTGACTGTGGCGATGGGGAGCAGGTATGCTGGAAGTCTTCGGCGGCCTGCTTGCATGGTGAGGCAATTCTCCACCGGGCAGGCAGCAACGCATTCCAGACAGCCGATGCATTCAGCGGAACGAACGGATATTTTGTGGGTCACTGGGATGGAGTTGGGGCAGCGTTTTTCACATTTTTTGCACTGAATGCAGGTCTCGTTGTCCCGTTTCACGGCAACAGGACTTCCCAGGGACAGAAGGCCCAGCAATCCGCCATAAGGGCAGAGAAACCGGCACCAGAAATTGGGAATAAAAAAAGAAATCACAATCAGGAAAAGGGTTATGGAGCCTGCCAACCGCGATGGTTCAAGAAAGAAAAGAAGCATCTTGGCATCGGCCACCAGGTTATATCCCGAAGCCTGGAAGGACTCGATCTGTTGGAGGTTCATGCGCCAGAGAATGATGTAACAGAAAAATCCCAGTAAAATGTATTTCAGAGAGAGCAATGGCAGGGCAACCCATCGAGGTAACCGACGAAGAATTTTCAGCTTTCTTCCAACCCTTTCCGCAAAATTCGAGGCAAATCCCACCGGGCAGATCCAACCGCAAAACCCTTTTCGCAGTATAAGTCCTATAGTCAAGGCAGCCATGAAGATGGTGAGGCCGGCTGGATAAATGAGGTCGTAATTGCCGGTGAGCACCAGTCGTTTTAGACTTAAAAGAGCACTGATGGGGAGAAATCCTTCCACTGCAGGGGGTCGGGCAACATAGGCCTCCGTTTTGCCAATGGCCCAAAAATAGAAGAGGGTGAACTTGAGTCCCACCCAGAGGGTAAACAGAAAAAAAGCGCCGTGGACCCAGAGCCTCAAGTTGGCCAGGTTTTTATCTTCCGTCAATGTTTTCAGTGAAAATTTTGTGTTCATACCTGCTATGATATCTTATGTGAAGTGTTCAGGAATTGACCTAGGTCAAATATATAATTTTAGGTTGAAGGCTGCAGGAACTTATGAATAAAGAAATAAGAGTCGGCATAATCGGTACAGGGCGTCATGGGGCTCGATACGCCAAACATATCACGGAGGATGTAGAGGGTCTGTCACTCTCTGCCGTGAGCCGGCGTTCTCCTGAAGGGAAGCAGCAGGCTGAAGAATGGGGTGCAGCATACTTCCAAACCTGGCAAGAGTTGGTTGCAGCCAGTGAGGTAGATGCGGTGATTGCCGTGACAACGCCGGATCTCAACGAAGCCATTGCAATGGCCTGTGTGGAAGCGGGTAAGCCTTTACTGGTTGAAAAACCCTTGGCAATCACTGCTGCCGCAGCCCTAAGAATGGTTTCTGCTTTTAAAAAGGCAAGCTTGCCCCTCACTGTGGGCCAGACCTTGCGCTATAATTCGGTCATTCTTTCCCTAAAAAAAGAACTCTCCCACATGGGGAAAATCTTTTCCTTTGCTGCTCATCAAAGGCTTGAGCCAACCTTGCACCCCTGGCTTGATGATATCAGTATTGCAGGAGGTGGAGTGATTCTCCATACCGCTGTCCATATGTTCGATGCCCTGCGATTTATCACCGGCCGCGAAGTGAAGCGGGTTAGGGCCTCGATGCTCTGTCATTTCAATAAACATGTTGAAGATCTCTTTATCGCCCAGCTTGTGATGGGGGATGATCTGGTTGGGACCGTTGATGCCAGCAAAGTGGGTACGGGGCGCTCGGGACGGTACGAATTTGTGGGAGAAAAATGCCAACTTCATGGCGATCAGGTCCATCATGTGATGGAGGTAATCGAAGGTAACAGCCGCCGTGATTTGGCTTTGCCCGATGAACGCTCCACACTCATTTTTTTACTGCAAGATTGGCTTGCCCATCTCCATGGTAATGGCCCAAACCCCATCCCTGGTGAAGAAGGCCTGGCAGCCATGAAGATTTGTGACGCTTGCCGGGAGTCAGCATTGATGAATCAATGGGTTGAGCTGGCTTTATAGGAGTAGATTTATCCTAGTTGTCGGTCTCGCAGATAAAAGGATAATTACTATCAGCTACGAGACGGACGTGTGGTGTGCCGTGCCTGTAAAGTGTGTTGTTGGCATTTGAAGCTTTGTTGGTTTTAACGTGCTCATCAAAATTGACAGATCATGGAAAACTGTGATGTAATGATCCATATGCAGTTATAAAATCCTTTAGGATGCTTTCCAAAAAGGAGGAAAATCATGGAAACTCTGCCCTGTCCCGAATGTCTGAAAGAGATGCAGCACAAGGATCTGATTGTCCAGGGAGACTGCCTGGTCTGCCCACAGTGCAGCAGGGAAATTTACCAGCGCAAACATACCCAGATGCATCTCATCTGTCCCAAATGTGGTGAGACGACCGACGCGGATTATTTTCACACCAAAGATCACTAAAAATAGTGATAGCTCTCCTGGAGTGACTGGATCAATTTAGCATCGGGAGAGTACGGTAAAGCAGGTGGGTCTGGTGGTGGAATCATAAGCTCGTCTCCAAAGGGAGTCTGGGCCACGTTCTGATTGTATGCTTCCACCATGAGAGTTTCCAGGTTCACAGTGTCCTCTATGTTATAGGCCAGCAAGGTTTCAAGAGCTTTTTTATTACCGGTACGCTGGAATTGTCGCCAGAGTACCGGGGCAAAACTGCCATCCACCCCGTCCAGTTCACCACGATCCAGACCCAACTGTTTTTCACATCCTTTTAATCCGCCGACATACCCCAGGTTACGCAATATCGGTCTTAGATCAAGTTGCACATGATCCATGGCTATGCCCAGCTCCCCTTTGATCACCGGAATGTCAAAACTTTTCCCGTTATAGGTGACTAAAACCTCATACTGCTCCACCACTTCTTTAAATCGGTCCAGGTTTTTCCCCTTTATAAAAGTGAAAATGGTGGTGCCGTCATACAGGGCAATGGTGGTGATGGAATTTTTAGAATGCGCCCGACCGTTGGTTTCTATATCGAGGTAGGCTGTGGTGTTTCGAAAATGGGGAAAGAGTCGCCAATGTTCGCGGCTGGCAAGAGAATCTGCCCAATAATAAGGATCTCTCCTGTCAAAAGGGGGTGCCTCTTTTTGATGAGATGCCACCTGATGTAGTTTGGCAGGGGAAAGGCCAGCGGGATTCAGCACACCAATGTCTTCAGGAGAGTGGATACCGGCTTTCCAGAAATTCTCTTCTGTCTTGCGTCCGATACCTGATATGTGAACAAAGGTATGTTGTAACATTAAATAGTCTTGAATCCGTGAGAGTTCACCTGTGCCATATGTTTTACGTCACGGATTTATGTCCTGGGGCCTACAGGAGCCAGGTAGAGAGTGGATTCTTCCTCACCGTCAAGGTCGAGGATATCATTGACCTCATCATCGAAAAAAGCCGCAACCGGACATGCACCAAAGCCTATGGCTTCAGCTGCTAATATAACATTTTGACAGATATGTCCGGCATCAAGGCAGATATATCGCATACCGCGATGACCATATTTGCTCATATTGCGGCGTAAAATAGTTGTCCAGATAAAAACCACAGGAGCTTGAGCTATAAAATTCTGGTTCAAGCATGCCTGGCTCAATTGCTTGCCAATGGGCTCTGGAATAAGTTGTTCAAGTTGAAATCCTTTCACATCGAAATGATACAGGCCTGGTGGAATATCATCGATCCCCTGTATGGCGAGGTATGTTTCAATGGGGTACAGAGCGCCGGCAGAAGGGGCGGTACGGAAGAAATAACTCCCTGCTTGGGCGGTGAGTCCTTGGCCTGCCCAGAGCAAAAGAGCCAATTCTTTAATGGTACACTCTTGGTTGCCGAATTTACGACAGGAACGCCGTTTCTGGAGAAGATCCCAGAGGTTTACGTCTCCGGGGAAAAAGTCACGAGGCAAGGTAATAATTTCAGCATCTGGATATTGTTTGTACTCCGCTGCAGGAGCAATGTGGGGGCGTAACTGATTTTGTAAACCCTCAGGGGAGAATTTTGTCTGTTGAAGATAAGTATAGCCCAGGGATTTTTTCAGGTCAGGCATGGTATGGCCTATATTCAGTTAATTTTCATACAGGAGGTGGCCCATTCAACAGCGTCCAAATAGAGGGTGGGGATCTGGTCTTCCTCCAGTTTGTGTCGGCGTGATATGGTGGCAAAGTCTTTCCACTTTCCTTTTTCATAGGCCGTGACAATCCCCAAAATATCCCGGAATTGCCCCTCCACATTCAATAAAGCATCTCGGACTTCTTTGGCAATGGGAAGAGAGGCAAGGATTTCTTCTAAAGGACGCCCCACAATGACATGAACATTGGAAAAAATGCCCATGAGAAAAAGGTCTTGAGCCTTATTCTGCATATGGAGGGAGGGAGCCAACGATTCGCAAAAACGAGCTCGGATGAGGGTGCTGGTAACGAGCTCTTCAGGTTTATCTGTACCCATTTTTCCCATGGCAATGAGACAAGCCCATTTGCGAATTTCATCTTCACCAAGAACCACCAGAGCATGTTGGATTGAGGTGATCTCGTTACGCATACCAAAAAATGAGGAGTTTATATGGCGCAGGAGTTTATAGGCCAGGGATACGTCCCGCTTGATAATGGCATCAACCTCATCAAGACTGATCTCTTTCTGGTTTATTTCGCTTAACATTTGCAAGTATTGCACTTTAATACCAGGAACTTTTTTCTGGGAAACAATCACAGGCTTGCTGAAGAAAAAGCCCTGAAAATAGTCAAAGCCGATATCTTTACATACTTCAAGATCTTCAGGTGTTTCCACCTTTGCAGCCAAAAAAGAAAGGTTGTCCCGACAATAATGCTTCAACACATCATCTTGCCGCTGGCGATCCATTTTCATAATATCAATTTTGACCAGGTCGGCGAAATCTAAGAGGGGAAGGCGTTGTTCTTCAAATTCAAAACCATCCAGAATAATGGTATAGCCTTTTTCTTTCAGTTTCCTGCAAGCATCCAGCACAGCACTGTCGGCTGGGATATCTTCTGTGATTTCAACACAATAGAACTTGCTGGGTAAAAGGAAAACAGATTCAGTTAAAAGGATTTCCCGGGTGAGATTGATAAAGGCTTTTTTGCCGTCGGTCAGTCTTTCAACCTCGAAATTCAGGAAGCTATCCATCATAAGGCGGTGGGTCGCCTCCACAGAATCAGCAGCAGAAAAAATATTCTCTGCACTTTCTCTAAAGAGAAGTTCATAGGCAATGACCTTAAATTTTTGGTCAAAAATCGGTTGTCGGGCTAAAAAGGTGCTCATGCTGATTCCTTATTAGAATTTTCCGATTTCATGCCTGACCATGCCTGTACACGGTTACGACCAGCTCTTTTTGCCTGGTACAGGGCTTGGTCCGCATTGGCAATGAGTTCATTTTTCTCTTCACCATCTGTTGGGTACGCCGCCAATCCCATGGAAATGGTCACTTTTACGGCTTCTCCATTGAGGGTGATTCCTAAAGACTCCACCATTCCCCTCACTCGCTCTGCTAACTTGACTCCTCCTTCAATACCTGAATCTTCCAGAATCATGGTAAATTCTTCACCACCATAGCGGGCAGCCAAGTCCACTTTACGGACTGAATCCCCAAGGGTATTGGCCACTTCCTGTAAAACGTGGTCGCCAAAGGGATGGCCAAATGTGTCGTTGATTCCTTTAAAATGATCAATATCACAGAGAATCAGGCAAAGAAAGCTCTTGCGGCGTTGAGCCCTTTCCAGCATTACGTCAAAAGCGTGTTGAAATGTGCGGTGATTGGCAAGGCCGGTGAGTCCATCAGTGGTGGCCAATTTATTAATTTTTTCATGGGCTTGGGCCAAGTCGATTTTGGTGGCGATCTGGCCGGCAATGAGTTCCAGAATATCTTGGCGGGCCCGGGTGAAAACGCCACTTTGGGTGGCTGCCACGGTAAGGGCTCCAATGGTGCCGCCTTTGTCTTTGCGGAGTGGAACAATGAGTAGAGAAGAGTATCCTTTCAGTCGATGGTTATTGCTGAATACCGGTGCTGGGCCACGATATTCTGCTTTTGCCGGGAGAGAGTGATCGAATTTAATAACTTGGCCCACCAATCCTTCTTCAAGGGGAAAGGCAAGTCCGTCAAGATGGGAGTCACGTATCTCTTCCACCCGCACTACTCGGTGGACTTTCTCTTCAACCAGACTGATGGCAACAAAATCTGCCCGGACAAGGTTTTTAATAGTTTTGATCGTAGCATTAAATGAAGCTTCTAAACCAAGGACGCCATTCAGCTCGCGTAATCCAAGATAAAGTTGCTGCATGGTGTTTCTTTCTAGATCCATGTTGAGCAGGCGCCGTCCCATGGTCAGTTCCAGGCTGATTTTCCGCACTGCTGAATTGAGGAATTCACGATCATCATCATTCCATGGCGTTTCCGCCTTGCGGTCAATACAAAGAACACCTGAAGATGGAACAACTCCCAATGATTCATCCACTGGTTTTCCTGTGGGGATTTCCAAAGCCAGAAGACCGCCGATTTCTTCTTGTTTTTCGTAATAAGGCAGGCCGGGATATGTGCGACCGACAGGGGCCATGGCAATTTCACCACTGGCTTTTTGCAGGGCACCGGTGATGCCCGTACCCACGGGATAAGGGCCGCTCTTAATATTTTCAGATATTGTGGCAATATTTCGCAGGCGCATTTCCTGCCCTTCTTTATCGGGCCACAGGAGTACAACGGTATTTGCCACAAGTACTTGGCGTATCATCTCTAAGTGCAGGTCAAATGAGGAAGATACCGTTTCAACAGTAGGCTGACTGAAAGGGGCAAAGTATTCCTGTTCATTGGACTGATGAGTTTCTTCCAGGAGAATGGGACGTTGGGCAAATAATCCCATGTCTGCGGCATATTCTTTGTTTGTTGCTTCTTTTTGTGTGCGGTCGATGGCCTGCCGAAGGTGTTGGCGAAAAGCGGTGGACAAGGCAAAGAGAGATAAAGAACCGGCGGCCAGTCCGAACACGGCCAGGTTTGCGCCCTCAAACCGTAACCCCCCCTTCCCCGCGCCGCGGCGAAAAATACTCAAAAACCAAAACCCCACGGGGGGGGGCTTCCCACCAACCAGGCAATGAGTGCCGCAGGGATGATTATGGTATGGGAGGAGTATTCCGGCAACAAGCGCAGGAGCATCCAGGCAGCCACTGTCCAGAGCAAAGGACCTTCGATTGTTTTAGGAAAACCTGGCGGAGTCCAACCACGTACCCGTCGCAGGGTATCGGTGAGGGCGGCAATAAGGATAACAGCAAAAAAGAGAACCGGGTGTTGGGACACGGCAGCCTGTGTTTCAAAGGCGCCGGTGGCAACAGTCAAAGCTGCTGCCGTGGCCAGAAGAGACAAGAGCCAGTTCCTGACAAAACCGAGGGTCGTGTCAAATATGCTACTGGATTTTTTATCTCCCACAATATGGCCCCAAAGAGTACAAAAAGTTGAGAAAGTAATTTAACGCTTTTCGGCAGGACTCGGAAGAGAAAAATTGGTTTTAAGGATATTCCATTACTTAATTATCGATTGTTAACTATTATCCCACCCTGTTGCAGCGATTGCAGATGCTGATAAAGCCCATTTGCTTCCATGAGTGACCGATGGGTACCCTGCTCAACAATGCGGCCATGGTCCAGAACCAGAATGCGATCCGCCCTCCTGATGGTGGAAAGCCGATGAGCTATGATAATGCTTGTCCGCCCTTCCAGGGTTTTTTCCATGGCCCGTTCAATGAGGTATTCGGTTTCTGTGTCCACATTTGAAGTGGCTTCATCAAGGACGAGAATTGCGGGATCCCTCGCCATAACCCGGGCAAAGGCCAGTAATTGTTTCTGGCCGGCAGAGAGTTCATGACCCCCTTCTCCCAGGCGGGTTTCATTTCCTTCTGGAAGGCTGCTTACCAAACTTCGCAACTGAGCCTGATCAATGATCTCCTCAAGTTTCTCGTCATCGAGACTCTGATCAAGAATAATATTGGCCTTCAGGGTGTCCGGCACGATGAACACATCCTGCATGACAAGGCCAATATGGCGGCGGAGCCATTGGATGTCTACTTTTTTGATATCGGTTCCACCAATGGTAATGGAGCCCCGGTCCGGGTCATATAACCGTTCAAGCAAATTAATAATGCTGCTCTTGCCTGATCCTGTTGCACCTACAATGGCCAGAGTATCACCGTCAGGCACTTCTAAAGAGAGATCGTGGAGAACAGGCCTCTCCGGTTCATAGGCAAAACCGACATTTTTAAACTGTACCGTTCCTTGGCCTTTCTCAGGCAATGCTGGCTGCTCAGCATGGGGAAGGGACTCATCATGGTCAAAAAGCTGAAAGATGCGCTCAGCTGAAGCCAGGGCGGATTGCACAATGGAGTATTTTTGGGAGAGCTCGCGTAGAGGTTGAAAAAAGAGGCGCATATAATAGAGAAAAGCAACCAGCTCGCCCAGGGACATCTCTTGCCTGATGATCTCTCCGCCACCATACCAGATAATGAGCGCGGTGGCGGCCATGGACAGGACTTCCAGCATGGGCATGAAAATGCCGAATATTTTAATCTGGGTGAGGGTTTTGGCCAGGTATGACTGGTTCAATTCCTGGAATCGTTTCTCACTCTCTTTTTCCCGTGAAAAGAGTTGCAGAATGGTGATACCGGACAACGCTTCCTGCAGGAAAGAGTTCAACCTGGCAAGCTGAGTACGGATATCCCGGAAAACATCTCTGGCCAAACGACTGAACCACAGAGTATTGCCGAAAATAATTGGCAACAGGAGGCACATAACCAAAGCCAGCTTCCAGTGCATGAGAAAGAGAATAATCATAATGCCAACAAGTCGAATGACATCATTAAAGAGGGTAACAATGACCGAGGTGAACATCTCATGCATGTTCTGGATATCATTGGTCAGGCGGGTGACGAGTTTACCCACTGGATTACGATTAAAAAAGGAAAGAGAGAGCTTCTGGAGATGAACGAAGAGTTGCTGCCTGAGCTGATGCATGACCCTCTGGCCGGTCCATTCCAGCAGGACAACCTGGATAAAATTGGCTCCAAATTCCAGGATGATTAATCCCAAAAAGAGCATTGTGAGCTTTGAAAGACCGGCAAGCCGCTGGGCTGTTTCCATCTCCTGGTTGATAATGAAATTGTCCACAGCCTGTCGGAGAAGAGTGGGCAAGGCAAGGCCGGCGGCAGTAATAAGCAATGAAAGGAAGATGGCCCCAATGGTCTCTTTCCAATATGGGCCCATGATGGTGAGAATGCGTCTCCACAGGTGAACTTCCGTCACCTTGCTCAGATGGTCTTCTTCAAAATATCCGTAATCGTGCCTCATTCTTCCGCACCTCCATCCTTTTCTAAAAGGTTTTGGTGCTCATAAATGGCAGCATAAAGACCATTCTGTTCAAGAAGTTCGGAGTGGGTGCCTTCTTCAGCTTTATGCCCTTCTTCCAGCACGATTATTCTGTCCGCTTCGGCCAGGGGGGCCAGACGATGGGAAATCACCAGGCATATTTTGTCGGTAAGATAGGGCTTCAAGTTGATAATGATATTATGTTCGGTCTGGGTGTCCACCGCTGACAGGCTGTCGTCAATGATCAGAATGGGGCGGTCCAGCAGAAGGGCGCGGGCAAGGGCTATTCGCTGTTTTTGACCGCCTGAGAGAATGGCTCCTTTTTCACCCACCCTGGTTTCATAGCCTTTTTCCATGGCCATGATTTCATCATGAATAGCCGCAGCTTTAGCCGCAGCTTCAATTTCATCCTGGCTGGCATCAGGCCGTCCCAAAGAAATGTTGTGTTGTATGGAGTCGGAAAAAACCATGGTCTCCTGGGGAACATAGGAGATTCTTTCCCTTATTTGGGCTGGGTCGAGAGCGTTCACATCAAGATCTTCAAGAAAAAAACTATTGTCCGGAACAGGATAGAGCCGGGTCAGCAGGTGGCAAAGAGTTGACTTGCCCGAGCCGGTTCGCCCAACTACGCCAAGGACGCCGGCGCCGATTTCGAGGTCAAGGTTTTTCAAGGCTGGCTGCAACGTCTCATCATAGGAAAAAGTCAGATCCCGGAAGGAAAAGCCGACTTGCCCCTCTGGGATGGCGAGGGGTGAGGTGGGGGCGGAAAGCTGGGGCCTGGCATCAAAGATCTCTTTAATACGACTGAGAGAAGTAATGCCTCGCTGGAATAAATTGGCCACCCACCCCAGAGCCATGGTGGGCCAGGTGAGGAGAAAGAGATAGCTGATAAAGGCAACAAAATCACCAATGGAGATCACTCCGGAAATTGTTAATCGACCACCGAAAAAAAGTACCAATAAGGTGGTGGTGTTGGCGACCAGTCCAGAGATGGGGAAGAGGGTACCCTGGACCATGGCCAGCTTGATATTGTCCTTCACATAGTTTTGTCCAAGGGTATCAAAACGGCGGGCTCGGTCCTGTTCCTGGGTGTATACCTTTACCAGTCGAATGGCTGAAAGTGAAGAACGGGCAAATTCGGTGATTTTTGAAAATTGCTCCTGAACACGCTTGAAACGACCATGGATGCTGGCCGAGAGGAAGCTGGTAAAGACCGCCAGAAGGGGCATGGGGAGCACAGCCAATAAGGTGAGGCCTGGATGGATATAGGCCATGCAGGCCAAAGTCGCCACCCCCATGAGCAGCGAGTCGGCAAAGGCGATGAGTCCCATGCCGCCTGCCAATTGCACAGCAGCCAGGTCATTGGAGGCCAGGGCCATGATTTCACCGGCCGGCTTTTTTTGGAAAAATGGCCTGTCCAAGGTAAGGACATGGGCAAAGAGCCGGGTTCGTAAGTCCTTTTCAAGAAGACGGGAAAAGCCAAGAACTAAATAACGCCAGCCAAACCGGAAAAAAGCAACACCAATGGCTAAGACCAGAACAAGAATTCCCAGGTGGGCAAGATTCTCAGGTGTGGCAACACCTTTTTCCAGAGAGTTAACCGCCTTTCTGATAAGCCGGGGAACATAGAGTTGACCGATATTGACACATATCAAGGAAAGAAAGCCTGCAACCAATCGCCATTTATGTCGTGCAAAAACAGGTCGGGCCACTCCGAAGACCTGACGGGCTTTACGAAGGGTTTCTCTGTTGATCGGGGTTCTGGCCAATTTTTGTGAACCTGTTTAAAGTTGCCACTGGTTATCAGTGTGGTTAAATTATTTTAATGATTAAGTAATCATAGCCATTACCATACTCACTCCAATTGGCCCGGGAAAGGTGTTTTCTTCGCTTATCTGTGAAAACCTCCGGCACCCTGTGAGCAGCTACAGCACCGGTTATTATGCAACTTATTTAAAAGCCATTTGTCGTTGTAAGTCCAAAGGAGCTTCACATGCCATATCTTGCACGATTTGCAACACCTGATGGGCTTCGATTTGTATTGCGGGAGTCTTTTCAAAAAGGGGACATGTGGCAGAGTCGAGAACTTTTTGATTTTGGCTATGATCCAGGTCAATTTCTGGTATATCCCGGTGGGAATAGTTTTTATGTTGATGAAGAAGTGTTGGATGCTATTCAAGCTGCAGGAGGTGAGCTCACCGATGACGACCTCGAATACATTTTACTTCCATTCGTTGAGCCGGAGCTACGTTTTAAAATAGAGCCCTTCATTGCCCGGTCACATCAGGCTGGCAGACGACGTATCAGTAAAGAAGAGGAAGCAGTCATTCATGAGCAGACGCATCTCTTTGATAAACGGCGTCTTTACTATCTTCGCTATGGCAATATTGATCAGACCAATATTTTTGGTTTGCCAGCCAAATTGTTTAAAGCGCTTCTCTGTAAAAGTCGTGATGAAATAGAGCAGTATTTCCTTCAACAAGAAAGGACGCTTGAAGCGGAGCAGATGAAAGAATATCTCTACGTTGCTTTTAATCTGCAGAATCATTTTGACAGTATCTTGGCTCGCACCATGCCTGCCGGCTTGAATTCAGAAAAAATGGATGAAGCATTTATTGAAGAAGTATGCCTGTTGAATGATGATCTCACCATGTGGTCAGGGTTTGAAAGAACGGACGTTTTGCCCCAATATTTGGCTCGCTATGTCTGGCTCTATTTTGATTCACAATTCGATGCCAACCGAGCCGAGCAGGAATTTATCCGACAGTTTCAAGATCAGCATCGTGCTTTCCGCTGGCCAGAAAAAAAGACGGAAGTAACCGATGAACGACTCATTGAACTCTTTGGGGTGGATGGTGAGGATTTAAAAAAGATGAGCAAGAAAGAACTGATTAAACTTTTTCGAAAACAGGCTCATGAACACCATCCGGATAAGGGCGGCGAACATGATTATTTTGTTGAGTTGGCTGCAGCCTATGCAGACCTTTTAAAGGGAAAAAAATAACCAACTTGTATAGTTTTTTTAACAAGACGATCAGATTTGCAATGAAATGAGGTTGATTTGCCAAATTTTTTCAAAAATATCTTGCATTTCCGTGATCCTGGGACTATATGCCATAAAAGGGGGTAAATGCTGGAGTACCACTGGTAATTGGTTGAAATATCAGAGGGAATTCCAGCAAAATGCTATCGGAGTCGAAAAGTGGGATTTTCGGTTCCATCAAAAATGGGAGAATGGGGGACATGGCTACAGCAGATCGTCGAGGCAAGAAGCGCATTCCGGCCGAATTCAAAGTCGATTGCATCCACGCAGAAGATTTCATCATTTCATTTACCAAGGACATATCAGCAGATGGCATGTTCATCTGCACTGACAACCCGCCGGAGGTGGGCCAAAAGGTTATTCTCCATTTCACGGTGGATGGGCTTGAAGAGGTGCAGGTCGCAGGTCGAGTCCAGTGGATCAACACTCAAGGTAAACGGGCTGATCATGGAATGGGCATAAAATTTATTAAGCCCAGAGTGACAGTGCAACGAGATATTTTATCTGCGGTGAATAAAGTCGCAATACTCGAAGGTGCAGCCTGAGAAGCGTGAAAGATACAAATGATAAGCCGGAATTGCTTGTAAGCAATTCCGGCTTTTTTGTATAACATATCAATGGACAGTATGAATTGATCACGCAAAGTATTTTTTCTACACTTTTCACTTTGCACTGAATATGGGGGAGTGTGCAATGTCCCAGAGTAGAAGTAGTTGGAAATCCAACCTTGGTTTTCTCCTGGCTGCCATAGGATCGGCCGTCGGACTTGGCAATGTGTGGCGCTTCAGTTATATGGCCCATGAACACGGCGGCGGTGCCTTCCTGGTGCCCTATGTTGTGGCGCTTATCGTGGCAGGCATACCCATTATGCTGCTCGAATACGGGGTGGGACATCTTGAAAAGGGATCTTCACCTTTAAGTTTTGCCCGTATATCAAAAAACTGGGAATGGGTAGGATGGTGGATGCCGGTGGTGGCCCTTTTCGGCATCATGCTTTATTATTCCGCTGTCATTGGTTGGTGTGTAAACTATCTGATTTTTTCCTTTAATCTCTCCTGGGGCGCTGACCCACAGGATTTCTTTTTCAATGAATTTTTACAACTTACCAGTTCATCCACCGAGCTTGGTGGAGTCCGGCCACCAATTCTGTTAGCAACTCTATTGGTCTGGGGTCTGTGTTGGTTTATCTGTTATCGCGATATCCGCCATGGCATTGAAAAGGCCAGTATGGTTTTCATGCCAATTCTCTTTGTGCTGACCATTATCATGGTTGTCTGGAGTCTTTTCCTCGATGGTGCAGGTGACGCTATCCGTAATCACTATTTGCATGCAGACTGGTCAAAGATCAATTTGTTTGCCCCGGATCCAGAAGCCAGGCAGGCGGCGGGTAAGGTATGGTCTGCTGCCTTCAGCCAGATTTTCTTTACCCTTTCTCTCGGTTTCGGCATTATGATCACCTATGCCTCCTATCTGCCGGATCGTTCCAATATTGGCAGGAATGCTTTCATTACTGCTACTGTGAATTGCCTTTATTCCTTTATTGCCGGTTTTGCAGTATTCGGCATTGTCGGATTCATGGCCCATAGCCAAGGTGTTGAGTTTGGTGAGGCCATTAAAGGTGGTCCACAACTTGCCTTTGTTGTGTATCCCAAGGCTATTTCCCTTTTGCCAAGTATGAATGAAATATTTGGCATACTTTTCTTCCTGATGTTGGTCATCGCTGGTTTGACCTCCGGGGTGTCGCTCATTGAGGCCTTTGCCTGTTCATTCACAGATAAGTTTGATATGGCACGGAAGAACGTGGTGACTATTCTCTGCATAGTCGGTTTTGCAGGAAGCATTATTTTCACAACAAAGGGCGGTTTGTATGTGCTGGATATAGCCGACCATTTCATCACAAACTACGGCCTGGTTATTGGCGGTATTCTTGAATGTTTCATCATTGGTTGGATTTTAAGGGCCTCGGTGCTGCGAAAGCATATTCGCATTCTGGGCCTGGATGTCACGGTTGGCTGGGATGTGCTTATTAAGTACATCACTCCGGCCATTCTCGCTTATCTTCTCTATCTTTCCCTCGAAAGTGATATATTGAAACCCTATGAGGGGTACCCGGCTTCCAGTCTTTTTATCTATGGCATTGGCCTGGTGGTTGCGTGCCTGGTCGTAGCACTTCTGCTTACAAAACAACCCTGGAAACCGGAAAAATTACAGAGGCGACATCGTCCGGAAGAGGATGATTTGCTTGTATAAGCTATAGTTAAAGGATATTCAGCGTTTTACACTAAACAAAGGAGACATGTTATGACGATAGTGCGGATTGCAAAATACCTCTTAACTCTTGCAATGTTTGTAGTTCTCACAGGTTGTGTGGCAGGCCAGTCCATTAAGATGGACTACCATATGGCGGACAATGGAGCGAAACTCAATGGTTCAGCCATGGTCATGGTAAACGACGACCGCCCTTTTATTGTTGATGGAAATAAGCCTCCTTCCTATATCGGCCATTTTCGGGCTGGATTTGGTAATACATGGGGAGTAACCACCTATAAAGATGAACCACTGGCTGAAAAGATGCGAAAGGATCTTACCTCGGACCTGCAGGCCATGGGTTTGTCTGTTCAAGGGGGGAGTGGTCGAGTCGTTGATGTGTCCATTGTTGATTGGAATTTTGATTCATACCAAAATGCCCGTTTCTGGTATGACATCAGGGTCAAGGTAATGCAAGGAGAGACTGTGATTGCTGAGAATCATCTCAAAGATGAGCATGTCATCAGGGGCAGCGTCATGACTGGCCCAAAAAATGCGGTAATGAGGGAAATGCCAATCATCTATAATTCAATAATTCGGAAAATTGTCCGGGAAAGTGAGACAATCCGCTCTGCTCTTCAATGATACCTACGGTGAAAATTGCTTTACAGCCGGTCAGGCCTGGTGTGCTTGGCCGGCTTTTTATTTTTCATAAAACATGTTCCAGTTAAATCGTCTTGTATTATTGTAAATAGGAATTTTAGGATGTAAATGATCTCCAAGCGTGTATGTATCGGAGAACTATTCATGCTGTCCGGATATCGAAATCTAACCATTTCACGAAAACTTCTCTTAAGCAACCTGGCCTTTGCTTTGCCCATGGTGGTGCTGATTTTTTTCATGAATATCAGCTTTTCTTGCGATATTGACATCGGCAGAACAGAACTTGCTGGAACACGCTATCTACGAAGTCTCACTCTTCTTCTTGGTCATGTTTCTGAATATAGATTTGTCGATGCCATAAAAAAGGAAGACACAGCAGAAAAAGTTCAGGATGTTTTTGCCAGCCTGGATACCTTGCATAAAAACCACCCTGTGCTGTTGAATGAGGGGAGTCTGTCTTTACAGTCTTTGGAAGCGTTTTGGAATGATGGTCAGCTCGACAGTACTCAACAGGAAAAACTCCTTAATAATGTTCAGGATTTTATTGTCCAGATAGGGCAGAATTCCAAGCTTATTCTTGATCCCGCCTTAGATAGCAGGATTCTGGCAGAAATTCTAGTGTCATTACTGCCATCGCATTGCAATGCCTTGAACAGATTGATCCATAGGATGAATTTGAATGGACTAAACGTCTCAAGCAACCAGAAGGGTGCGTCAACTCCACACGTATTCGACAATATGCAAAATAATGTCACTCTTTTCCAAAGTGGTGCTGAAAAAATCATCACTGAAGGCAAGCGCGTTTTAGTCGAGGATGCCAATTATTATGGGGTAAGCTCTTCGTTGCATGAAAATTTCGGCCCGGCCCTTGGTAAATACCAACAGGCAGTCAATGGGTTTTTCTCTTTAGTGAACAAGGGCAAAAGCCATCCTGTATCAGCGGAAGCAATGCTTGTCGCAGGGCAAAGGTTGGGCAGTGAGTGCCGGCAGCTTTTTTTAATTGGCCTGGATGAGCTAGACATTCTCATAGCAAAAAGAATTACTAGTTATCAAAAGTGGCGATTATTTGGTTTTGCCTGCAGTGCTCTCGCCTTGTTGCTTGCCTCTTTTTATATTTTCATTCTTTCAAAGAGTATTACAAGCCCGGTTCGGACTATCATTGCCTATACCAGGAAGATCGGCGATGGTGATTACAGGGCGCCTCTTGTTGGTGATTTTCAGGCCGAGCTTAAGACCCTTGCCAACGATTTGAAAGGCATGGTGAAAAAAATAGTAGATTTGGCAGCCTTTCCACTTGAAAATCCCACGCCAGTATTTGCTTCAGACATGTTTGGGGGAATTCTCTATATAAATCCGGCTGCTGAAAAAGTAATGAAAAGTCTAGGCATTGAGCTCAAAGAGTTTTTGCCACCAAACCACAGAGAGATCGTATCTGCTTGTCTTGCCGGATGCCGTGACTGTTCCGAAACAGAGTCTGCGGTGCACGATTTGACCTTCTCATGGAATTATTATCCTCTGGTGGGTCAGAACATAGTGCATATCTATGCCCATGATATCACCTTGCAAAAACAGCTGGCAGCACAACTCCAGCATGATGCATTCCATGACGGTCTTACGGGACTGCCCAATAGGGCCCTTTTCATTGATCGTCTGCAACAGGTGGTTCGAAGGAGTGGAGCTCTGAAAACAGACTTTGCAGTGTTCTTTCTCGATCTTGACCGTTTCAAATTAGTGAACGAAAGCCTTGGCCATGAATCAGGAGATCAGCTTCTCAAAACTGCAGCAAAACGCATTTATTCATTGGTCGAGGAAGGTGCTACCTTGGCCCGCCTGGGAGGGGATGAATTCGTGTTGTTGATGGAGGATGTCAATATCCACCAGGCAATTGCAGCGGCCAAGCGTATTCTAAAGGGCATGAAAGAGCATTATTTTATAAATGATAATGAAATCTCGGTTACCTCAAGTATTGGAATTGTGGTTGGTAGGAGTTCTGAGTTTTTGACAGCAGAGGATGTCTTGCGTGATGCTGATACAGCCATGTATCGCGCAAAAGCCAACGGTGGTGATGGATATATGGTTTTTGAAGATACCATGTATCAAAAAGCCCTAGCCAGACTGGAAATGGAAGTGGCACTTAAAAGAGGCTTGGAGCGGGATGAATTTGTGGTTTTTTATCAACCGATAGTGGACCTGCTAACTGACAGAATAGCCGGTTTTGAAGCGTTGGTCCGCTGGCAAAGTCCCGAGAAAGGCCTTGTCCCTCCTGGAGACTTTATACCTTTAGCCGAAGAAACTAATCTCATCGTACCGTTGGGGAGAAAGATTTTAAGCATGGCATGCCACCAGGCCCGTCGTTGGCAAAAGGATATAGCAGGAAATGAGGAGTTAATGATCAGTGTCAATATGGCGGTTCCTCAGCTTGCCAATGTTAACCTCATGGAAGAGATCGATGCCGTACTTTTAGAAAGTGATCTGCCGGCTCATAGTTTGAAAATTGAGATTACTGAAAGCGGAATTATGGAAGATGTTGAGAAAAGCCTAGTAGTTTTATCTGAGATAAAGCAGCGATATATTGCCTTGGGAATAGATGATTTTGGCACAGGATATTCATCTCTCAGTTATTTGCACCAATTCCCATTTGATACTCTTAAGGTAGATCGGTCTTTTGTGGTTGAAATGGAAAAAGATGAGAAAAATAAACAGATCATCGAGACCATTGTTACCCTTGCTCACACACTTCATAAACAGGTCATTGTAGAAGGTATTGAAACAAAGGAGCAGCTTGATCAGATTAAACAATTGGGCTGTGAATTCGGACAGGGTGATTATTTTGCAAAACCCCTACCGGCTGAAGAGGCCGGAAATTTCTTGAAAAATTCATAGTCGGTCTGATTACGGATACTTCTGCTGCTTAGAAATACCTTCTTTCGCTTAACCAACCAATTTACCAACAATCATTTCTTTCCGGTCATTGTTTGCCGGTGGTTTAGCACCAAGTTCCGTTAGCAACTCTCGCGACAAGTCTGATAGGAATGTCTGATGGACTGCTGCCTCAATATCAATTGATTTGGGAACTAAGCCTGCTTCCCACATCATGATGAGCACAGCCCGTGCTGAACTTTGGTAGGGAAATGGGGCAAAATCGCTTCGTCCTGGCACGAAGGCCTTAATAACAGTTTCCAGAGGAATTTTTCGGTATGGTGGCGATTGTAAGCGGGTCAGGTCGATGGAGTCCATACGGGTTTTAAAACTATTGAGAAGTAAGCCGCTTTCCATGGTGGCCCGGTAAGCGGCCTTAGACATTTTTATGTCTTGTTCGAAATATTCACGTCGCATGGCGATAAGACAGCATGGATGGTTGGGCCACAATCTCTTGGTAACCAATAATTCTTTGCCAACTGCTTTTTCCAGGGCAAAGGTCCCAAGGGGTTCAGGATTGATAAATGCATCAATCTCGCCTTTATTCAAGGCGTTGATCATCTTCGGCATGGGAACAACTTTAATATTCACATCTTTGGCAGGGTCAATGCCATGGGTTCGCAACAGTCTGTTTATTATTAAATTATGGGTCATAAACGGGCTGTGGACTCCAACCGTAGCACCTTTAAGGTCTTTGGCATTTCGTATTGGCGAGTTCCAGTGAACCACCAACACCCCGCCATTGCTTCCGGCAACTTGGGCTGATACCAAGTCTTGCTTGTAGTTTGCAAAAGGACCAATACCCAAATGAACGCCATAAAAAATAGGCGTGATTAATTGACCAATATCCAGGCTCCCTTGTGCGAGTTGCTGGGCAATGTCTTTTGAGGTGGGCAGGTATTTAAGTTCAGCATTTATGCCGTTTTTTGCATACAAGCCCGCAAGGTGAGCATGGATCATGGTCATGGCACAATGGGATGGGGCGATTACCCCAATACGGACTGTGTGTCCAGTTGCTGCATATGCTTTGGAAGTTTCTCCCTTGAAAAAAGGAATGCCTGCCAAACCGGCACTGGCCGCTGCCATGGAAAATGCCTGAATCAATTGACGCCTTGTAAGTCCTATGGGCTGTGATGGCATAGAATGCTCCTAGGATAATAGGGGAGTAAACAGGGTCTACAGAAGTGAGTATGAAAACTCTTCATACGCTCTGTAATTTTGCAATTCATATCTATGGTATCGTAATTACGTCCGAATTTCAAAAAATAACTTTGTGTGTGTTATGTACCACATCATGAACCAGGTTTATTGCTCATACCGGTCTCTGTATCTTATAGGCCTATTTGTCTCGAACGGTTTGGATATACTTTTTAACAGTTCTACGATCAAGCCTGGTTATTTGTCCTACCTTTTCATATGTTCCATGCCGGTCAAAAAGCATTGCACAATATTCGGCAATCAAGCTTTGCGCATCAATGCTGCCACATTCCACATGCTGTGCCAGCGAGCTCAATGGGTGATGTGCGGAAATGCTATTCTCTTCTTGGTATTTACGGGTTAAAAGAACTCTTCTTATTGCTTGCTCCAGTTCCCTGACATTACCTGGAGTTATAGTCAAATCTGGTGTTTCAGAAAAATTCATTTAAGCGACGTTCTTG
>CAYUCH010000058.1:0-21758 GCA_964443295.1 uncultured Desulfobulbia bacterium | reverse complement strand
TTTAACCCTTGAACCCTTGAACCCTTGAACCCTTGAACCCTTGAACCCTTGAACCAGAGTCCACTATGGCATTTATTGACGAGGCAAAATTTTTTGTAAAAGCTGGAGATGGTGGCAATGGTTGTGTCAGCTTCCGGAGGGAGAAGTTTGTTCCAAAGGGGGGGCCAGATGGTGGTGACGGTGGCAATGGCGGCTCGGTAATTATAGAGGCAAGTCGACGCCTTTCATCCCTTATTGATTTTCGTTATCGCTCTCATTTCAAGGCCGAGCGTGGCGCCCATGGCCAGGGTAAGGATAAGCACGGTAGAAAAGGAAAAAATACTGTAATGGTGGTCCCGATGGGTTCCATTATTCGGGATTCAGAAACAGACGAGATTCTTGCCGATTTAACTGAAGATGGGGATAGTTTTATTGCGGCCCAAGGCGGAACTGGAGGAAAAGGGAACCACCATTTTGCCTCGGCCCAGAATAGAACACCACGACATGCCGGCAAGGGAGCTGAAGGCGAAGAATGCTGGCTCAAAATAGAGTTGAAATTGCTTGCAGATATTGGCCTTGTCGGTCATCCTAATGCGGGAAAATCGACTCTTTTATCAAAATTGTCCGCCGCAAATCCAAAAGTCGCAGCATACCCTTTCACTACACTTGAGCCGCAATTAGGAGTGCTGCATTTGGAGTACAGTGATCCCTGTATAATTGCTGATATTCCAGGGCTGATTGAAGGCGCCCATGAAGGGCTGGGGCTTGGCTATAAATTCTTAAAGCATATTGAACGCACCAGGGTATTATTACACCTTGTAGACATTTCGGAAGAAGGCGATTTACCCTTAAAGCAATATGAGATTCTTGAACAAGAATTGCATAAATTCAATGAAGAACTGCTGGAACGACGTCACCTTATTGTGTTAAATAAAATTGATCTTTTGGACGGTGATACTGATCGCCTTGCAGAGTTGCAGAAGGCTTTCCTTCAAAAAGGGTATAAAACTTTGGCAGTATCTGCAAAAGATGGACAAGGCCTTGATGAGCTCAAAGAGGAAATTGCCGCAACCCTAGAAGAGATGTAACAATCAAGAGATACAAAAAATATGACCTTTCAAGTGAGCCAGGAAGATGGCCTGCAATATCGTAAAGAGGCATTGGCAAATGCCCGACGTGTGGTTGTAAAGGTTGGCTCTGCAGTACTCACTACTTCCTCTGGCTTGAATCAGACCATTATCGATAATCTGGCCAAATCTATTTCCGAACTGCGGGAAGAAGGACGCCAGGTTATTTTAGTGAGCTCCGGTGCTGTGGCTGCCGGGCGTAAAAGCCTGGGGCAAAACAGACAGAATGTCAGTTTAAAAGAAAAACAAGCCCTGGCAGCAGCTGGACAGAGCAGTCTCATGCATACATATGAGAAGGTGTTTGCCGGCTTTGATGTCAACGTTGCCCAGGTGCTTCTCACCCATGAAGATCTTTCCCACCGCGACCGTTATCTCAACGTAAGAAATACCATTTTCACCCTTCTTGATTGGGGAGTTTTACCGGTTATCAATGAAAATGATACGGTATCGGTGGAAGAGCTTCGTTTTGGTGATAATGATACCCTGGCCTCCCTTATTACCAATCTCACTGAAGCTGATGCGTTGATCTGTCTCACCGATGTAGATGGCCTTTATACAGGCAATCCTTCAACTGATCCGAATGCAAAGCCGGTGTACACGGTTGCAAAGGTCGATCAGAAGGTTGAAGAGATGGCTGGTTTTGTCAGCAGTGCTTTGGGAACAGGCGGGATGCGGAGTAAAATTCTTGCAGCAAAAACCGTCTCTGCCAGGGGCGGGGCAAGTTTTATCGGGCCTGGTCGTGATCCTGATATTTTGAAACGGTTATTCGCCGGTGAACCGGTGGGAACGTTTTTTATGCCCAATACTAAACGACTGCAGAGTCGAAAGCATTGGATTGCTTATACTCTTCGGCCAAAGGGTGAGTTGATTTTGGACACTGGTGCGGTGCGTGCTTTGGTGGAGCGGGGGACCAGTTTGCTCCCTGCCGGAATTCTAGAAGTTCGTGGTAAATTCGGCAAAGGTGCTCCGGTGCAGTGTTTTGATGAACATGGTGTTGCTATCGCCGCCGGTTTGTCCAATTATGCTTCAGGTGAGATTGGGCGGATTTGTGGCCAGCATACTTCCGAAATTGAAGCCCTTCTTGGCTATAAAGACAGCGATGAAATTATCCACCGCGATAATTTAGTATTGTTGAAGAAATCGTAAGGCAACCATGAAAAAATGCCCTTTGACCCAATTACTGCGTCACGGTGAAAAGAAAAATGCTCACATATGGTCTAATATGTTGCGCTTTTTATTTTCACCAATCCTTGTCCTTGAACCAAATGACTAATTATTCAAGGTACCTTATAAAATTTTAGAGGATAGAATGATGACCATGCAGGAAACCATACACTCCATGGCGGTTGAGTGCAAAAAGGCAGCCCGTGAAGTTGCCGGGCTCTCGACAGAAGTAAAAAACAAGGTTCTTTTGAAGATGGCAGAAGGCCTCAAAGCGCAACAAGATTTTATCCGCCAGGAGAATGAGAAAGACTTGGTTGCCGGCCGTGAAAAGGGCTTATCCGCCGCCATGCTGGATCGTCTTGAACTTTCCGACAAAGTTATTCAATCAATGGTTCAAGGCCTTGAGGAAGTTGCGGCATTGCCGGATCCTGTCGGCGAGATCGATAATATGGTCAAACGACCTTCCGGCATTACCGTGGGGCATATGCGTATTCCTCTTGGTGTAGTTGGAATGATCTATGAGTCCAGGCCTAATGTAACGGTGGACGCAGCTGCTTTATGTCTTAAGGCAGGCAATGGTGTATTTCTCCGTGGTGGTTCAGAGGCTATTCATTCCAATCTGGCCCTGGCAAAAGTGTTGCAAGATTGCCTCAAAGAAGAAAATATTAATCCTGCTGCCATCCAGGTTATTCCCTTGACTGACCGGGAGGCCATCAATGTCATGTTGTCACTTGAAGAACAGATCGACCTGATCATTCCACGTGGAGGAGAAGGATTGATTCGGTTTGTGGCCCAGAATTCTCGAATACCTGTATTGAAACATTATAAAGGGGTATGTCATATTTTCGTCGATCAAGACGCTGATCAGCAAATGGCCAATGAGATCATTATGAACAGCAAAACCCAACGGCCCGGGGTGTGTAATGCTCTGGAGGGTTTATTGATTCATAAGAATATCGCTCCTTCGTTTCTTCCCATGGTGTCCGAGTCATTGATTAATGCAGGGGTAGAACTACGCGGTTGTCCGGAAACCTGTGCGCTTATCAGTCAGGCCAAGTCTGCGGTGGACGAAGATTGGGGCTATGAATTCCTGGACCTTATTCTGGCAGTTAAAGTAGTAAATGACATGGAAGAAGCCATGGATCATATTGTCCAGTATGGCTCACAGCATACAGAGTCAATCATTACCAAGAATTACGAGAATGCCCAGCGTTTTCTCCGTGAAGTGGATGCATCATCGGTAATGGTCAATGCGTCCACACGTTTTGCCGATGGTGGTCAATACGGTCTTGGTGCGGAGATTGGTATCAGTACGACGAAATTGCATGCCTATGGTCCAATGGGACTTAAAGAACTCACAACCCGGAAGTTCATTGTTTATGGAGAAGGACAAGTTAGAAGCTGATTATTCCAGGGAAAATGCTGTGGTTCCAGACAACCCTGGCAATCGAATAGGCCTTTTGGGCGGGACCTTTGATCCTGTCCATAAAGGCCATATGGCCCTTGCAGAAGGCGTTGCTGGAAAACTCAGCCTTGATACTCTGCTTTTTGTTCCCGCTGCCCTGAATCCCTTGAAGCGTGAACAGCATGCCACCCCTTTTGAGCAAAGGGTGGCTATGTTGAACCTGGCGGTACAAAGCAGAGATGACTTTTTTGTCTCAACCATTGAAGGTCATCGCCCTCCACCCTCATTTACCATTGATACAATTCGTGAATTTCGACAGGTTCTTGGTCCGGTTCCAGAGCTTTTTCTTATTATCGGTTCAGATGCATTTTCAGAAATTGATCGATGGAAAGAGGGCAGAACTATCCTGGAATATGCCCATCTTGTGGTTGTTCCCAGACCACCCTTTCATTTTCAGGAAGTGGTTGACATCGTTCCAGCGGTGTTTCCGCACTTTGCCTATGATATCATCATGTCTGCCTGGGTGGAAGAAAACACCTCTGGCGCTATTTATGTCCTTGACTTGCCACCTTTGGAAATCTCATCGACTCAAATTAGAGCAACGGCAGGTGATCCCGAAGCAGTAAAGGACTCTGTTGATCAAGAAGTAGTGAAATATATATTAGATCGTGACCTTTATGAGGGTGAACAATGAAGAATATCCTCATCGTCAAACTGTCAGCAATCGGAGACGTTATCCATACGTTGCCGGCGTTGAATTGTTTGCGTCAACACTTTCCAGATGCACGGATTAATTGGCTTGTGGAAGAGGGGGCTGCAGATCTGCTCATCGGGCATCCTGCCCTTGATCGGGTGATAATCTCCAAGCGTAAACAATGGCTTAAGGAACTTTTCAGTGCTCGGTTTTTTGAGGTTGTTAAGGAGATTTTTGGATTTTTAAGCGAGCTTAGAGATACACGTTATGATTTGATTTTTGACTTTCAGGGGCTCTTAAAATCAGCCCTGCTTGTTCTTATTGCCGATGGTAGAAAAAAGGTTGGTTTTGGTCGAGGGATGCAGCATCAAGAATTCAGCTATCTTTTTTATAGTGAGCGAGTACAAGCCGTCTCCATGGAGATTCATGCATTGAAACGTGGGCTGGAATTGGTGAAGGCACTGGACATCCCAGCCGAACAGATAGAGTACAATATACCCTTCGCGGACCAGCAAGCTGCGGTGGATCAATTGCTCCAGACACATGGTATCGTGGGTGAGAAGCCTATTGTTGCTATTAATCCATTGAGTCGCTGGAAGACAAAGAATTGGTCTGAGAGTAAATTTGCCCTCCTTTGCGGGGCTATTTCAGATACCTATGAAGTAGATCTTGTATTTACCGGTGGAACCGATGACCGCGCTTATATAGAGACGATAGTCTCTTTCATGACTACCACCGCCGCTAATTTGGCAGGGGAAACCAGCCTGAAAGGACTAGCTGCCCTCTATGACCGTTGTCGTTTTGTAATAAGCACTGATACAGGTCCAATGCACATAGCTGCTGCTGTTGATACACCTGTTGTCGCTCTCTTTGGCCCCACGGCTCCATGGCGGACGGGTCCATTTGGAGATATCCATCATGTCATACGTCTAGGGCTGGATTGTTCGCCTTGCTGTCGTAAAAACTGTAAAGATCCGAAATGTATGCAGTCCATTGATGTGGGTATGGTCCTTGCTGAGGTAGAAAAAATGATGGAGAGCTCGTAGTTTTTTTTACCTGCCTTTTCTTTTCTCCGTTCTATGTCAAAGCCTTGGCCACGTTTTTTTTAAGTGCCAATAAGACGCGCCCAAAACTGTAATATGTGGTAACTTGAAAGATTATACTTTATATAAGCGCCCTCCAAAGGGTGGTCTGTTTTTAAACTATTAGGTAATATATGAAAGTTCTTATCGTCGACGATTTCGACACCATGCATAAAATAATTCGAGATATCCTGCATGAGTTGGGTTACGAAAAAACGGTTTCCGCCCACAACGGCCAAAAAGCCCTTGATATATTGGCTACCGATGATGACATAGGCTTAATTATTTCTGATTGGAATATGCCCAAAATGACAGGCCTGGATTTTTTGAAGACGGTGAAAAAGGACGAAAAATTTGCTGAAATTCCTTTCATTATGGTCACAGCAGAAGCAGAAAAAGAAAGAATTATTGTGGCCATTAAGGAGAAGGTCAACCAGTATATTATTAAACCTTTTAATGCAGATATGCTGGGAGAGAAAATTCAAATGGTAATGAAAGGAAAAGGCCTGGCGGATTCGTCCTCAAAAAAATATTGATCTGCTAATGATCGATTTTTTACGTTTTTTATACATACGTATTTCATTCAAAAAGTTATCCAGCCCATTCGGGAAAGCTATACCGAGACAAAAGAAATAATGACCATCCAAATTGATCCAGTTGCTTTTTCTCTCTTTGGCCTCAAGATCCAGTGGTACGGCCTTATGTATCTAATTGGCTTTATGGCCGCGTGGTTTCTGGGGAGAAAGAGGGCTGGAAATTCTCCGTCCTACTGGCAGCCTGCCATGGTTGATGATCTTTTATTCTATGGTGGCCTTGGCGTCATTCTCGGTGGTCGCTGTGGCTATGTTTTCTTTTATAACTTTTCAGATTTTCTGGCTGATCCCCTTCTTCTCTTTAAAATTTGGCAGGGTGGCATGAGTTTCCATGGTGGTCTTCTAGGCGTATTAGTAGCCCTCTGGTTCTGTATGAGGAAATTCAACATGGGATACTGGCAGGTCGTGGATTTTGCTGCTCCCCTGGTTCCCATTGGCTTAGGAACGGGCCGAATCGGCAATTTTATAAATGGTGAGTTGTGGGGTAAAACCACGGAATTGCCCTGGGGCGTTGTCTTTCCCCATGCCGGCAGTGAGCCACGGCACCCAAGTCAGCTGTATGAGTTTTTTCTTGAAGGGGTTGTACTTTTTGTGGTCGTATGGATATTTTCCTCCCAGAAACGTCCTACCATGGCGGTTTCCGGTGTATTCGCCACGAGCTATGGCTTGTTTCGATTTATTGTAGAATTCTTTCGTCTTCCCGATGCCCACATGGGCTATCTGGCATTTAATTGGCTCACCATGGGCCAGCTTCTCTCCCTGCCTCTCTTGGCCGTTGGTTTTATTCTTCTCTGGTGTGCCTACCATACTTCAAACCAATCTAATTTTTCCGAATAATAGTAATTCTAATTTGAAATATGCATCTGCCATATGTATGATGAATGATGTGCTGTTTGTTTCCATTCACCTCTTTATGATCAGAATAGGGAGATTATTTGATGTCACATTTCTTTTTACGAGCATTCATTATTAGCCTGAGCTGTCTGAGTTTTTTTCTTTTTTCCTGTAACGGTGGGAGCGACGATCCTGTAGATCCAAGTAATAACAATCCAATTGCTTCATTTACTGCATCGCCAAGCAGTGGCAACGCTCCCTTGACAGTGACTTTTAATGCTTCTGCTTCATCCGATTCTGATGGCAGCATTGTAAGTTATAGTTGGAATTTTGGTGATGCTACAACTGGGTCTGGTGTAACAGTTAGCCATACATATACCGTTGGCGCCACTTATACGGTAGTACTTACGGTAGCAGATGATGATGGTGTAACTGGTACAGCTTCAATTCCCGTGATAGTGACAGATACTGAAGCGGTACCGGACAACACCATCAAAGGTACTATCACCGCCCCGGATTTTACTGCCATTGATGGTGATACTAATGATCCATATTCAACAAATACAGATAATGACAGCATTGCAACGGCCCAACAAATTGCCAATCCTGCTATGGTTGGTGGTTTTGTCTGTGATTCTGCTACAGGTTTAAGTGGAGACCGATTTGAGTCTTCACCGGATGTCAGTGACTATTATGATGTATCCCTTGCCGCAGGCCAGGCAATCACACTGGCGGTGAGCGATTATGCCGGGGATTCTTCAATTAATCTCGATCTTGTTTTGTATAATTCAAGTGGCACGGAGGTTGATCGTTCTCAGGGTACCGTTGAATCTGAAAGATTGACTGTTTCGAGCAGTGGAGACTATTACATCAGAGTGTTTTCCTATTCAGGCACATCGAACTACGTAATGAGCGTCGGACAGCCCGATGTTACAGAAAGCAGTCATGGAGCTCTCAGCATGGAAGATGAGTTCGTTCCCGGTGAAGTAATGGTGCGATTCAAGAACAATCATCTTGCACAAAATATACAGGACAGTGTAGCAGCGCGGGCTTCATCTCTTGGCTTGATGGCAAAAGCCGGTGGAGCAGGGCGTGAAATGCTTTTTACATTACCGGTAGGTCCAGCGCGTCACCAAGCTATGGCTTCACTGGGGGTTGGCGATGTTGATTATGAAGCTAAGGGTGTTGATGAAGCTGATGAGAAAGAGAAACTCAGGCTTGATACCATTTTGACAGTTCAGGCTCTTCGTCAAAGGGCAGATGTGGCTAGTGCTGACCTTAATTATATTCGATATCCTTATGCCACTCCCAATGATTCGTATTATTCCTATCAATGGCATTATCCTCTCATTAACCTGCCCCAGGCCTGGGAGATTACCACTGATACTTCAGGATCAGTGATTGTGGCGGTGGCGGATACTGGTGTCTTCATGAGTCATGAAGATTTAACGGCCAACTTAACCAATACTGGTTATGACTTTATTAGTGATAGCAGTATTGCCAATGATGGTGGGGGCATAGATTCTAATCCTGATGATCCTGGCGACAGTAATACTCCGGGCAGTAGCTCCTATCACGGAACCCATGTGGCGGGAACGGTTTCCGCAGCCTCCAATAATTCCAGTGGTGTTGCAGGTGTTTCCTGGGGTACTAAAATTATGCCCATCAGGGTACTTGGTGTTGGCGGTGGTACAGGTTACGATATTATTCAGGGTATTCGATATGCCGCCGGTCTTTCCAACGATTCCGGCACTACCCCGTCCCAAGCAGCGGATATTATTAATCTGAGCCTTGGAGGCGGTGGGTACTCCTCCACGGAACAAAGTGCATATACTGATATCCGCAATGCCGGAGTCATTGTTATTGCTGCGGCAGGTAATGAGAACACGTCAACCTTAGGATATCCCGCTTCATACGAGGGGGTTGTTTCCGTCGCAGCCGTGGATATGCATAAGGATAGAGCACCCTATTCAAACTATGGAACTGCCATTGATGTTGCCGCTCCTGGTGGGGATACATCAGTGGATGATAATGGTGATGGCTATTCCGATGGTGTTCTTTCAACACTTGTGGATGATTCAGGCGGTTCTCGACAAGAATCATATGTGTTCTACCAGGGTACATCAATGGCCTCTCCTCATATGGCGGGTGTCGTGGCGTTGATGAAAGCCGTCCATCCTGGTCTTACTCCTGCCCAATTGGATAGTGCTCTAGAGGACGGTGATATTACAGATGATCTTGGTACTACAGGGCGTGACAATACTTATGGCCACGGCCTAATCGACGCTTTAAAGGCAGTACAAAAAGCCAATGAGTTGGCCAATACAAGCTTTGATGATCCAATTCTTTCGACTAGTCCAAGCTTGTTAAATTTTGGCTCGAATTATGACAGGTTAACTTTCACCGTTTCCAACGGTGGTGGCGGGACACTGACCGTAACAGATGTCACAGATGATGCGGCCTGGCTTTCTGTTACACCTACAAGTGGCTTAGGTACTTATACCGCCATTGTGGACCGTACCAGTCTGGTTGAAGCGAATTATTCAGCCAATATTTCTTTTACCTCCAATGCTGGAACAGACACATTGTCAGTGACAATGAGTGTTGGTAGTGCTACTTCCGGAGGAGGAAATGCCGGTTATCACTGGCTCATTCTCATTGATCCCATTACAAAAGAAACTTACGCTACAATACAATCTCCAATTTCTGATGGAGGATTGTATGACTATTCTTTTGAAAGCGTGGTTTCTGGTGAATATTTTGTAGTGGGTGGTACAGACTCAGATAATGACGGATTTCTCTGTGATAAAGGTGAGGCCTGTGGAGGGTATCCTTCTGTGGAGTTATTGAAGGCATTAACCATGAGCGGGCCAGGAATTGGTTCTATGGATTTTAATACTGGTTTTAGTCTGGGCTTGGATAGTGCTGCAGCAGCAGGGCTTGGGCCTCAAGGGCAAGGTTTTTCAAAGATTCCAGTGCAAAAGGAAGTGGAGTAACTTCTATGCAAAAACGAATAGTAACACTCATGGCCCTCTGTTTTGTCATGGCCGGATGTTGCACATTTACGGGATCTTCCTGTGCTGTGCAAACCTTAAAGGCCGAGCAACTTTTTGCCGGCGTACAATGTGGAGGGCAAGGGCAAACGGTTTTAGTACATTGGATTGCCGATGAATCCAACTATCACGACCTGCAAGAGAATTTTTCTGCTGGTACGATTGGAGGTAAATTAAGTCAAAATTTACCGCAGGTTGATTTCTCTACCCATGGTGTCTTGATGGTGGGGATGGGAGAAAAGCCCACAGCAGGATACTCCTTGAGCTTGGGAGCACAAGAGGTAGAGGTTGATAAGGGGGTCGCCCTGATTCATTTATCCTGGCAAGAACCTCCGGTTGGAGCAATCCTTGCTCAAGTGGTAACTAGTCCATGTGTCTTTTTACGCTTACCCAAGGCCGATTTTTCAAAAGTTCGAATAATGGATCAAAATTCAAAAGTGAAAGCTGAAGTGATGATTTCATTTACGAAATAGGCAGGTTCTTTGGAGTAGCAATTTGGAAGATCAACCATTAAAAGCAAATCTAACTAATATAGATTGATTGGAATCAATACTCAGAGAAAATAAGGCGAATAAGCCATGCGTCGTGTTTTTTCAGTGTTTCTGTATTCCGTGATTTTTGTTTTTGCAATGACTACTTGTTTGTGGGCTGGTCCCCGACTTGCGGTCATGGACTTTGATAATAAAAGTCAATGGGGAGGCTACCAGCTTGGCCAGGGCGCAGCCGATGTTTTGACAACAGAGCTGGTTAAATTGGGTAAGTTCGATATTTACGAAAGAGAGCAGTTGAAGTCTATCATGCAGGAACAGGACTTAGGCGCATCCGGTCGGGTTGATGCTTCTACTGCTGCTAAAATCGGTAAAATTATTGGTGTTAATTACATTATCACCGGTGCAGTCACCGAGTATGGAAAAAGTGACAGTGGCATCAGTGGCGGTGGTTACTTTAATGTCGGTAAAACGGGTTATCATTCGGCGGTGGATATTCGTATCGTCGATGCGGTTACCAGTAAAATCGTCTTTGCCGAAACAGCCAGTCACACGAAGACATCAAAAAATGTCAAAGTCATGGGCTTTGGCGGTGGAGAATCTTTTAACGAAAAATTAGCCACCGAAACAATGCGAGAAGCTATCAAAGAAGTTTCCGGAAAGATCGCAGCCCTTGACCTGAAAGCCAAAGCTCCTCCCAAAGGTCCTGGCAAAGCGCAAATTGCCGATGTTGATGGTGAAATTATTACTTTGAACAAGGGCAGTAATGCAGGATTGAAATCCGGGCAGAAGCTCGATGTAAAAAGGAAAGGCAAGGTTATCAAAGATCCTTCCACAGGGAAAGTTATTAGAGTGAAGTATAAATCGATCGGTAAAATCAAGATGACCACTGTGGAATCTGGCTATTCCGAAGCTAAAATTGTCAGCGGCAGTGGTTTTAAGGTCGGCGATATCGTTGAATAATGATAAGGGTCCACCAGCACCCCATTTTCGCATAAGTAGGCTGGCTCACATAGATAAACCCTATAATCTCGCCATCCTACTTTCACGAAACTGTAGCACTGGTGATTCCTTATAGGTAGAGGAGCCAATGGTTCGTATTTACGATAAAAGGATGATAATTAGCTAGGCGATATTGTTTAATAATGGCGATTCATAGTGGAATTATTTATGATTAATTTTTAACGGCAGGGGCCATATTGGTTCCTGCCGTTTTTTGTTTTAACTGTTTTCCTTTTTGGATGAAATTATGACAACTCCTAAGACATTAGAAATTGGGACTATGCTCGGTGAGTTTCAGATTGAGAGAATTTTGGGTAAGGGGGGGATGGGGATTGTCTATAAAGCCCACGAGCCCTCATTGAACAGGAAAGTAGCTCTTAAAGTACTTTCTCAAATGTTGTCCAATGATGAGGAATTTATCACCAGATTTAAAAAAGAAGCCCAGATTATCGCGGCTCTTAATCATCCAAATATTGTTTCTATTCTCACATTTGGCAACGACCTTGGCCATTACTATTTTGCCATGGAATATATTAAGGGGACTGATCTCGGTCAGGTATTAAAGGAGAGAACAGTCATTCCCCTTGATGAGGCATTGAGAATTACACGGCAGGTCGCAGAAGCATTGTCCGAAGCGGGGGGCAGGGGGGTGGTGCATCGGGATCTCAAACCTGCCAATATCATGATTGATGACATGAACCGCATTAGGGTGACGGATTTTGGTGTTGCTCGTATCGAGGAATCAACAGATAATCTCACCAAAACCGGCATGTTTCTTGGTACCCCGGAATATGCTTCTCCAGAGCAGGCAAGTGGAGATAAGGTTGATACTCGTAGTGATATATATGCCCTCGGTGCTCTTCTCTATCGTATGCTCTCAGGAAAACCACCAATTACTGGTGACTCTCCACTTGCTGTTGTTGTTAAAATCGCCTCTGAACCGGTAACTCCCATTGGCTTGGTCAATCCCTCGGTTCCCAAACCGGTTACAGATCTTATTGATAAGATGATGGCTCGAGGTTTGCTGGATAGATTTCAGACACCGCAGGAAGTATTGCAAGCCTTAGATACATGTGAAGCAGAATTGAAAAAAAGTGGTGCTAATCTTCCTGCTGACAAGAAAAGTATGGATAACAGTAAAAAAGAGGCACCCCAGTTTCTGTCAAATCGTATGGTCTGGGCTGGTGCAGCTCTCGTCGGTGTAGCAATAGTGTTGGCCCTTATTTTCGCCAAGGGTGGTGTTTTTGCACCCCAAACTTCGACTGATACTCAGCTCAGCCAAATGGATTCGGGCGGTGTAGAAGGGGATACAAGACAGCAGAAAAAAATCCCAGACGGGCAGGGATCAGCAGAACAATTTTTAAACAAGCAAACCACCCATTCCGGGCAGAAAATTACGCCACAAAAAGACATGGTTATGGCTACTTCTCTACCGGCAATCCATTCCTCGGAGTCCGTAGCAGTATTACCTGAAAAACCAACAGTGCTTCTTATGGTTTCCGGCGCCGATGATATGAGTATGTTTCTTCGTTCCCATATCGAATCTGCCATGCTTGATAGTGATCTTCAGGTCATTTCCCCCGCCGAAATTCCAATGTTAAGGGAAAAGATGCAGTTGGGTAAGATGCCCATCAGCTGGTATGACATTAAACAATTTGTGCCAAGCGGCAACGCCCAGATTCTCATCATGGCCAAGATGCAGAAATCCGGCTCCACAACGTTGCAGTATTTTGGTAGCAGTCGGGAGCAGATCACTGCTAATTTCTCCGTACGAACAATGGATATGGCCACAGGAGCTACTGTTGAACGCACCGTCACTGGCATGGTGCAGTATACAGATCTGAATATGGAAGAAAAGTTCGCTGACACGGTGGGTGCAGAGGTAAGTCACCTCGGTGGGGTAATACAAGAATACTGGCAAACAAAAATTAATGGGCCGGAAAAAACGGCCGATGAATCAGTAGAACAGCAGAGCTTTTAACCTTCAGATTAAAAATGAAAGGCAGGGCTGACTTTTACCCTACCTTTCATTTTTGTATGTTCGATTATTTTCCCAAGGATTCGATATACAGCTTTAAAGAACGCATCTCGGATTTACGTCCGTCAATTTTTTCACCTTTCAAAGCACCAACAATACATTGGTTGATCATTGCAGTCAGTTTGGGATTACTGCCTGCCTGGTCGAGACCATCACCGGCGGGATGACAGCTGGCACAACTTTTTTCATTAGTAGAGCCACCCAAAGTGGGGTCATTAAATAATTTCTTACCTTGCTCCAGGTTGGATTTGCCAGCAAAGGCTGTACTGATGAAAATACCGAACATCATGATCATTGATAGCACAAACATCATTCGTTTCATTTACTCCTCCTTGTCTCGCATTAATTACTCAATATTTTGGTGAGGATTGACATGCTATGCTATGGCGAAATAATTTGCAAGGTTTTTTTTGTTAGGCGCGAAGATTATTCAAGTTCGCTGCTGTCAACGAAGGCATAAGCACTATGTTTGTGTATGGATTCGAAACTCTCAACACCAACTGAGAACCATGATATGTCAGGGTGTTTGCGAGCGTTTTCGGCAACTTTGCGCACCACGTCTTCGACAAACATTGGATTATTATAGGCCTGTTCAGTAACATATTTTTCATCCGGCCTTTTGAGAAGGGCAAACACTTCACATGACGCCCCCGCTTCTACCAGAGTGATTAGGTCTTCAAGCCATATAAAGTTAGAAAATTTTACATTTAAAGAAACTTCAGCACGTTGATTGTGAGCGCCAACTTCGCTGATCTCCCTTGAACAAGGGCATAAAGTAGTGACCGGTACCTTTACAGACAGGATAAAGTCTTCACCCTCACCTGCCCCACCGGAGAATTGACAGGTATATTCCATCAGGCTTGTGGTGTCTGATACTGGTGCTGTTTTCTTAATAAAATAAGAAAATGTCATGTCAATATGGGTGGAATCTGCTTCAAGTTCTTCCATGGCTTTTTGCAAGAGTGTGGGGAAGATCGATACTGACAGTTCATCCTGATAGCTGTTTAAAACAGAGAGAAAGGTTGTCACACAGGTGTCGCGATAGCGTCGTGGCATGGTGGCTTGGAGATTGATACTGGCAACAGTATGCTGAAGCGAGCCTGATTTTTCCCGTATTTTAACGGGATAGCGGATATCTTGTATGCCAACGGATTGCAGTTTCATGATCAACAGTAAGAAGTTTTAAATAAGAGACAGAAAAGGGGTTGTACCCTTTTTTGACCTTGAAGCCAATAAGTTTATTGTTTTTGAATTACCATACTGACCAAGTACATAAAAAGTGGTTGACATGGTGCCCGATACTTTACACATTTACTTGAACTGTAAATCCTCAACCTTATATCGTGATTCGTGGACCAAGAAGTACGCATAGATAAATGGCTTTGGGCGGCTCGATTTTTCAAGACGAGATCATCTGCTTCCAAAGCAGTGGCTGGAGGACAGGTCCATCTTAATGGCGGTAGAAGTAAACCCTCTAAGCCTGTTCGAGTAGGGGATGTATTAGAAATACATCGTAATGAAATCGAATTCATTGTAACGGTATTAGCGTTAAGTGGAAAACGTGGGCCGGCAGTTGAAGCTCAAAAATTGTACGAAGAGAGCGAAGAGAGTATTCTCGCACGGGAAAGGTCGCGCGAGCAGCGTAGACTTGAAGCCGCTCAAAAGACAGGTCCAAGAGGACGGCCAAGTAAACGTGATAGAAGGTTGATTCGAAATTTTACCAGAAACCAATAAAGTAAACAGATCCTATTACATTATCTGTGTACATTAAAAACGGAGTAAAATCATGAGTAAAATTCAAAGAGCATTGATCAGTCTGACCGATAAATCCGGCATAGAGGGATTTGCCAAGGAGTTGCAGGACTTGGGGGTGGAAATTCTTTCAACTGGTGGTACGGCAAAAAAAATGAGGGAAAGCGGTGTTACGGTAAAAGATGTTTCTGAATTTACCGGTTTTCCAGAAATGTTGGACGGCCGGGTGAAAACTCTTCATCCCAAAGTCCATGGTGGAATTCTGGCCCAACGCGGAAATCCTGATCATCTCGCCCAGATGGAAGCTAATGGCCTTCAGCCTGTAGATCTTATTGCGGTAAATCTTTATGATTTTGATAAAGCTGTGAGTGATCCTGGTTGTACAGTGGCCCACGCCATTGAAAATATTGATATTGGCGGTCCAACTATGCTCAGAGCAGCGGCTAAAAATTTTCAGGATGTGACAGTTTTGGTTGATCCTGCAGATTACCCAACTGTGCTTGCCGAGATGAAAGAAACCGGTAACACTACATTAAAAACACGTTATCGATTAATGGTTAAAGTGTTTGAACTCACCAGCAAATATGACACTGCCATTGCCGCATGGCTTGGTAAGGTGGATGTAGACACCAATGCGCATTTTAAGTAAGCCAAGGCAGTTTTAAGTTACCTTTTCTAAACGCATTGGATACGTGACTTTGACTTCTGGATTGAGGAGATCAGATATGAGAAAAATGGCTGTGTTGTTATCAGGGTCCGGGAGAACCCTGGATAACTTTCATGAGAGAATCAAGGCCGGAACCTTAAATGCCGAGATTAAGGTTGTGGTGTCAAATAGTGCCAAAGCACTGGGACTTAAGAAAGCTGAAGATTATGGCTATCCCGCTTTTGCGGCTCAGGGAAGCGAGGCAACAAACGCAATTTTGGCAGATTATGATATTGACCTCATCGTCTTGGCCGGCTATCTCAAATTGTATACTCCGCCTGAGCAAATGAAAAAGTCGGTGCTCAATATTCATCCTTCTCTCATCCCTATGTTCTGCGGAGCCGGCTTCTATGGGATGGTTGTCCATCGTGCGGTTCACGATCGTGGCCTGAAAATTTCAGGTTGTACGGTTCATTTTGCCAATGAAGTGTACGATGAAGGGCCTATAATTGTTCAGAAATGTGTTCCTTTGTCCGATACGGATACACCAGATGACATTGCCTCGAAAGTATTTGAGGCAGAATGTGAGGCATATCCAGAGGCCATTAACCTGGTGGCTGAACGCGGGGAAGAATATTGGTGGACTGAAAATTAACACATAGATATTAGCATTTGATTATTGGCGATTTCTATGAAGGAAATGTTTAATAATCAATTATCATTTATTAATGGTTTATTTGGTTGTTTAAGGGAGAGGGCATGGCAGGCAAACCCAGAAGTATAATGTCAGCAGTGGATATGGAACGCTCCCTGAACCGGATCGCTCTGCAAATTCTTGAACAAAATCATGGCGTGGATAATCTTGCCATCATTGGTATCCACACCTGCGGGGTTTTTCTTGCCCAGAAAATTCACTCAATCCTTGAGAGGAGTGAAAAGAAAGAGATTCCCTATGGCAGTCTTGATATCAGCCTGTATCGTGACGATTGGAGCCTGGCCAGTCAGAATCCTATAGTCCAAAAAACCGATATCAATTTTTCGGTGGAAAATCAGACGCTCATTCTCATTGATGACGTTTTATACACCGGTCGAACCATCAGGGCGGCCATGGATGCCATTATGGATTTTGGCCGACCAAAAAATGTTCAACTTGCGGTGCTCGTTGACCGGGGTGGAAGGGAACTACCTATCCAGTCGGATTATAGTGGCATGGAAGTAAAAGTTTGCACAGATGAACATATTCACGTACTTATGAAGCAAAATGGTGCAGAGATGGATTCAGTGGTCTTGAAATCCCAAGAGTAAGCGGAGCAGACTGAAGGCTTAAAGAGTGATAACGTGAGCAAGCATTTCATTCTTTCTGCCTTTAGGCTCAGGTGAATAAACATGGAATTTTATGATGGACCTCGGCCCGACTTGGACCAGATCCGCCAGCGAATCCTGCAGAAAAAAGTAGACTATGCCCGCTATAATTTTGCCAGGGTGCAGAATGATTTATTACGTACTTTTTTTGACCTGGCCCAGGAATTCGATGCGTTGCATGATTTTTTTCGTATTTGTGTGACGGTGCCTCTTGAGTTCCTGGATGTTGAGACAAACTTATACATTGTTGATGAAGAAAATGGCACGTTGGAACTGATCTGTTCAAGTCTTCATGGCATCGATATTGGCCAGCCTGATCCTCCCGCCCATATCCACCTTTCCGATGAGCCATACGAGTCAAAAGATTCATATGTGGTTCCCATTAAAAGGAAGATGGTGAGCAGTCCATTATCCAATGGTCCTGAGCAAAATGTGATCATGGGCATGTTTGAAATTCAACCCGTTGCCCGACTTTCACCGGAAGATAGGTTTTTTTTCACCAAGTATTCAAATCGAATTGGCTATAATCTTCATAATCGGATGATTGGCCGACAGAACGTTCTTCACCTGAAATTTATCAATAATCTTGTCCACGATATTGAGCACAATGTTCTTGCTCCTAATATCTATTTCAAACATCTATTTAATCGTTTGAAGAAGAAAATTGCCGGACTCGATCGTCTGGAGCAGAGTATTAATAAAGTAGAGAAAACGGGCGATACTCATTGTGAGGACATGGAAAGCATGGTGAGTTCGGTCCAGGAACTGCATCAGGACCTGTTTGACATACATCACGATCTGCAGAGCCACCATGCAAATTATAGCCTGAGTCTGGAAAGTTTATTGCGCAGGGATCATTTCCGGATGGGCCATTTTGTTTTACGGCCTACCTCATGTCATATTGAGAAAGATATTATTGTGCCGCAGTTGGAATATTACCAAAGTCGATTCAAGTCGAGGGGAGTTACCATTGATCAACCGAAAGATATGCAGGGTGAAGAATTCCCTATTATGGTTGATGTGGGGCTGCTTTCCCAAGTATACGACAATCTTTTCTCCAATGCAGTGAAGTATGCTGAAGAGATTACCTTTCATGGAAATCCCAAAAAGACCATGGCTTATGGTCGTGAAGTATTGAAAGGTTATTTTGATACCGGGAAAGATGGTGTGAAGTTTAATGTCTTTACCACCGGTCCTCAGCTCGATGAGCTTGAGCGGAAGAAAATTTTTTCCGATGGATATCGAGGCGTCAATGTTCACCTGCAGCCCGGTACCGGCCACGGCCTTGCCTTTGTGAAACAGGTTATTGAGATTCATGGTGGCAGGGTGGGGTGTGAAGTGACTGATCAAGGGAATAATTTATATTTTATCTTGCCCCTGCCTGCCACGGAAGATGTTTGATCTTCCTGCTTACTCATGTTTCCCATTCGCGATGATATCCCGGCCAAACGTTTTCCAGTGGTCACCATTTCACTGATTATCCTCAATGTTTTTTTCTTTCTCTATGAAGTAAAGCTCGGCTCTTCTGCCGGCAGATTTTTGATGGAATATGGCTTTGTTCCAATACGATATAATTCAATTCAGGAAAATAACCTCTTTGACATATCCAGGTTTACACCGGTTTTTTCATCTCTTTTCCTTCATGGCGGCTGGATTCATCTGATTTCCAATATGTGGATGTTATGGATTTTCGGTGATAATGTAGAAGATTCCATGGGACACAGACGCTGCCTTGGGTTTTATCTTCTTTGTGGGGTGTTGTCTGTTTGGGCCCAGGCAGCCTTTAATCCACAGTCCTCTGTACCTTTGATTGGTGCCAGTGGGGCCATTTCTGGAGTGCTTGGAGCATATTTTCTTACATACCCAAAAGCAAGGGTGCTTGCCCTGGTTCCCCTATTTATCATTTATTACATGGTCGAGATCCCGGCATATTTTTTTCTGGGATTCTGGTTTGTTTTGCAGGCACTGCAGGGCTATACTCAATTAGTTAATGTTGGAACTGCTGCCAAGGGTGGTGTCGCATGGTGGGCTCATATTGGTGGATTTGCTTCGGGTTTACTCTTGGTATACTTTTTCAGGCAGAAACAGGATAAAAAGTCAAAGGTGCGAGTACGCCGTCCAAAAAAATGGCATTAATCTCAGACCACATAGGATGTTTTTTTGAGTAAGAGCGAAATAAAAAATATGGAACTGTTGGCACCAGCCGGGACAGTGCAGGCTTTTCAAGCAGCAGTGGAAGAAGGGGCTGATGCCATCTATATCGGGGCACCGGCGGTAAATGCTAGAGCCCTTGCCAAGGACTTTTCCTACGAAGATATTGCTGCCATGACAGCATACGCGCATGGTAAGAATGCCAAAGTCTACTCAGCAATGAACAGCCTCATCAAAGAAGAGGAGATACCCAAGGCAGTGGAGGTCCTTTCTGTCTTAGACGGTGTTGGCATTGATGGCCTGATATGCCAGGACCTCGGGGTCTATCGGATTGCCAAAAAATTATTTCCAAATTTACGCCTGCATGCCTCAACTCTCATGGCAGCACATAATTCCATATCTGTGAAACAATTTGCCCAAATGGGTTTCAAACGGGTGGTTTTGGCCAGGGAACTGAGCATAGCTGAAATTAAAACCATTCGTCATGAAAATCCACAGGTTGAGTTGGAAACATTTATTCATGGTGCTCTGTGTTTCAGTTATTCAGGTTTTTGCTTATTCAGCAGTTATCTTGGAGGCAAGAGTGGTCTGCGTGGCCGGTGTGTGCAACCTTGTCGCAGACGGTATCACTATAGCGGCGGAGCAGGGAAAGGCGGTTCGGGGTATTTTTTTTCAATGAATGACCTGAACGGCATAGAGGTTTTACCGGAATTAACTCGGGCCGGAGTTGGATCCTTTAAGATTGAAGGCCGCATGCGCAGTGTCAATTATGTTCGTTCCGTAGTGAAGGCATACCGTCTGGCAATGGATAATATAGGTGATGAAAAAATTTTGAAAGAGGCTGGCGAGCTTTTGGGGAATGCCATGGGCAGGAAACCCACCCGTGGCTATTTTACCGGCATGTCAGCAGAAAAAATTATTTCACCAAAGCACTCCGGTAACATAGGTATTTTCCTTGGCAAGATTAACGGTGCTGGAAAAAATGGCGCAGCAAAGATACGTTTACGCCAGTCGCTTAAATCTGGGGATAGACTGCGTATTCATCAAGAAAGATCAGGTGAACGACATTCATTTTCCCTCGGTAAGCTTTTTAGCAATGGCAGGCAGATCACAGAGGGAGAAAGTGGCAATCAGGTTGAAATGAAAATTCCTGGAGGTTTTTCGCCAGGTGATAGCCTGTTTAAAGTCGATGTTGTGGGGCGAGGTCGGGTGACCGGTGGAACCGAGCTGGTTGCTGGGAAAAAGCTCAAGAAAAAAGTAGCACCTTTGTTTGAAAAAAAACACGTCGCAATCTTAGTTAAAAAAATTATGGGTAAAAAAGCAGTCTCAGGCAAGTATGTGAGCAAGAGGCTGCCTCTCTGGTTACGAGTTGATGATCTCAAGGCAGTCAGCCACAGACATCAATTCAAACCTGTGGCAACCCTTGTTGATTTAAACCGCCGCACTCTAGGTCAGGTGAAGCGAGCACCTCGGGTTCTGGGACCATACAAGAAATCGATTATCTGGGCCTTGCCTGCCATTATTCATGAGAAAGAACTCAGCTTTTATCGCGATGCCGTGATTCTTCTAAGCAAGCAGGGGTATCGTCAATGGCAGGTCGGCCATGTCAGCCAACTTCAGTTTTTTAAGACCGGATCCAATGATGTCATCCACGGAGATTTTTCATTGAATGTATTAAATTCCCAGGCTCTCAAGACAACACGGGAATTGGGCTTGTCATATGTACAAATTGCTGTAGAAACGGATAGAAATAACCTGCGCAATGTCCTGAAAATTTCAAAGGGGAATTGTGGTCTGATGGTCTATGGCATGCCACCGCTTTTTACCGCCAGGCTTGATGCCGACTGGTTCAAAAAAGGCGTTCCTTTTGTAAGTCCAAAGGGTGAGAATTTCTTTCTAACCCGGAAAGGAGACCTAACCCAGGCTTTTGCCAAGGAGCCTTTTTCTCTTTTTCCATATTTTTCCGAGATGGCAAGCATGGGTCTTTCCTATGGTGTGGTGGACCTGTCAAATGCCCGCCTTGGCAAACGAGAGTGGGAAGCAGTGCAGCAAAGCTCTCCTGGTAAGGAGAAGGGAAAGGAAAAGTCCAGAGGACGTGGAAAGAAAAAGCATCTCCCCAAGTTCAGTTCTTATAATTATCTCGGTGGATTGGAGTAGAATGAAATCAGTGATAGAACTAATAAAACATAGTGTCATTAGTGGAGCCCAATAACCACAAAATATATAAATATATCGAACGTTTTTCACGTCCGCATCGTATATATACGGTGCAGACAAACAATCTGATTCCGCATTAAATTATGCTACAATGTTTGATATGGAGATTCTACGTGTGAGTTATTGTCAAATGTGGTGTATGAGCTTCAAGCGGCTTTCCTGTCAGGATGA
>CAYUCH010000057.1:0-22112 GCA_964443295.1 uncultured Desulfobulbia bacterium | reverse complement strand
ATTTGAACAACAACATAAGCAATTAGATGTGTCCACTTTTCGTGGGTAACACCACATTTTTCAAAACAGTTCGATCCGGTATATCTGAGGACTCGCTTGGACGTTGTCGAGTTTGTCATAAGAACGACGAATTCATCTACCGTTTTTATAACCACATCACTACAAGGCTCCATAAAAGCCGCAGTCCACTCAATATTGCCCAGATGTGTGCTCGTTGCCACGATGATAAAGAGTTGGTGGCCAGGCATGACCTCAAAACGAGGGCATTCTATTCCTATGGTGAAACGTATCACGGCAAGGCAGCCAAGTTCCTTGATGAAAAGGTACCGGACTGTCTGGATTGCCATGTAGTTAAAGGAAAATCAGTCCATGAGATGCGGGGTAATGATGATCCAGAGTCTGCCGTGCATAAGGATAACAAGGCCAAGATTTGTGCCACCGAGGACTGTCATCCAAATGCCGCTCCAAGACTGGCGGAGTACAAGACCCATCCAGAGTTCAATCTGGATAAGAATCCGGTTCAATATTACTTCACCACGTTTTTCATAATTTTGACCGGTGGTACTTTGTTGCCACTCATGGGCATTATTTTTCTCGACCTGTTGCGTCGTTTGTTCCCCAATGCTCAGATTGGAGGGAGGAAATAACCATGGAATCATATCCAAAAATTAAGGTAAAAGACGGCGAGAAATTCTTTTTCCGTTTCACCCTCAGTGAGCGGATTCAACATATAATCCTGGCAGCCTCGGTGATTGTCCTGGTACTCACCGGCATGCCGTTAAAATTTCATGATGCCCAGTGGCTTGCCTGGATCTATAAGTGGTTCGGTGGTATTACGGCTGCGCCCATTGTCCATAAAGTAGCTGGTAGTATTTTGCTGCTGCTATTTTTCTACCATGTGTATCATCTCATTGTAACTATCTATAAGAACAGTTTTGTTCCAATGAAGAAGAAGGGTGAGTTGAGCATGGGGAATTTTTTGCTCATGCTTGCCAAACAGCCCATGGTACCCAACTTGAAAGACTTACATGACATCATCGGCCTGATGAAATACCTGCTGTTTTTTACTAATGTACGTCCCGATGGGGCTCGTTTCACATGGAAAGAGAAATTTGATTATTGGGCACCTTTCTGGGGTGTGGTGATCATCGGTGTCTCTGGTGTTATCATGTGGCAGAAGGAAATTGCCTCCCATTTTTTATCGGGTTGGGCCATAAATTTCTGTCTCATTATGCACAGTGACGAAGCCTTACTGGCTGCTCTTTTTCTGATGATATGGCATTGGTACAATGTACATTTCTCAGTGGCTGTTTTTCCAATGGGAAATGTTTTCATCACCGGTTATCTCACCGAGGAACTCATGGTAGAAGAACATTATGAGCAATACGTTGAAGTTATGAAAGAAGCCGGCCTGGAAAATGAAATATTACCACCCCATGGCGGAGGACATTAATCATGAAAAAGTTCATGGAAAAAATATATATCCTGGTCTGTATGGCCTTGACGGTGGGATTCATTGTGCTCATTTGGAATCTCACCTTTGCTCACCTCATTCGCGAGTATCATGATCGGCAGGAAATGAAGGAAATAATTGCTGCCGAAGGTGAGACGAAAAAAGAAAAGGAAAAGACCACCTTTGAAAAGGTAATTTTAAAGAGTGATCAGCGGGTTAAGCATTATCTCGGATATAAAATCCTCGAAACCCAACGGATCGAAGGTCATTTTCATCACATCGGTTTTGACGTTGGTCCGGATAAGCGTTCGTATTGTATTTCCTGTCATGGCGATATGCCCCATGATCAAGTGAAGGAATTACGGGCTTTTTTGAATATGCATGCCTTTTTTATCGCTTGCCAGACATGCCATGTGAAAGTTCCGGAAGAGGAAAAAACCGGCGTCTTTGAGTGGTACGGTCGGGAAAGTGGAGAAACCGTTCCCAGCCCTGTACTTGGTGGAGATCCAGGTACCTATGCGTCGAAAATCTCACCAATGATCATGATTGATGGTGAAATTTCCCGCATTGATAGTGAAGATCGCATCAGTTTTGCCACTGAATTCCGCCTGCATGAAAAGGAGTTGAATGAGGTACAGAAATCCAAGGCGAAAAAGATGATTCACAAAATTATCAGCAAGCGGCCCTATATGTGTGAGGATTGCCATCAAAAGGAGAAGCCGTTACTTCCACTGGCCGACCTAGGTTATCCTAAGAAACGTATAGATTCTATTACCTCCACCGAGGTTGTTGGCATGATCAAAAAATATACTAAATTTTACATGCCTAAGATGTTGCAGCCCGGTGAATCAAAGAACCGAAAACCATAGAGGTCTGATGGTATAGAAATAGGTGATGGTAAAAGGGTCGGTAATATCGATGATGTTGCCGGCCTTTTCTTGAGTACAGCGAATGACTTTTTTTCCAAAGAGGGCATAGAGGGTACAGAGAGAATTGTTCTATTAGTTTTCTGTGTGAACTCTGTGTCCTTAGTGGTTTATTAGCAACAGTAAAATGAAATTGTCACCAGGCTGGTAGTGGTCCAAAAGGAATTTTTGATGGTTTTAAGATTTGATATCAAAATAATAATTATTAACCTTATAGTCCTTTTGGGTGGTTGTTGGTCCTTGTCCACCGCTATGGCAGAAGTCCCCTTGAAGAAGATCTCTCATCTTTTTGATATTTCGCATGATTTCTTGCAACCCAGTGATGTGGAAGTGGCTCCGGACGGAAAAATATATGTGGTGGATGGAGTCAATAATGCCATTAAAGTCTTTCATAAGAATGGTAATTTTGCCTTTTCTTTTGGCGTTAAAGGAAATAGGGATGGCCAGTTATTGTTTCCTCTCGGCATAGACATAGGCGACTCGGGAAAAGTCTATGTGGCCGATTCGGGCAATCATCGTCTGCAGATTTTTACTGCCAGGGGAAAGTTTCTTAGGAAAGTTGTCATACCTTCTGTGGATGGAAAAAAAGCTGATCCCACAGATGTGGCGGTGGATGAAAAGAGGAATCGTTGTTTTGTGGTAGATAATGATAATCATACCATCGTTACTTATGAACTGAATTCGCTTAAATATTTAAACAATTTCGGAGTACCCGGTGGCGAAAAGCGGGAATTCCGCTATCCATTTTTGATCGATATTGACGCCAGCGGTTTTCTCTATATTGTCGATGTGGTTAATACCCGGCTGCAGGTTTTCAATTCCCAAGGACATTTTGTCAACATCATCGGTGGCTGGGGGGTTGAGAAGGGTAATTTTTTTCGTCCTAAAGGAGTAGCAGTTGACCAAGACGGCCTGGTATGCGTTGGCGATAGCTACATGAATGTTATTCAGGTTTTCCAGTCCAATAGTTGGTTTCACTCTGTGGTTGCCAATACTGCCACCAAAAAGATTCATAAATTTGACTCTCCTGTTGGCATCTCTATTGATAAAAATAATCGATTGTATGTGGTTGAAATGTTCGCCAACAGGGTAGGGGTGTATCAAATTGAAGAGCAACATGAGAAGGGTAAATGAACGCATTATCAATTGGTTACTAATAGTTTGCGACTAGTCCGACTATTTATAGAGTTGTGAGATTTTTGGCACTAAGGGAAAAAGCGAATATATAATGTTTGTCCCATTCAGAAAAAAAATATCAATAGCTTTTGCTCTCACTGCTTTATTTGTATGCCTTTTGGTTCCGCTTTGTTTTGCTGTGGAGGCACCGCGAAATCCCAACTCCGCCAAGGAATGTGCCATTTGCCATTATCGTTGGATTGATACATTTTTTGTCGATGGCCGCGGTTCTGACCTTGTGGAATATCAGGCGGTACCAGTGGCTGCCGAAGCGGAGATCTGTTTCTCTTGTCATGACGGATCAGTGGTTGATTCACGGGTACGCATATTTAATGACCGGCGACATAAAATTAATAAGCCGCCACCACCGGGCATGAAAATTCCAAAAGAATTTCCTCTGGATAAAAATGGCAATATGCAATGTGCCACCTGCCATACCGCCCACGGCGTTTCCAGTGAGATGGGAATCGAAAAGACCATCTTTTTACGTTTTTCAAATGAAAATTCGGCCATGTGCATCATGTGCCACTCGGACAAAGCGGGAGGTCCGGCCAATGGCAATCATCCAATTAATTCTACTGCGCTTACCATACCAAAGGAATTGCTAGCAGCGGGGGCAGTGGAAGGTTCAAAGAAGAATCAGGTGATTTGTGAAACATGTCATAGTGTGCACGGCTCTGATAATGAAAACTTCCTGGTCGCCAGTGCCAAAGAATCCGGGCTGTGTATGGTTTGCCATACAGAACAGGCCCTCGTAAAAGGAACAGAACACGACCTTCGCATCACTGCTGCCCAGTCTAAAAATAAAAAAGGCAAAACCACTGCCCAGTCAGGTGTGTGCAGCAGCTGCCATCTCGTCCATGGTGGTGGGAAAAAAGTCCTGTGGGCGCGTAATTCAGAGAGCGGTTTAGCCGATGGTGTAACGCTCTGTATTGAGTGCCATTCTGAAAAGGGTGTGGCAAACAAAAAACTGGTCGCCAATCATAGCCATCCGGTGGATCTGGCGCCCAGTGAAAAGGGATTGGCAACATCACTACCCCTGTATGACAAGAAGGGGAATAAAAAGAAAAAGGGGTTTATGACATGCCAAACGTGCCATGATCCACATCGGTGGAATCATAAAGGGCAACCTGGCACGGGTAAAAATATTGAGGGAGATTCCCGTAATAGTTTCTTGCGTTTGGAAAATTCACCATCCCCGAAATTATGCGCTGATTGTCATATATCCCAAGCACCTGTTGCTAGAACAGACCATGATCTACTCATAGCCGGGCCAGATTCTAAAAATAAACAGGGCCAGTCGCCGGAGGAATCAGGTGTCTGTGGAGTGTGCCATCTGGTGCATGGGGGAGATAAGGATTTTCTCTGGGGCCGAGGACTTTCCCGCGGTAAATGGTTGACAGAAGATCTTTGTCTCAGTTGTCATGTCTCATACGGTCCTGGATTCAAGAAAATTATTAAGAAAAATTCACATCCTCTTGATATTACCCCGGCTCAGGCCAACTTGAGCACAACATTGCCCTTGTATAACAGTGAGGCTAAGAAGGATAAAAAAGGTATTATTACCTGCCAGACCTGTCATGATCTACACCGCTGGAATCATAAAGGCGAACCAGGCATGGGGAAAAATGTGGAGGGAGATTCCCAGAATAGTTTTCTACGTCTACCTAATTCTCCAAATCCGGAACTGTGTACTGATTGCCATAAGGATCAGTCTCTCTTGGTAAAAACAGACCATGATATGTTGGTCACTGCTCCTCAGTCAAGCAATCTTCTCAATCAGAATCCCAAGCAATCAGGACCATGTGGGGCGTGTCATGCTGTTCATAATGCAGTCCACCCTTTGTTTCTGTGGGCCCGTGAATTTGAGGATGGCGACGGAATACTTGATGAGATGTGTAATTCGTGCCATTGGCGCGAGGGCTGCGCTAAGGATAAAATACCTCAAACAGCCTTCCACCCAAGGGACAAGCTGGTAACCAATATTGGCCGGGATAAGATAGACCGTCCCAATTTTTTCCCAATGTGGGATAGAAATTCAGGCAAATCAGTGCAGGTCGGCGATGTTGCCTGTGCTTCCTGCCATAATGTTCATCAATGGAATCCTCGGCATTTTGAGGCAGGAACAGAAGAGAACCTTGAAGGAACGGCCTCTGATAGCTTCCTAAGACCGCAGACCTTTGATATGGTATGTAAAGATTGCCACGGTTTTGATGCGCTCTTTCGATTTAAGTATTACCATGATTCGAAAAAGAGAGGGAAGCCTGGAAGGTGAAAAACAAGTATTAATTATCAATAATCAATTAGTAACAATTAATAATGAACAATTGACTTTTGGTAATTTGACAACCGGATTCGCTTGAATTTTTACCAATGTAAAAAGGGGCAATTTTACAAGGTGTCCAGTATTAGAGTTTTTTATGGAATTTAAAGGGAATATATTAGGAAAAATTGACGGATTAAAATTCCGTTTCTTTATTCCATTGGCATTGATTCTCTTCACTGCTGTTGGAATATCTTCCTATCTCCATTTGCGTATTCAGTATAATCAGTTTCGAGAAATCACCGAAGAAAAGCTCAATGATATAGCTGTTACCATCCATAAAAGTATTCGAAGTTTCATGATCGAAGGTAAACTGGCCGAGGTTCGCAGTATTATCGAAGCTGTTGGAACATTGCCCGATCTTGAACGGGTTCGGATTTTTTCAACCAAGGGTAAAATCGTTATGTCCAGCCGGCCGGAAGAGGTGGGCAACCAAGTGGCCATGGACGAACTTCGCATTTTACACCATCAAAATTTTAAGACCGTGCTGGACGATAAAAACCTCCAGCAACCGCTTTTTTATCTTATTAAACCCATTGTTAATGAGCCGGTTTGTTTTCGTTGTCATGGAGATACCCATAATCAAGTTAATGGTATCCTGCAGGTCGATGTCTCCTTAAAGAGTATTCTGGCCCGTCTTGCTTCAGCGAAAAAACTAATGGCCATAACTGCCATATTAACATTTCTGGTGTTGACTTCTGCTATTTTTTCTCTCTTGACTCTACTGGTTAACCGGCCCATTGATGCTTTGCTTGCCACCATTCGTCGCGCCCGGGACGGAGATTTGGAAGCGCGGGTTCAGGCTGCCGGTTCAACCAGAGAATTTTCTGAGCTTGGTGATAATTTTAATACTATGCTGGCTCATTTGGGAAAAGCCAGGGAAGATATCCGTCGGTACCATGAGGATCAAATGGAGCGGGCTGATAGATTGGCAACCCTTGGTGAACTTGCCGCTGGTATTGCCCACGAGATAAAAAATCCCTTGGCCGGCATTGGCGGTGCCATACAAGTCCTCATGCAGAGTTGTGAGCAAAGTGATGAACGGCTTGAAATATTTGATGAAATACTCAAACAGATTGACAGAATAGATCGTGACGTTAAAGACTTGCTTAGTTATGCCAGAACCGGTGATCCAGAGCTTGATTTCCATGATATCAACAAAATTGTCGGCAAATCCCTGGCATTAGTTCGTGATAATGCTGTCCAGAGAGGTGTTGAAGTCTCCTCTGTTTTAGGGGCTGATATTCCACAAGTTGAGTGTGACGACAACCAAATTCAACAGGTCCTGGTAAATCTCGCCCTCAATGCGATCCACGCCATGCCTGACGGCGGCATTCTGACCATGGAAACCCGAACCCGCGAAGAGTCTGGTGAACAATGGGTTGAGGTGGATGTGCGGGATACGGGTGTTGGTATTCCACCGGAACAGATGGATGAAATATTCACTCCGTTTTTTACCACCCGCCATACCGGTACAGGGCTCGGTTTATCCATTAGTCGAAAAATCATTGACAAACATTATGGCGAATTGCTTCTTGCCAGTGAAGTCAATCGTGGCACATGTTTTACCCTTGTCCTGTCTATCCGACAGGAACAGATTACGCTACATTTGACTGATGATGATCAACCGAGCAACTCAGATGATGATATATGATCATTCTTGTGAGCGAAGATCATGGTGGTGCATTCTATGGCACATGGTGATAAGAGAAAAAGCAACCGCGTTCCTTTTGTTTTGGATGTCAAATATTGGGTTGGCACCCAGGAGCGGGTAGATGTTTACGAAGTCCGGGCAGTGAATATCTGTGAAGATGGTATATTTCTGAAAACAGATCTGCCTTTGGCCCTTGGTACGGAAGTGGCATTGGAATTTTCATTGCCCGATAATAGTTTTACAATGAGAGTTACAGGGCAGGTGGTATGGACTGGCGTTACAAAAGATGTTCATGGCAATGTCCTCAAAGGCAAAGGAATTTGGTTTACTGAATGCAGCGATGAATGCAGACTTAAGTTACGGAATTTTGTAGATGCCTATTCTGAGAAATAAGGGCGATTTTTGGATTGGAAAATATTGAATATTTGTACCAGGCAATGATGTACATATGAGGGTGTTATGATCAAAGCACGGATTTTGGTAGTTGATGATGAGAAGTTAATTCGCTGGTCGCTTACGGAAAAGTTGACCAAAGAAGGCTATGAGGTTACTACGGCAGAATCCGGAGAAGAAGCAATTCAGATGATCAATCAAGAACTGCCCGATCTCATCATGCAAGATATTAAATTGCCAGGGATCAGTGGTTTGGAAATTCTCGAATATGTCAAACAAGTACGGCCTGAATCACTGGTGATCATGATGTCAGCCTATGGTGATATTGATACCACTGTTAAATCCATGAAACTTGGCGCTTTTGATTTCTTGGAAAAGCCTTTTGATTTTGAGAAAATGAAAATCATGATTGCCAAGGCCCTTGAAACGGTAAGCCTCAAACAAGAGGTTCTGGCCTGTCGGACCCAGCGACAGACTTAATTTGGCCCCCATAACATCATCGGTAAAACCCAGGCCATGCAAAAAGTTCTGCAGATGGTGGCCAAAATTGCCAACAGTGGAGCCACAACCGTTCTGTTACAGGGGGAATCCGGTGCGGGAAAGGATGTCATTGCAAAAGCTATTCACTATCAAAGCATAAAAAGTGAAGCGCCTTTTATGGAGATAAATTGTACTTCATTACCGGAAACCTTAATTGAGAGTGAGCTGTTCGGGCATGAAAAAGGGGCTTTCACCGATGCAAAGGCAGCAAAGCGTGGTTTTTTTGAATTAGCTGATGGTGGCAATATCTTCCTTGATGAGATTGGCGATATGCCTCTGTCCACCCAGGCAAAACTATTAAAGGTTATCGAGAACAAAACCTTTAAACGACTGGGAGGCAGCAAGGATATTGTTGTCGAAGTAAGGATTATCGCAGCAACAAATAAAGACCTGGCCAAGGCATGCAAAGATGGCGAATTCAGAGAAGACCTGTACTATCGCTTGAAGGTTTTTCCCCTCTACTTGCCACCATTACGCGAACGAAAGGCTGATATCCCTCTCTTGATCGATCATTTTATCTCTATATTCAATGAGTCTTTCAAACATCATGTGAAAGGAATCTCTACGGAAGCTAAAGAAATAATGATGAGTTACCATTGGCCAGGCAATGTCCGAGAATTACGCAACATCATCGAACGAGCCATTATTCTAGAAACTGAAGACTGGATTTTACCTGAACATCTTCCAGCGGAGATTGCCGAAGACGTAGGTATGGAGGATGCTGAAAAATTGCATATGAAATTGCCGGCAACCGGTGTTTCTTTGGTAGAGGTTGAAAGGGAATTGATCCAACAGGCCCTGGATGCAGCCGGAGGAAACCAGGTCAAAGCAGCACGTCTTTTGGGGCTTAGCAGGGATACCCTGAGATATCGTATGAAAAAGTATGATTTTTAATAACTTTTCCGCAGCACGCCATCTACACACGATCAGGCTGAATCACATAAAGTTAGTATACCTCTTCAGCCTGCTTTCGTGCATCTAGAGCACTACTGAACAGTTACGGGCCTGAGTGTAATCGCCATTTGTGTCTTGTGCTGAGAAGTATGATTTTTTATTGAAAAATGTTATGACTTTTGGCCGTGCCAAGTGTGTGAAATGACGCCGGCATGGGTGGAAAGACACATTTTATTTAAAAAAATGTGTCTTTTTTTCGAGGTGGAATTTCGGAATTTAGCTAATTTTTTAAATGATTACATGTCGTTACGTTTTATAATTGTTTCTCTGGTTTTAACCGAGAAAATTGGCGTGGAAATTGCACAATGTGGTATATATAAATAATGATTGTATGGGTCACATGAAATGATTTTCTTTGGTTAAGCAAGGAACTTAAATTCGTGGGACGGTGAGAAATATGAAGAAAAATCTCCTGATTGTAGATGATGAAAAATTAGTTCGTTGGGCTTTGAAAAACTCAATGGAAAGCAGTATTTGTAAGGTCCATTCCGCCTCCAATGGAAAAGAAGCCATGGATATGCTGGACGAGGAGCAGTTTGACCTCATTATCACCGACCTGGTTATGCCTGGGTCTTCAGGAATGGATGTGGTCAATAAAGCGAAGGAAATTCAACCGGAATCTAAAGTAATCCTGATGACCGCTTACGGAAGTCTCCTCAATCGTGAAGACGCCGAAATCGATGGCGTAAGTGATTTTATCGACAAACCATTCATGTTAACAGATGTAAAAAGGAAGATTAACAAACTCCTCTATGATGACATAGATCAGTAATCCTGTGTTCCCCCTATCCAATGATTTACTCCCTGGTTTATCTCTAAAAGTCTTTTCAGCTGTGCAAAAAAAAAATATTTGTTATTATATCCAGGTATTGTGGTACTACGAACATTAATTTCAATATGAAATATCGTGTTTTTGGGAGAATTGAATCCCAATAAATCAATACGTCGAAGGTCGAAAATTGGAACCATTCACCATTCTCATTGTGGATCAAGTTGAAACCCTGCGGGATATCGCTAAATCTACATTTTCTAAGAATTGTCGCGAAGTACTTATTGATGACGCCAGCGATAAATCAGAACTTCAAAAACGCCTGAAGAAACAATCTTACGACCTCATGCTGATCAGCGAGGGATTCCCTGTACAATGTAAGGATCTTTTAAAATGGATGGAGTCCCAACCAATATTACGGTGTCGGAAATATAGGAAGGCATCCACCGAAAATTTCTCAAGGCTCATTCCCTCCGAACATATCATGGCACCTTTTTCCTTGCCGGTTATGAACTCTTGGATTGTCGAAGCAACTGAGGCGGCTGAAAAACGCGTCCATGAGCGGATTGAGATTCATGAATCTCTCTCATATAAAGCAGGCGATTCCATTGTAGAAGGTGAAGTTGTTAATGTTTGTGAAGGAGGCGTTTTAGGTGTTTTTCAGCGTCGTAAAGATTTACCGCGTATAGCTGAAAAATTTGTCATTACACTTGGTTCTTCAAAAAATGATGAACTGTTGGATATCCCCTGTTTTCCGGTTCGCATTCAAACCGTGAAACCGGTAGAAAACTGTAGTCATATTCATTTGGCCGTGAAGTTTTTAAAGTTGAGTGAGGCGCAGAACGCAATTTTGAAAATCATGATTGACGGGAAACAATTAAAAAGCTGTGATTGATTTTTTTCTTCCTTGAGTTCCTCTTCCGATATTTTTATAGGATTTCTAAGATGAACGCCTCAACTTCAGGGTATTGTATTCGCTGTGAAGCGGTTCATTCTTTGCCTGTAGGCCAGGCAGAATTTCATTGCCACATCCTTATGGAGACCCTGCAACAAAAGAAAAGGGTGGATTATTCAGTATGTCAGCGTGAAGCAGATCCTCATTTCTCGACGGCATATCTTTATGGTGATGCACGTGGACAGATGTTCGGAGTGCTTGTCTGCCTAGATAGGAATGGCCACGAGAAAGTACTGAAAGCTTTCTCCGGCCAATATAATGGAGTTTGGCAGGTTGACGGGTGGGCGCCGCCTCTTTTTGATGTAGAAAAGTTTTATCTCATTAATAATGACCGGGATAAAGAGATAAAAAAGCTTACGCGCTTGATCAATCAATGTCGTCCTGCAACAGAAGAACAGAAAGCACTCATTTCAGAACGTAAAAAGTTATCCCGGCAACTCATGAAAAACATCCATGCACTTTATGAAGTAACGAATTTCCGTGGGCAAACAAAAGGGCTTTATGATATTTTTATTGGCCAGAGCGGTATGCCAACCGGGACTGGTGACTGTTGTGCTCCTAAGCTTTTGAACCAAGCTGCAAAAAATGGCCTGACACCACTTGGCTTGGCTGAGTTTTATTGGGGGTTTGAGAATAAATCCCAAAGTAAACAACATGGCCATTTTTATGGTTCCTGTGAGGATAAATGTCAGCCTATCTTGGGTTTTATGTTGTGCGGGGTTTGATTTTTTTATTTGATAATCAAACTGTCAATTTAGCTGATGGTCAAAATCAGGTTGATACAAACAAGAAAAGATATTAATGCCATTTTACCTTTGATCGCTTATCAATGAATTTTTGGAAATGCACTCATCTGGAGAACTGGGGTGAAAACAAAAAAAGGCTTGAACATCATCTTTTCAGATCCCCATTTTGTGGTGGTTGACAAACAGGGTGGTTTGTTGTCGGTACCAGGTCGTGGCCCAGATAATCAGGACTGCGTGGTAAACCGGCTTAAGAGGCTGTTCCCTGAGTGTATAGACCAACCGGCGGTGCATAGATTGGACATGGACACCTCTGGCATCATGGTGTTAGCATTGACTGTAAATGCCCATAGAAACCTTTCTCGACAATTTGAAGAGAGGTTGGTTGTAAAACGATATATCGCCCTTCTGGATGGTATAGTTGCACAGGATTCAGGTGAGATCGAACTCGCTTTCCGCCTGGATCCCGACAATCGGCCTCATCAGATTCTCGATCCGGCCAATGGTAAAATAGGCATCAGCAGGTGGCGAAAGCTTGCGGTGGAAGGGAAAAAGACCAGAATAGAATTCATGCCATTTACCGGCAGAACACATCAATTAAGGCTTCATTCATCTCATAAGCTTGGCTTAGGATTTCCAATTGTTGGTGATCGGCTTTATGGCAGTGGCAAAATTGATGATCGCCTGATGCTCCACGCCTGTTTCTTATGCTTCCAGCATCCTGAAACCGGGGAGGAGATGTGCTTTGAGTCAAAACCTCCTTTTTGACAAAGACCGCAAGGGATTTTGGGAGTCTTTTCGTATCAGGCAGTATCCAGAACTTTGCGAACAAGGTGGGCCAGGTCACTCGCTTTTATCGGTTTCATGACAAATTCACAAACCCCCAGTTCCTTGGCTTTTTCCTCATTTGTCAGATCACTGTAGCCAGTACAGAGAATAACAGGCGTATCAGCCCGTATGGCAATAATCTTCTGAGTCAGTTCAATACCGGTCATATGCGGCATGGTCATATCGGTGATGACCAGGTCAAAACGTTGCGGATCATTCTGAAATGTAGTGAGACTCTTGCTACTTTCTGTCTCAGCGGTCACAGTGTAACCAAGTATCTCAAGGGATTTCTTGTTCAGTTTGACCAATGTTTCATCATCATCCACCAGCAGGATATGCTCGTTGCCTCTGGGAAGATCTTGAATAGTTTCATTCATTTCAATTGCTTCATATTGATCTTCAATGACTGGAAAATAGACACTGAATGTTGAGCCTTTTCCAGGTTCACTGGACACGGTGATATCGCCTCTCAAACTGGTAACAATACCATGCACCACTGCCAATCCCAGGCCGGTTCCCTTATCAATTTCCTTGGTAGAATAATAGGGATCAAAGATTCTACCCACAACATCTTTTGGTATACCTATTCCGGTATCCTTGACCTTCAATACGAGATGTGGACCTGGCTTTAGGTGTGGCTGGATGCCCAAGTTCTCCTCTGTCACGCTGATGGGTTGAAGAGAAACAGTCAGTACTCCTCCGGTTTCTCGCATGGCATGGTAGGCGTTAGTACAGAGGTTCATTATAACCTGGTGAACCTGGGTGGAATCGGCCAGAATCTCGTTACAGTTTTCATCAATTTCCTGCCTGAATTCGATGGTCGTGGGAATGGATGACCGGAGCAGTTTTAATGCCTCGTGGACGATCAATTGTACTCGTGTTGGTTTGAGCTCCTGGTCACCATGACGACTGAAAGTAAGAATCTGTTTTACAAGTTCTTTGGCCCGGTTTGCTCCTTTAAGAACTTCATCAAGATCGCTTTTTATACTTTCGGGTTTATTAATATCCACCATGGCAAGTTCGGTGTATCCGAGAATTGCCGACAACATATTATTAAAGTCATGGGCAATTCCACCTGCAAGTGTGCCGATTGACTCCATTTTCTGTGCTTGGGCCAATTGTTTCTGGAGACTTTCCTGCTCCACCATAATCATTTTACGTTCGGTGATGTCGCGTACGAAAGCGGCTACAAGAGGGGATTCTTCACTCTGCATAATAGTGATATTAACATCCAACTCAACCTCGTGTCCGTCGTGGTGACGGTGTCGGGTCTCGAATCTGGCACCTCCTGCCTTCACCATTTTCTGGATGAGGCCCTCAAGCTCCTCATCGGTCAGAGTTGCCTCCAGTTGTCGAATATTCATGGACAATAATTCGCTGCGGGAATAACCGATGAGGCTGCTGTATGCGGGATTTACATCGATTATCTGGCCCGTGGCGTCGGCAAGTATGTAACCATCCTGGGTTGTTTCGAGGATCAATTTTGTGCGCTCATACTCTTGTCTCAGTTTATCTTCGCTCTGTATTCGTTCGGTGATATTGTGCATAAAACCGACTAAAGCTTCCGGGCCATCTTGGCCCATCACCACAGAAACTGTGTCACGAATCCAAAGAATAGAGCCATCCGCATGAAGAGCCCGGTAAGTAAATTCATGATCTTCTCCAAGATCAGTGGCTGACTGACATGTCTCTATACAGTAATTTTTGTCATCCGGGTGGAGTCGTTCCACCCATGTGTTGAAATCAATCCATGAGTCAGCAGGGTAACCGAAAACTATTTCCGCCTGGGAGCCCATATAGGTAAATTCCCGCGTATGACAATCCATTTCCCAGGGAACGGTATTGGTGGATTCCACCAGGCGACGATACTTTCTTTCATTAGTGGCTAATCTAATATTGGTATCATGGAGCGTTTTTGTCTGGCTTTTCACTTGCCACCGCAACAGAATGGCAAAGGCGCCCAGTGTTATCAATACTCCCGCTGTGATTATCAATGACAGTCTTATCCAATGGGGAAGAGCGTGGGTATGGCTTCCACCCAGGGCATGACTGATGGTGTGGTGATAAACGGAGTTAGGGTCTTTTTTGAGAGTTGCCAGGTGTTTGTCCAATGCCTTAATGAGCAAGGGAGTTTTGCTACTCTCTTTATTTAAGGCAAATCGAATTTTCACAGATGCAAACACAATACCGCTACGTTGCAGACTCAATTCTTCACCATACTCAGCACCGGTCAATCTGTTAACAATCATGGCGTCAGCATCGCCATCCCTCACTAACATGAGCCCTGTTAAATAGTCATCCGCAAGGATGAATTCACACTTCAGCTGGAATTTCTCGTCAAGTTTGTTGATCCCATCCGGACCGGTTGTATAAATCCCTCTCTTTTTAGTGGCGACAACTTTTCCCTTGAGATCCAGCAGTGAATGGATATTTGATCCTGGTTTGACATACACCTCTGCCCAATTGTTGAACACATCGATTTCATTGTATGCATAGAGTTTCTTACGCTCTTCAGAGACAGCTGTTGAAAGAAGAATATCAATTTCGCCTTTTCCCAGTTTGGTGCGAAGATTGCTGAAATTGTCTTCAACATAGTTGAGTTGCCAGCCTTCCTGGGCAGCAGCATACTCAACCACCGAGACAAAGATACCCGCTGGTTTACCGCTATCATCGTAATAACACATGGGTTTATTTTGGAAAATGCCAACCCTGACCCGGTCTATCTGGTCGGCATGAGATGTGTGGAAAAATCCGGAAATACCCAGCAATAAAAAGATAAAGACAAAAAAGAATAAATGAGAGGTGTTTGGAGAACGGCTCTTAAAACAATCCATTTTGTACTCGCAAGGTTTCATATTTGTCTTGTGAGGGTTATTCTCTCCAACATCATACTATATTGTGAAATTCATTATCCACCACTATATGAAGCTCACTCCCGTCCAACTGCCTCAGCCACTTAATTTCAGAAAGTATCCGGAAAAACAGATTTACATTGAATCGCTGTATAGGAAAAAGATCACCTTTACGGGTGATGCCATGGAGTGTTCTTTCTGCCATTAATTTCCTTAGTATGAGTATACCGTTTTGGGTTCTGGGATCAGGATAGTCTCGCTTCAATAGGTTTGAAAGGGTGCTGTCGTCATGTTCAAAAGATGTACCCTTCAAGAAATTGAGAATCCGGGCAGTGATGAATAATGTAAAAAGGTCGTCCCTACTACAAGCATCACTCTCAATGGCCATTGCCGTTGAACGAGCCCGGGTATAATCAATCTCATTTTGAACTGGGAATGAAGCAGCCAGTTTGGAGCCGGGGATGAGGTAAAAGATGGAAACTCCAATGAGCACCGGTTGCTGAGCCAAGAGGGTAAGGGTTCTTATCATGGATTGTAAATTTTCCCCTGGCAGTCCCAATATCTGGTATGCCACGGTCTTCAAGCCATGTCTAAATGCCTCTGTGGCAATTTTACTAAAACCTTCAACGGAATGTGGTCTTCCCATGGCCCGCAGGATCTTTTGATCGGCACTGACCAGGGCAAGATTGAGATGTGTAAAGCCAGCCTCTTTCATGAGGGCCAGCGCCTCCGGATCCAGGCTTTTATAGGAGATACCATTCATGGCCAGAAGCTGAGTATCTTTATCTGCAAATTCTGTTGTGATCAGACGGCAGAGTTCTTTAAAACGGGTGAGATCAAAGGAGAGGTTGTCATCCTCAAAATCAAACACCCGGTACCCTTCCAGGTATCTTGCCTTCATTTCAGCAAGAATATCTTCCGGTTCACGGGGCCTGTATTTTCGACCAAATGTTTTTGAAACAGAGCAGAAAGCGCAGGCATGGGGACACCCCCGGGAGGCCATGATCATGCACACCGGCCTTCCATCATAGAGATATGTATCCAAAGACAGGTCTGAAAAGTCAGGGATGGGTAGTTCATTTAAAGCATAGTTGGCCTGTCTCTCATTGAGAATGCATTGGCCATTGGATTTGAAACCGAGATTGGCAACCTGTTTGAGATCACCATTATTCAGCAGGGCCTGTAATAACTCCACTAAGGGTCGCTCTCCTTCTCCTTGGATAATGAAATCCACAGCATCGTTTTCAAGGATGGATACCGGATCAGCCGAGACATGGGATCCACCCACCAGGATAGGGACATCAAGGCGTTGCTTAATGGCCGCGGCACAGGTCAGTATTTCGCGGAAATATGGGGTGAAAAGGGAAGAGATGCCGACAAAGTTTGGTTTTTCCTTGGCGACCTCACTTGCAATCAATTCAAAATCAGCCCCAAAATGGAAAAATTGGTCAAAGGTTCGGAAAGGCCCGGTGTCTGGCTGGAAGTAGTAGTCTTTCAAATAGCCAAGTTCCCGGGGCAGGGGAATGGTCTTCCTGCCATACCCCTGGTGAAAATCTAGAACCTTTACCTCGATCTCAGGAATAAATTTTTTCACCGCAGCCTTTAAAGAACAAAGACCGATTGGTTGCAGGCGGATATCAGTATCATAGAAATCCTGCACCGGTGGTTGTATAAGGACGACTTTTTTCATGGCAGGGTATTTTACAGGGAATTGGGGGCAAACCATACCATTTTATGTCTTACTGAGTTACTGTGTGAGGAAGAAGTCTAAGTCGCTAAGTGGCTCCTATGGAGGAATGCGATATGAAAGAGCATTGTTTGGCCATTTTATGGATAGTAGGAATACTTTTTATGGCCGGCTGCAGTGGAGGAAGTGACGGCGGAGCACCTGTTGAAACAGGGGGTGGGTTAGATTTTAGTCCGGACAGTGGCATCCGAATAGAGTCCGGAGGTGTTCCTTCTGCCGGTATTGATTCCAATGGTACGGTCTATCTCTACTACCATGACCAGGGAGAAAAATCCTCAACCTCCACTGACGGGCTGCAATTTTCCGATGGAGTATTAGCCGATGGTGCTTTCCCGTACGATCCTAGAGCAGTTTCGTTGGCTGGTGGGATATGGCGGAAATATTATTTCCCAGAGAACCAAGGAGTTGTTGTGAGCGATGTCTCAACCGATGGCATACATTTTACAACTGAAGAAGGGGCACGATATGCACCCCAGGAAATAGACAATGGGTGGATTGGAATTATTGAAGCTTTCACAGATACCCACGGTGGGGTGGTGATGATTTACCTGGGTGATAAATTCGGCCTTAATAATGCCAGAAAAGCTTATTCATCGGATAATGGCGAGACGTTTCAGTTCGTTTCAGACAATGTTCTGGGAGATGAAGACGCCGGCGGTGGAAACAATTCCTATGTTGATCAACGTTCCATTGCCTTGCCCGATGGCTCAAGGCGACTCTATGTCATGAAAGGGGGCAGCATATATTCATTCAAAACCGATGCCGATGGTGAAACCTTTACTTTGGAAGATGGGCTTCGTTTAGCTCCGGAAGACTATACGGAACTTGATGTTACAAGCCTGCATGATCCCACGGTAATACTTCTGCCCAATGGAAATTATCGCATGTATGTGGGGGCATTTATAACCGATACCGGTGAAACGGAAAGCCGGGAAGTAATCTTAAGTGCTACTTCTCCTTCGGATTAAAAAGTATGCATGCACTGCCTCTTTATATATTAGGATACATGAAATGGAATCTACATTATTGTAGTATGCTTCCATGTCTGACAATATAGAGTTGTCCAGTGAAAACGAGCATTTTGGAGCGCAATGCGATAATGGAAAACCAACCTGAATTTTCTGAAATATATGAACAATATTATCCCCAGATAGTCCGCTACCTCAGCCGAATGGTGGGTGAACATTCTGCCGAAGATGTGGCCCAGGTAGTCTTTGAAAAAGTCAATCGCGGCCTTGCCGATTTCCAGGGCAGATCAAAATTGTCCACCTGGATCTATCGAATCGCCACCAACGCCGCCCTTGATAACCTGAAATCAATGGCCGCAAAACCTTCCTTTTCCGGTCCACTCAGCGGCTTCCCAATTCAGCAGGCCGACATGGAAAATACCCGCTCAACAGTCTTGCAGGCGGCTGTTAAATCTCCAGACCAACATGTTGTTAAAGATGAAATGAATGAATGTATCAGGGAATTTGTAGACCGGCTTGCACCAGATTACCGGACCATCATTATTTTGAGCGAACTCAAAGATTTTTCCAATAATGAGATTGCCGAAATCCTCGACATTTCCCTGGATGCTGCCAAAATCCGTCTTCATCGGGCCAGAGCCAAACTGAAAAAAGAATTTGAATCCGGTTGTGATTTTTACCATGATGAACATGGCGAGTTGGCCTGTGACCGGAAACAATCGTAATTCCTTTTTTTCCACAATTCTCCTCATAGGTGTATCTTCCACATCCTGCCTGTCGTCTATAAGAGGTAATTAGGCATAGATGCGCAGAAAATTCGTTTGAGAACAGCGGGAGGATGCAATGAGAATTGGTTTCATGATCGGTTTGTCAATTTTAGCCATGGGAATAGGTAACGTCACCTTGGCGGGGCCAGAAAAGAGGTTCGATCCTGGTACAGAGACATGTCGCGAGTTTACTTTTGAAGCAATGATGGATGGCTACAAATCATTTAGAACTGTCTGTAAAAATTGTCACAACAGAGAAGGGGACGGCGGTTTTATTTACACTGAATCTAAGAATCCGGTTGCCTGGAATCGGGTGTTCTTTGAAAAATATCCAACCTGCGCCACCGATGGTTCCTGGGAATCACTTTCAAATGAAGACAAGTTGAAATTGAACGATTATCTCTTCAGAAACGCAGCCAATAATTATGATCCAAATGACGCAACCTGTGGCTGATGATTTTTTGATCTCCCGGTCTGGGAGATTGTGTTAGAATGAAAATTTAAAAGGCAAAAGGAGACTATTCATGGTTCTTTTTGCCTTTTTTTATTGTAATGATTTTTTGTTGCCGCGCAAAAAAAAATCAAGATTTTCCTCTTGCCTTTATTCATGATTAAGTTACGAATATTTATTCGATATTATAAATTTCAAGCTTATTTAATGTGTTGGGAAGGTGCTTGGGAGAGGGTTGAAATCATCACTCAAATACTTGAGTGTAATTTCAATAAGGCGCGAATACTGGCCGCAGAAATTTACTGTAGATCCAACAAAACGTATGAAAAATTGACAATTTGGGAAATATCATGCCCGACTTCGAGTCTGACTTGCCATTTGACATTGATGAATTAATGCGGGATTCCGTTACCGAAATTTTCCGTCATGAAGATTTTAACCGCTATCAGGCTTGGCTGCGGAATACCTTCAAGGACCACCTGCATTCCGACATATTGATGGGCCCGGTTCCTGCTGAGGAACTTAGATCCCTGGCAACCATGCTCGGCCTGCATATATGGAATGCCACCCCCTTACCGGGAGAAAAATTCAAGGTTAGGAATATGCCGTTTCCTGGTCCAACGATAAATGCCCCTGCGGAACGGGGAAAAAATATAAACGTTGCTGTTACTTCGGCAATGCCCCTATCGAACCGCTGCATAGTGATGCAATCTGGCCCTTTGTTTTCGAAGTACTCCCTGAAGATACTCTGATGAAAGCATGTAAAAACGGCAGGATCTCTATTCGAGCCCGAGCCCATGCAGCGGAGCTCAGCCTGGAGGATCACAGACCTGATAAAGCAATTTTGTATCTTGAAGATTATTTTTCCAGTGATTCCTTCAAAGAAACAGGCCCAGATGCCGCCTATGCTTTGAGCATGCTCATGGACGCTTATCTGGAACTTGACGAAGAGACCGAAAAAAGGAAACTGGTGGACCGCATTGTCAACTTTACTCCGGTATCTCCCTTACGCTCCGAAGCCTGGCAGCGTCTTTCCACCATACGAATGGATGACGGCGATTCCGACGGCTCTTGGCAGGCATTTAAAAATGCGCAACGGGACGATCATGCCGCACCAGGTCTTCGCCTTCTTGAAGTTCAATTGCTGATGGCGGAAAATAAATTTCAACAGGCCGGAGAACGGGCCCGTTTCTTTGTCAAACAACTGGAACGTATGGGGATGGCCGATGAAGAATACCCCATGCTTGCCTTTCTCCGGGGCATTGGCGAAGGTGCTGAACAGGCCCATATGGCGTTGGAATTCGACATGGCCGACAATCTTGGTCAAGAGCTGGTTCAATGGGTGAAGGAAGTTAAAAACAGACCGCTGCCGAATTATTCCCTTGAAGAATTGGAAGCGGATGAGCCGGAAGATGAATTGCATGTCTCTATGATAAAGACGGGAAGTTATGCTGTGATACCCCCGGCGAACCTGATCGATATCGAAGATAAATGGTTTGATGAATGCCCGCTTGACAAACCGTTTTCCATCAATCCCCACCCTAACCTCGATGTTTATCCCTGGGACCCTGAGGAAGATTTCGGCTGGATCGATTTCCTGTCACACAATCCCAAAGCATTTGACAGCCTTTATATTCTTGACGATCTTATCGAGCTGTTAAGTTTGCACCCCAACTGGGGGGCGCCGGGATTTAATTCAGCAGTCTATGAACCGGTAATGGATAGGGCTCTATCCATTATTGATCACATTCTCGAATTCGTTGCCGAAGGCTATCTGCCCTGGCTGGTGGATGCCAACCGTCCCCTTTTACGCACTCTTGTCAGACACGCCTTTGATTTTGAAGATAATGACGAAGATGATCGTATGATGGCAACTTTTGAACGCTTGCTCCGAGTTAACCCAGATGACAATCATGGATTTAGGACCGGACTTATCAACCATTATCTCCAAGCCGACCTGGACCAAGAGGCACTCAAGCTTGCCCTCTCGTACCCGAATGATATTTTCCCTGACATTGTCTTCGGCAAGGTCCTTGCCTTATACAAACTGGACCGGAAAGAAGAAGCGACTATGGCGGCCCAAAATGCCGTTGAAGAATTTCCCAAGGTGGTCAAGTATCTGACGGCGAGCCGAGTAAAGGAACCGGAACTAGATCAATTCGGACTCACTATGGCCGGCGAGGATCAGGCCTGGATGTATCGGGAAGAGATGCGTGACACCTGGAAGGCCTCCAGAGGCGCATTGAGCTGGTTGGAAAGAATTAATGGCAGAGCAATCAGAAATCCAACGGGCTTTTAATTGTCATTCGTTGGTGTTCACGAAGAACATGGGTATAGATCATGGTGGTTGATACATCTTTATGACCTAGGAGTTGTTGAATATTTCTAATGTCCGTGCCATCCATAAGAAGATGGGTGGCAAAGCTGTGGCGAAAAATATGGGGAGTTACTTTTTTTATGCTGCAAGCAGTCGCGGCTGCTGTTCTAACCGCTTTTTGCAGGCTGCTTTCATTAATATGATGGCGTCTTACTATGCCGGTTCTGGGGTCGGTGGATAACTTTTTTGCCGGAAAAACATATTGCCAGCCCCACTCCCTGGCGGCATTCGGGTAT
>CAYUCH010000056.1:0-22618 GCA_964443295.1 uncultured Desulfobulbia bacterium | reverse complement strand
GCTTCGATGGCCTCGACCAAATGGGGAAGTTCTTTTTCCAGGAATGACAACACCTCATCACTCCCGACTCCTACTTCACCTCGAACCGTACGATCCTGCAACTGAGTTTTGATATGCACATCGCCAAGATGACTCATGGTGAGAAAAAACTCAAGGGAATAAGACGGTGATTTGGAAGACTCTTCTCTTTCTCTATCTAGGGAAAACATCCACTCTCCCCAACCAGCCTCTCCACAAAAAAAGCAGGGAAAGAGTAGAAAGTCTTCTTGGTCCGATGAAACAGGCGCCTCGTTAACAGAGCCCATGCTTTTTAAAAAACCAGCCAGGCGCTCCAGGCTTTCTGAGTCCATACCCGGAGATAAAGCCCGGGCATTGACATTTCCTGCTGTTTTCATAACCTCAGTCAAATCCAAACCACCAGGCTTCAGGGACTCGCTCTGACGCTTTCCACCACCAGGCCCAGCCATCCAAGCCACCAGACGCATTATTGCCTCTGGAGCTGGTTGTCCATCTAAACTTAATGCACTGAAAGTCTGAAAGAGTGCCTGCAATTGTGGAGAGAGTGCGGAAGGCTGAGAAGACAAAGAACCCGTCAACAGTGATAGACCCCGAAATGCTTTGGCAAGCCCCGGCGAATCTGATAGCAGAGCACGCATAGCCTCTAAAGTGGCAGCCTTCTTTTCAGCCAATACGAACCAAGGCTTATTACCTCCCTGCTTCACCTCCAGCCAGAGGGTTTCACCTGGTTTGAGAGCCACTCGACTCTCGGCACTGACTGTCTGACCTTCAATATCCAGGAGAAGTCCACCTTGACCAGGAGTTTGCACGACCTTCCCCTGAACAAGCTGTCCAGGGGTAAAACGCATTGACAGCCCGCCAGGCTTGACTTTGGCCGCCGTACTTTTGCCTAAGTCAGGGCCAACTTGAAGGGTTTTTATGGTGAACAAATCATTGATATTCATGCCATACTCTGGAAAACCATCAAATGAGATAGCGGTGTGGAGTTACACCATGCCAGGCATTGATATGAAACCATGCTGGTGAGGAAGCTCACTCAAAAGAAGAAGTATGTGAAAGAGGGAGATTAACCTGGACTTCAGTGCCTCCTTCCTCTTTGCTTTCAATCACATAATTGCCGCCATGGGCTTTGGCAACACGCTCAACCATGCTCAGCCCCAAACCAGTCCCATAGGTTTTCGTTGTAAAGAATGGATCTTTGGCTGCCTCAAGGCTACCCTCGGGGATGCCTGCTCCGGTATCATGAACTGAAATTCGCACCCAATTCCGTTCTGGCCGGACAGCTATTTTCAACTGTCCCCCTTCAGGCATGGCTTCAACAGCATTTTTCACCAAATGAACCAGCATCTGCCGAATCATTGCGCCGTCCATGGCGAATTCAACCTGGTAATTGGGATAATCCATTTCCCAGGTAATTCCCTGTTTCGACATTTTGGTCTGTAGCAAAAGAAGAGACTTATTAATTAGAGGCTGGAGAGAAATCACCTCTTTCTTCGCCTTAGCCTGGGTAACAAAATTAAACAGATCATCCAGGGTCTGCTCAATACGCTCGGTTTCTTTGGAAATAACACTGCAAAACCGTGTCCACTCGGTATCCTGCAGCTTTCTGGACAATATACGTGAAACACCTCCGATGGAGGTTATTGGATTACGAATGGCATGAACCATCTGGGTAGCCATCTGTCCCAGAGCGGAATAACGCTCGGCCTGGACAAGCAGATCCTTGTTCTCATCCAGCTCCTGGGTCAAATCTTCAAGCAGGCCAATCTTTTCTTGCATTTCCTTGTAAAGATGACTTTGTTCAATGGCGAGGCTTGCCTGGCTTGCAAAGATTTCCAGCTCCTGCACATGATCTTTGGTAATGGAATCACGGGTGATAAAATTATCCGCAATAATGACTCCAAAAGAACGTCCAGGAGAATACAACGGCACAACAACAAAAGCGTCTTCGCCCAAGAGCTCAAGCAAGTCCCCCGGCACAACACAATCATGGTTATGGCCATTTTCAACCCTGACACTTCGCCGTTCCATGGCAGCTTTGATAAGGATGTGCTCTTCATAGGTAGTAGGTACTTTTAAATATTTAATAATGGCGTTTACCGCCACATCTTCATCAGCGCTGGTCTCTCTGATATTCTGGACAATATCAATAAAATTCAGCTCTTTTCGCTGCATATCATCCCAGATCTTACCGGCGTCCTCCCGGCTATTTGGGCCGATGGCCAGGCTCCCTTCCAACGAAGTATGCTCGTCATTAAACATGGCAAGAAATGCCCGGTTAAAACGCAATCCTTCATTGGCTGTGATACCAACAAGAATTCCCTGTAAAATTTCATCGAGTTCCACGGTGGAGAGATACACCGTGTTCATTTGCATGGAAAGCTGGTGGAGAAGTTGGGTTCGAAAATGAGATTTTTCTAATTCTTCCTGATAGCGACGATTCTCAAAAACAAGCCTTCTTTTTTCCAACGCTTTTTTTACTGCAAAAAAGATCTCATTAAACTGAACCGGCTTAGACAGGTAATCATCAGCTCCCTTACGTATGCATTCCAGAGCTGTTTGCAAGTCAGCCACACCCGTGAGCATGACAAGAGCAACATCAGGGTATTGCTCTAGAATATGAGGAATCAGGGTCACGCCATCTTCGTCGGGAAGGCCAATGTCCAGAATGATGAGGGCAACGTTGCGGGCTGCAAGAATTTTAAACATCTCTTCAGCATTTGCCGCAGATTCTGCAGCAAGGCCGTGGTCACCCAGAAATATCCTCAGCGGATCCCTGAGGGCTGGATCATCATCCACCAGGACAATGATCTCATCACCAATTAATAATTTATCCGGCGCCAGAGAAATATGTTGTCTGAAACCCGGGACCGCAATGGCCATGTAATCCCCTAAATTTTAATACCGCTGGGAGCCAATGAACTGCAACTCTATTAAGAGAATGATTATTCTTCTTTCCCCCATTGTAGCCCCATCAGCACATTAGCTCCAAGAAAAAAAAGCAGCCCTTTATCCCCTAAAGGAAAAGGACTGCTTTAATTAAAGACTAATAACCAAACCGGCACCCGGAGATTTCGGTTGGCTCTATTTCGAATAACATTACATCTCAACCAACAATTTATAGGTGTCCTCGTTCCAGGTAACAACCAGATACCAAAGCATCATACTGGCTGCAACCAAAGTCAGCGTACCACCATATCCCAGGAAGGTATCTGGCATATACACAAAGGAGCCGAGCTTGCTGGCATCGGTTACGCCTTCGCTGAACCATGGCCCCATTCCTTCAAAATCGTTATCTTTCATCCAGCCGCGGAGCAAGGCGTTGCTTAATCCGAAGAAAGGTACAACTATCCACAGCTTGATCTGGCCCTCACCAACGCGCCAGAGAGTTCCTGAACCGCAACCACCGGCCAGCATGGCGCCAAGTCCGAATATGAAGCCACCGACCACAGCGCCCCAACCAAAGGTGCCGCGCACATAATGAATCGGCTCACGAATACCAAGTGCTTTAATTACTGCGATACCAATGGTAAGCATGAGAATACTTACAGCCACAGATTTTGCCAGGGTACAGTCACCGGTCATATGAGGCTCACGGAAACCCTGTACCATACACCAACGACCACGTTGCATGGCATAACCAAGAGCAGCGGCGATGAGGAGAAGGCCTCCCAAGCCACCTTTCACAGCCAATGACTCATCTTCATCCAAATCCATGTAATCCTCAACGTGGATGAGGGTATCACCAAAAGAGTAAACTCCCCAGATCAGAGCAACAATGCCCAGAATACCCATAACGATTTTCAGACCACCAGGAAAATCGATGGTTTTAGCGCCACCAGATCCCCAGGAGATATGTTCCATTTCCCAGTAGATATATTTGAGCCCGACAATTACGCCGATAACAAGACCAAGCCACATTGCGTATCCATTGCCGGCCAAGTTACCAATACCGTTATACATGCCACCCACATTACAGCCACCGGCGAATGCAGCACCGACACCCATTAAAATACCAGCCATTATACCTTTTAACATCTCCAAAAAGGGTGGGATACGAATGGCGAAATCAGCGCCCAGACAGGCAGAAATAAATGCACCGCCGATGAAACCGATACCTATGATAGAGCCGGAATTGACTAAGGCGCTTTTCGGAGTATCAGCGTCCCAAAAACCAATGGTCCCCCACATACCGGAGAAATAAATGATCCACTCTCCCCAGTTCCTCAAGGCGCCTACCGCGCCCCATGGCCGAGACCAGGCAAGTATTAAAACACTCAAAAAGGCGACAATCATGCCAGTGGTCATGGCATTCCATTCAGACTTACACAAATTCTTGTATAAATCTTTTGCCTTACTGGCAAACACACTGCTTTCTTCGCTCATAACTTACTCCTCCCCACTTGTTTCCTTATGTTTTCCAAAATCAACGCCATAAACGGACAATAAATCCAGAAAACACGTAAGTGTGTAAAAACTAATATGCCAACCATAATAGCGGCACTTTACCTCAAAAAAATTATCTCCCTTTAATCGTGCTGGGAAATTTTGTCAAGAAGGTTGACAAGATACCCCATGCAAATCAGCATGATAAAAACAGAGAAGGCTATGAATCTTCGGTATTAATCAAACAAATGGCCATTGAATGGCCATTCACTTTGGCCTTGACATATATTTCTTTTCCTGTTACTCACTTTTTTCTTGCAAAAGCTGATATTGGGCCATTTCATTCCGGCTGAATATCTAAAACCTGTACCAATTTTATTTTCGGTCTTCGATCAACGAACCCGAACATTTCATTTGAGATAAAAGGAGGAACTAATGAGCGATGTCAAAACAGCCCCGGACGGCATCACCGGGGATCGTACTTTGGATGCAAAAGGTTTAAGTTGCCCCATGCCTCTCCTGCGCACTAAAAAGGAGATGGACAAAATCAATTCCGGTGAGGTTCTTGAAATTCTCGGTACCGATCCCGGTTCTCGCAACGACCTGCCTGGCTGGTGTGATCGTTCCGGCCACGAGTACCTCGGTGAAGCAGAAGATTCCGGCTTTATCCGCTTTTACATCAAGAAAAAATAAATACTGTTTTTTATAAGATATTAACGGCGCATTCCGGCATTTCGTCCTGAATGCGCCCCATACTTTTTATACGGAGGATACCATGGCAAAAAGTTTAGGCATCTTTGTCACCTCTCCCCAGAATATGCGTCATATCATGGGAGTTGTGAAGGCAGCCAAAGCAAAAGGTTCCAAAGTGAAGGTTTTCTTCTCTTGGATAGGCGTTCATCTCACCAAATGCAAGCAATTCCCAGAATTGTGCGAATTGGCCGACGACGTGGCCATCTGCGTGGACAGCTACAAAAAATGTGGTTACGATCCGGCCGATGTACCTCCTGGACTGGAGCCAAAGAAAATGGCTACCCAGGCTCAGCATGGTGAGGTCATTGAAGATTACGAATGTTACATGACCTTATAAGGAGGGATAATCATGTCAAAAAAAGTTAGCTTTCTGCTTGTAAACAGCATGTACAGCCTGGACGGCATCCGTTCTACACTGGGTCTTTCCGTGGAGAACATGTACGCATATGCCAATATCATGTACAACGAAATTCCTGCCATGAGCGAATACCACAAAGAGAATATCGAGTGGATCCGTGACATGGAAGGTGAAGTTTTCTCAACTGTACAGGCCAATTGCGACAACCACGGTATGACACCTATTACCTTGGAAGAAATTGGTAAGCAGCTGCGGGATATGGATATCATCATCCCTTACGGCATTAATCGTCCCCTGGATACCAACGACAACTTTAATTAAGGAGTAGTACCATGAAAATTTTACATGTATATCGCTCCGCCCCCACCGACGATGTCAACAAACTGGTGGAGATCGTTTCCGAGGGCCGTGAGAATGAGAGCTTCGACCTGAATGTCGATGCTCCTGACTATGACAAACTCGTTGATATGGTATTTGACGCTGACCAGACCATCTGCTGGTGGTAAACTAAGCGCTCCATAAAACGAAGCTATATTGAAGCCCCGACCGCTTAATGCGGTTGGGGCTTTTTTTATTTCTAATTCAACTGACTACCTTCCACCTAAAAATAAAATTCGCTGCAACTTTTCCTGGCACACCCCAGTAAAAAAACGTTACTTTATGTGGAAATCCATCCACTCTGGAAATTGCTATGAAATGTCCGAAATGCCATCATAACCAACTTAACTCCATTGAATGTGAATCCTGCGGGATAATTTTTGAAAAATATAAAGAACGGCAAGAGCGTCTAAGGGAAGAGAACGTACTGCACGCCGTAACGCAACAGACCTCTCCTTCTCCTAAAAATTCAGGCCTTACAAGTTTCCTTGCCGGGGCTGGTGTAATGCTGGTTCTAGCCACCATTGCTGTTCTATTTTTCGAAAATGACACTCCCATCACCCCACTCACCGATGACTTAACTGAACTGGTAGATACTGAATCATTCCAGGTCCAGGAAAATCGCGGAGTAATTAGAGCCGGTAATTACAAAATCCCAAAGAGTTCGTCAAAAAAAAGAAAAATTGGTGGCTTAGCCAAACAGCTGAACGAATCAAATCCTGCTCCCACCAGCCTTGAGAAAGCCCGCAATGCAACTGTATTTATTTCAACACCCTGGGGAAGTGGCTCTGGCTTCTTTATAGATGATCAAGGTCATATTATTACCAATCGTCATGTCATCGAATTTGACGCCGATGAACTGACTAAACTGAAAGCAGAAAACACAGCCCTGGAAGCGAACCTGAATCAAGAAAAAGACAATATTGAATATCTCAAAAGCCGATTAAAGCAAATCAGAGATAAAAAACTCTGGAAACAGGTGTCACTCAATATTCGCGCCAGAGAAAAACAATACAATCAGTACAAAGCCGTACTGGCCAAGAAAAAAGAAAGGATAGCGACCATTGAAGATTCTTCCACTTCTGCCGACGGCAAGGTCATTCTCATCGACAAAACTGAATTCACCATTGATTCGATAGAAAAAAGCAACAAATTCGACCTGGCGCTCATTTCCATTTTTTGTGACAATCCACCTTATATCGAACCTTCTCAACAATCATTAAGCCTTCGTCAGGGACAAAAAGTATTCACCATTGGTAATCCGGTTGGTCTACGCCACACAGTGACTTCAGGTATTATTTCGGGTTACCGAAAGTACAAAGACAACACTATCATCCAGACAGATGCTCCCATTAATCCTGGCAACTCAGGTGGCCCGCTTATTGATGAAACTGGGAGGGTTATTGGGGTCAACACCATGATCCACAGAAATACTGAGGGAATTGGTTTTGCCATCCCAATAGACCATGCCTTGGAGGAATTTTCTTTCTACCTGGAATAAAACTAATGAGGTTCTGGGTTCAAAGTTCAGAAGTTCAACGGTTTGGTGTAATCGGAAAATCCGATTACACCACATATACCGTCTGTATTTAACAGGGTGATCAAGATTCAGCCTTCTCGGTCTTTCTTACTGAAAAAAATCGCTCCCTACTTGTTTAAAATATTCTTGTAATCACTTAAGTTTTTTCGGATGGCACCCAGAGCACTTAGTGGGTCCAGCTTTCAGGCCTTTTTTAGTTCTGTCTTTATGACAAACCTTGCATTTGCCATGGCCAGCGCCTTTAAAATCCTGAAGCTTTGGATCTTTCACTATCCCATCTGTTTTATTATGACAGGACTCACATTTTTTTGATCTCCATCCCTTCTGTATAGGCCGCCTGTTTTCCATCATCTCCTTTTGTGTGGTGACAGTCACCACATTGCAGGACACCTTGATGTTGCCGGTGAGGAAACTTGGCAGGTTTTTTGTTCTTCTTTGTTCGCAGAACAATTTCTTCTGGCCCTACATCCTGTGCGGCCAAAGCAAAACATACACCGAGCAAAGAACCGGCAATAAAACATGCCATTACCAACAACACCATTCTCTTCTTCATCTTATCTCCTTTTTCGTATTGACAGCTTGAAGTTTAATTAAGCTTTCAACTGCTCTTCTTCGATTAACCGATCAATAAACTGCATGAGAAATTGCCTTTGTGAATCAGTGGCATATCCAATGCAATTACAATGCAAATTCGTTTGACTTCGCACCAAGAGCTCGAAATTTACAAAATCATCCTGCAATTCTATGCCAAAGAAATAAGGACCGCATTCAACATGCTCTTTTTGAAGCTCCTCCAGTAATTCTTCCGGCAATGGCAACCAAAACATATTATCAATGGCGGCTGGCTGGGCATTCCGTTTTAAATAATTTTTTACGACAACCCGCTCTTCCCTACTCAGGTCGTCAATGGCAAAATAACGCATACACAATTCCTTTGATTAATTAGTTAAATACTGCAATCAGTGCAAAAATCAAGGCAACGCCTAAAATCAGCAAGCTCATAAATACTGCCGCACTTCCCATGTCTTTCGCTTTTGCAGCCAGCTCATGATACTCAGGTGAAACCAGATCAACCACAGCCTCAAGACTAGAGTTTAACAACTCCACAACCAGCACCATTAACATACAGACAATTAAAAAAGCCTTGAACAGCCACGAAATCGATAAAAAAAATACCGCAGGAATAAATATAAGGGATAATAATATTTCCTGTCGAAAAGCGGCTTCTCCTTTGTATGCTGCACGCAGACCTGCAATGGAAAAAAGTGTTGCATTATAGAGCCTTTTCATTCCGCCAACCTGATTTTTCAGTCCACTACTTTCACTTTCCATATGAATTGACATCCCCCTGTACAGCACGGTATGTTGTCATAGCAAAACGGCTGATAATATTCCTAAAACCGGAAGCGTTCTCCAGTGCACCCCAAGGGCACTCGAAGTCTTCGCTTATCTCCTGCGGGGCGCCTTATATTCGTTCACTTGGTGCTGCGCCGCATACTGGTGTTTATGTAAGCAGACCAGGTAAGCGTAGACTCCGAAATGGGCGTAGATAAGCTGCTGATGAACGTTTACGCATATCATAGCAAAGGAGAAGCCAATGGACGACTGTATTTTTTGTAAAATTATCCGGGGCGAGATTCCAGCCCAAAAACTATACGAGGATGCCGATGTCCTCGCCTTCTGGGATATCAACCCGCAAGCCCCAAAGCATTTCCTGGTTATCCCCAAAAAACACATTTCAGGGCCAGACGACATTACCCCCGAAACCGAGGCTATTATTGGGAGAGTTACCCGCAAAGCAGCAGAACTTGCCCAAGAAAATGGCGCTCCTCAATTCCGCCTGGTTATGAATAATGGTGCCGAAGCTGGTCAAACGGTCTTTCACATCCACATGCACGTTTTAGGAGGCCGGGCGATGACTTGGCCTCCGGGTTGATTTTGCTATGGTTCCTCTTGTATGCCTTGTGGGCCGTCCGGACAGCGGCAAAACTACATTGCTGGAAAGACTCTTGCCGCTCCTGAAAGAAAAAGGATACCGCATCGGCACCGTTAAACACCACGTCCATGAATTTCAGATGGACACTCCCGGCAAAGATACCTGGCGCCATAAGCAGGCAGGGGCAGATACAGTCGCCCTTTCCTCGCCAACTGGGCTCGGGGTGATTCGCGATGTTGACACGGACACACCTCTGGACCAAGTAGTCCGTGAACATTTTGCAGATATGGATCTGGTCATTGCCGAAGGGTATAAACGGGAAAAATTCCCCAAAATTGAAGTCCATCGCCTGGACATTTCACCAGACCCGCTGCCAGAGCCTGACACCACCTGGCTTGCTTATGTTTCAGATGGCCAACCGGCAACGAACCTACCGGTGCTCGCTTTAGATAAACCTGAGGAGCTGGCAGATTTTTTGATCCAGCATGTCATCAAACCACAGTCCAGGAACCATGCTGTGCTTCAGGTGAACGGCCATACCATTGCAATGAAACCTTTTCTGGAAGGCATGATCCGACAATCTGTCCTCGGCCTTGTTTCCACCTTGAAAGGATGTGAGGATGTGCAAGACCTGACGCTAACCATTTCAAACACATCCGCAGATTCCCAAAATGACTGAGCCAAGGATTGAAGGCGTCACAGGAGTTATCCTGGCCGGTGGTAAAAGTAGCCGCTTTGGGGCCAATAAGGCTCTGGCATTATTACATGGGAAACATCTCATCGAACATCCGGCTGGTATCCTGCAAACCATATTCCCCAAACTTCTTCTGGTGACCAATACCCAGGAAGAATATGAATTTCTCCATTGGCCCATGACCAAAGACCGATATCCCGGTGCCGGTCCCCTGGCTGGTATTCACGCTGCCTTAAAATCTGCCGTGACCGACCATATTTTTGTCACGGCCTGTGACATGCCTCTCCTGCAACCCGGTATCATTCGTTATCTTTGCGAACAAAGAGAAAACCGGGATGCGGTCCTTCCCTGGACCGCCAACGGCCCGGAACCTCTCTGCGCAGTCTATTCCCAAACTGCCTTGCCTTCTATCATGACAGCTCTGGAGTCCCGCGCAAACAGGGTCCAAGATGTTCTTAACAATCTGAATATTAGAAAGGTGGATGAAAAAGAAATGAGCTCATTGCAAACAGATAAAAAAATATTTACCAATATCAATCGTCAAGACGATCTAAGCTGCCTTAACAGATGACTTCTCTTACCCTGGCACAGGCACTTAAATGTGTTAAGGAAAATGCCCAACCCGGCAAATCCGAAACTGTTCATTTGTCCGAGGCATTAGGCCGCATTCCTGTTGCCCCCTTAAGAGCCCGCATTCCTGTCCCCCATTTCAATCGAGCTTTGATGGATGGTTTTGCCGTCCGCTCCAAAGACCTCGACTTTTCTGGCTCTGCTAAGGAAAGGCCGCTCAATATTGTTGGAGAAATTCCCGCTGGTCGCATCGACATTCCACAGCTCAAAAAAGGACAGGCGGTTCAGATAATGACCGGGGGGGCGATCCCAAAAAATGCCGACCAGGTCATTCCACGAGAAAACTGCACGGTTTCCGACTCAACCCTTTCGATGCCTGCCAGAAAAGAACCCAAGAGCTGGATTCAGAAAAAAGGCTCCATACTCCGTCATCATCAGGTGATCGCTAAATCTGGCATACCATTCAGTATCGAGCAGATTGCCATGTTGGCCAAAGCCGGTGTTGTGAGCGCCAATGTTTACAAACCTGCCACGGTATCTTTACTGAGCACCGGTAGCGAGTTGGTGCAACCCGGAACAACACCCTTGCCTGGACAAGTAGTCAGTGCCAACTCATTGCAACTTGCAGGCCTTTTGCACCAGAGCTCGTGTATTGTGACAGATTCAGCCATGGCTGAGGATAGACAATCTGATATTATCGCAAACCTCAAACGGCAACTGGCCACCTGTCCAGATGTGCTTATCACCACAGGGGGTATGGGCCCTGGGAAATTCGACCTCATTCCTTCGGTTTTTAAAGAGCTGGGAATCGAAGTGCTTTACCGATCCCTACAAGTGAATCCAGGGAAAAACACCATGCTGGGCGTGAAGAATTCTACCCTTATTTTCGCTTTACCCGGCCCTCCTCCGGCCGTCAGACTTCTTTTTCACGAACTGGTTGGACCAGCTTTATGCCTTATAATGGGGGCATTCAGTCCATTTCCCAAATCACAGAAAGCCATAATTGAAGATACTATCCATATCAGGCGACCGGGCTTCCAATCACTTCTTGCCGGGAAAACAACGAATAATAATGGCCAGGTTTCAATCCGCCGTACTAAACGCCATGAAACAGCAGATGCCATTATCCTCATTCCAGCTCACCGCAGACTGGTAAAAGCAGGAGAAAAAGTCACATTTCATCCAACATAACTCATAAATTACCATAAGAGTTCACTAGTGCCTTAAATTCGTTTATTTTGATCTTCGAAGCATATCTTCTAACTATTCAAGAAGAACAAAATGGACGAAGGTGAGGTGCTAGTGGGCTCTTAGTCTTGATTTCTTTGCAAACCTTTGCTATCACATGGACCTCGAGTAAAACAATATTGTTTCAGATAGACCTTTCGGAGAACGCACCATGCCCATTTCGCAATTCCTAGACAAAGCACAAAAATTCGACCTTCAGCCTTATAAAATCCCCAAAGACACTAAAAAACTCACTGAAACCCATGTGCCGTTTACCGGTACGCCTTTAAGGCACCCCTTTGATGATGAAAAACTCGTCTTGGTGGCAGACCCATATAGCAGTAATACATTCTTCTATGAATTCCGGGTTGATGACGTCACCTATGCTGAAGAATTACCCAGCCTGGTCAATATGGAAGGTGTGGCTCTCAGCATCTCGAGACTCTGGGTAAAGAAAAAAAGTGTTGCTATGCGCTGCACTCCATTTGTCGTTGAAGACCTACGTAACAATCCACGAGATTAACCCACTTTAGTGGAAAAGGATACGCCACCATGCTCGAACTACGTTTCATCCGTGAAAACCTGCAAAGGGTAAAAGACAACCTTGATTTTCGGGGTATGGATTCATCCCGCATTGATAATTTTTCCGCCATTGATGAAAAACGCCGTAAACTCTTGAGCGAAGTGGAAAACTTGCGCAATAAACGCAAAATCAGTTCCCAGGAAATTGCTGCCCTGAAAAAGGCCGGCGAGGATGCTGATGATCTTATGGCTGAAATGCGCAGCGTTGGCGAGCGTATCAAAACCATTGATCAAGAATTGAAAACCATTGAAACGGATCTCAATGAAATAGTCATGGAGATCCCCAATCTTTGCCACGAATCTGTACCCAAAGGGGTAGATGATTCAGAAAACCTGGAATTGCGAACCTGGGGGGAAGTACCCAGTTTTTCATATGAGCCCAAGGCTCATTGGGAGTTGGGCGAGAACCTGGGGATTTTGGACTTTGAACGAGCCGCCAAATTATCCGGAGCCCGATTTGCTCTTCTAAAGGGCTTTGCCTCCCGCCTTGAACGGGCCTTGACCAATTTCATGTTGGACTTGCATACCCAGAAGCATGGTTATGAAGAAGTGTTGCCGCCATTCATGGTAAACACCGACTCCATGACCGCCACCGGCCAATTGCCCAAATTTGCCGATGATCTGTTCAAGGCCCAGGACTGGGATCTCTGGCTCATCCCCACCGCCGAAGTGCCGGTGACCAATATCCACCGCAATGAAACATTGGCCGAGAATGATCTGCCGGTAAAATACTGTGCATACACCCCTTGTTTTCGTTCCGAAGCCGGTTCACACGGCAAAGACACCAGAGGCCTTATTCGCCAACATCAATTCGATAAAGTTGAATTGGTGAAATTTACTACCCCGGAAACCTCTGCCCAGGAGCTTGACCAATTATTGGCCGATGCTGAAGAAGTGCTGCAGCTCCTGGAGCTGCCTTATCGAGTGGTTACCCTGTGCAGTGGTGATCTCGGTTTTTCCGCTACCAAGACCTATGACATTGAAGTCTGGATGCCGGGTCAGAATAAATATAGAGAAATTTCTTCCTGCTCAAGTTTTACAGACTTCCAGGCCCGTCGCGGCGGTATCCGCTATCGTCCCAAAGGTGAAAAGAAAAGCCGCTTGGTCCATACCCTGAATGGCTCAGGACTGGCCGTTGGCCGTACATTGGTGGCAATATTTGAGAACTACCAGCAGGAAGACGGCTGCATCGCTCTTCCCGAAATATTAAAGCCCTATTTTGAAACCAGGTTTTAAGCAGAGTTTCTCACAAGCAGATTTCAAAACGCCCAGGGAATTTACCCTGGGCGATTTTTTTTTATAAAAACAGGTCACATAAATCATGACAAACCCTGGCCGACGCAGGCATGATGAACAGCTACCACCAGGGATCTGGGTTGTGGCTGGGCTGACATAATACGGTTGTTACTTTCAACATGTAGGCTTTACGACCAAATTTCCATTTGTTTAATCTCTCTTTAAAGAAATAGCTCTTTTCAGTTATTCACTCCTCATTACAGTTGATCTCTACTAAAACTATGAAATCTCTTCCCATACGGAGAGGAAGAGAAATAGCCCGGCAAGCAAAGCGAGGGTCACAAGGATGAGGCCACTCACCTGCAGGGCCACCGCAAGGTCATACCCGGCAGACAGGCTGCCAATAAATGGGCCCAGGACCGCGAAGCTGACTCGGATGAGTAAACTACGAATGGAGAGCACCGTGGCCCGGGTTTCAGAAGCGCAATATTTGTTGACCAAATCCTTAAGCAGGGGCGTAGCATAGCCCCGCATAGCATAAAAGGCAAAAAGAACAAACAATCCCGGCAGCAAAGGCATCACTCCTAGAAAAATATACGAACCAGGAATGATGAGGATGATGAAGGAGATGGCGAAGCGACGACCAAGTTTAGCCACGACCTTATCAGCCACGGCCGCCACCAGAGCCACGGTCAGGTTGAGCAGGATCCACAGTGGCGTGATTGATTTTTCACCAAGGCCCATGCTGACAAAATAGACTTGCGAAGTCCAGGCCATACAGAGAGTACATGTGCCAATCAAGGAAGAGAGCAACAGGGTGGAGCTTAGTTTCTTGTTGTCCACAAGGCTCTCCTTGCACACCGTGACAATGTGGCCTAGACCGGGCCGACGAATAAGGTTTGTTCTTGGGGGCTCCAGAAGGTAGAGAGACGCAGGGATAGCCAGTGCGGCAACCAGGGTCTGGGAGATATAGACTGCCCGGTAACTCAAAGAGACTGCAATAAAACCACCGCAAAGGGCGGCAATGGTCTCAGCAAAATGGCCCATGGAAGTGATCCGCCCTTCAAGGCGAAAATACCACTGTTTTTTGTCCATGGCAGCCAAACTCTCATAAAGCATGGCTGAGTCGGAACCAGAGATAAAACTACCACCCAGCCCCAGAACCATTTCTGCCAACAAGAAGCCGTAAAAGCCGGAAGAGACCGAGTAAATCCCAAAACCCACGGTACCCAGTACACTACCAATAATCAGAGATTTCTTCCGGCCAACCACATCGGCCATATAGCCTGAGGGGATCTCAAGGAGCGCTACACTGAGCGAGTAGACAGCCTGCAAGAGAAAAATGTCAAAATGGTCCAGACCATTGTCGGTATAAAAAAGGGCGACAATGGGCATGATCAGCATCAGCCACTTGGCGAGCTTTATCAGGTAGAGGCTGTATATATTTGTGTTAAAAGACCTGGGCATGGACTGTCCGAGTTATGAAGTCTTGGCACATTTGGCTATCCACATCATAGATGACTGAAGAGATCTGTTCTAAACAAATAATCCCTTCAGTCTCTATTTATGTTTCCAAGGCCAACTCGATTAAACGATCCAATAATTGGGAGAAGGACAGCCCATGTTCAGCCGCCGCCTGGGGGAGAAGGCTGGTGGGTGTCATGCCGGGAATGGTGTTGGTCTCTATGAGGAATATTTCACCGTCATCACTCACCATCATGTCTGTACGACTATAACCCCGCAGTTTTAATACGTGATGAGCAGCAAGACCAAATTGCTGAGCCTGCTGAGTAATCACCTCATCAAAATCCGCTGGGCAAATTTCCTTGCTGGCACCCGGTTGATATTTGGCCTGGTAATCAAAAAAGGGATATTCCTCTCCCGGGATAATTTCCACCAGCGGCAGGGCGGTCAACTTTTCATTGCCGATGACACCAACAGTAATCTCACGCCCCTTAATGAATTCTTCCACCATGACCTGCTGATCCAGCTTGAATGCATTGCGTAAACCAGTAGTTAACTCATCCGGAGTTGAGGCCAGACACATGCCCAGACTGGAACCCTGGCCAATGGGTTTTATGACCACCGGACTTCTCAGTTGATCCAAGATATCGCCGGCGTCATAGTCTTGCTTGGCATCTACCATGACCCATTTAGCCACCGGCAAACCTGTTCGCTGATAGAGCTGTTTGGACAGATCTTTATCCATGGCAACGGCACTGCCCAGGACCCCGGCACCTTGATACGGAATACCAAGAAGATCCAAAAAACCTTGCATGGTGCCGTCTTCACCAAAAGGACCGTGCAATAAGATAAAGGCCACGTCAATCTGTTCTGCATCGTGTGCGATACGAGCCAGATCTGTGGCCGGGTCATACTGAACAACATCATATTTGGCTGGATCCAAAGCTGCGACCACCTCACGGCAACCAGCCAGGGAAACATCCCTTTCCCCGGACTTGCCGCCACAGAGGAGGGCAACTCGCAATTTGTTTTTCATAATATCCTGTCAGTAATTTTACTTCCGTCTTCAGCCTGCTATACTAGCTTCCGTCAACAAAATCCTCTCGGTTGAAATCACGCAAGAACAGACCTTCTTCAGTATACACCCACTCACCCTGGGCATTTTGTTCCGCTTCAAAATACTTACCGGTCTGGTAATCATATTTCTGGTAATATAAAATATTTTCCTTACCCATCCGGACTTTTTCAACCCGCCGAATTCCCTCTACGCCGGTATCGGTATAAATCTTCTGACCACAGGCAACCAAGGATAAAACGAGTAAAACGACCAGTATAATAGAACTGAAATACGTGGACCACAATGCCAATTTTTCCTGAAAATTTCTCTGTTTCATGGGGCGCCTCCTTTGGAGGACTCATTATGTGGAATGATTGTTAAATACATTCTAAGGACATAACCTTCAGAGGTCAATTTCTACTTCATTCCATAATCCACCGTCAAGTTAGATTGCTGCAACTACAAGGAGGATCACTATTTAATTGCTATAAGCCGAGTGTATGCAATTCGTTCTACACTTTGACGTAGCATTTTGGGCGGTGGATTATGGTCTTGCAGCTTACAACACATCGGTATAGAATTTATCATCGTTTTTTCAATTTTTCATGTAGAGGTCATCGTCCATGCCCGTCTTAATAAGCATGACAGCTATCAAAGAGCTCAAAGAAATAGTCGGCGAGGACCATGTATCCCAAACCAAAGAGGAGCTCCTCTGCTATTCATATGATGGCACTACTTTAGAATATCCGCCCGCTGCGGTGGCCTTCCCAGGATCTCCTGAAGAAATCTGCCAGATTATGAAACTCGCCAACCGCATGCGATTTCCCGTGGTGCCGAGGGGGGCTGGGACAGGCATGACCGGTGGTGCTTTGCCCGTTGAAGGAGGACTAGTTCTTACCCTTTCCCGCCTTAACACGATCCTTGAAATTGACGCTGCCAACCAAGTTGCCGTAGTTGAGCCAGGGGTTATTACCGGCCAATTTCAAAATGAAGTGAAAAAACATGGCCTCTTTTATCCACCTGATCCAGCTAGCCTAAATTTTTGTTCCCTGGGTGGCAATGTGGCTGAATGCGCCGGAGGCCCATCGGCGGTCAAATACGGTGTCACTCGAGATTATGTCCTAGGCCTTGAAGTGGTTCTACCGGATGGCAGATTGCTGAATACCGGCGTGCGAACCGCTAAGGGTGTTGCCGGTTACGATCTTACCCGTCTTTTTGTTGGCTCCGAAGGGACCTTGGGCATTATCACCAAAATCACCTTGAGTCTTTTGGCTGCTCCCCAAGATAAGTCCACCTTTCTGGTCCATTGCCGCTCCATGCAACAGGCCACCAAACTCGTGGCCGACGTCCTTTCCTTTGCCCGGCCCTGTACCATGGAATACATGGACACCACTGTGCTGGATATTGTTGGTGATTCCCTGCCTGAAAAATTACCTCCTGAGACTAAAGCGCTATTGTTAATAGAATTTGATGGGGATCCACAATCGTTGACTCAACAAAATGATGCTTTTTTGAATTTTGCACAAAACAAGCAAGATCTGCTTGCTGTGTACCAGGCCAAGGATGAACAGGAAACCAAAGCCCTCTGGGCTGCCCGTCGAGCCGCATCTCCCGCCGCCTTTGACTTGAAGCCTCATAAGCTCAGCGAGGATGTTGTCGTGCCCCGTTCAAAAATTCCTGACCTGGTCACCTTTGCCGGCAAACTGAACCAGAACTTAGATGTGATAATCTTCACCTTCGGCCATGCTGGTGATGGCAATATTCATGTCAATATCATGTTGGACAGAGAGAATGAAAGAGAGGCCTCCCAGGCTGCAGAGGCAAAAGAAAAACTTTTTAAAAAAGTCCTCGACCTTGGTGGTACCCTCTCGGGAGAACACGGAATAGGCTTAACCAAAGCGGAATTTTTACCTTTGGAACTGGGCAAAGTGGGTATAGACGTCACCCGGTCCATCAAACAGGCATTTGATCCCAACAACATCCTCAACCCAGGAAAAATCCTTCCAGTTACCGGAAAATAGTCCAAAAGGTATCCAGCAACCAATGGCTTGAGATGTTTGTTCCAGGCCCCGGTGTCAGAAGCCCAGATTCGGGTTACGGGTGAATCACCAATAGGACTAAAAATTCCAGCAGAACATGACATATAAGGCTCCGGCGGCTTGGCCGGGGCCAAGAACAAATATCCAAGCCCTACCCACCGGGTTCCTAAATTGAATACCCATTCCGTCAAAAATCTATTGACAATCAACTCATTACCAAATATAAGAACGACTTCCTCTCTTCAGCGAAGGGAGTTTTTTTTCGATTTTTTGTCTATTCTCTTTAAGGAGCGTGATTGCAAGATGGCGATTGAAATTGAAGTACGTGGCGATATTGAGCAGGCTATCCGTTTGCTGAAGAAAAAACTTCAGCTCGACGGCATTAAAAAAGAGCTGAAACGGCGTGAATATTATGAAAAACCAAGCGTAAAGCGCCGCCGTAAGCAAGCTGAAGCCAGAAGGAAACTTCGCAAACTCAAAATGCGTCAAGGTTCAGGCAGCTAAGAGACGGTCGATATTATGGCAATCAGGCGCCGATCAGCCAGTGGCCGATCACGCGTATCTCGACCTTTTCCCAGAACCAATACTTCCCATAACCTGGAGTTGCTCCAGGATCAGTTTTTACATTATTTGGCCGCAGAACGACGTTTTGCGGCCAATACTATTTCTGCCTATCAGGCAGACACGAATGCTTTTCTCGATTTTTTAAGTCGTCAAAAACTCCATCGTCCACACAAAATCAAACCACAGCACATCCGTGATTTTTTGGCCCAATGTCGATCTGGAGGATTATGTAGCCGCACCATGGCACGTCGCCTTTCCTCTCTGCGTACTTTCTGCCGTTTTCTCATTTCCGAAGAACAGATGATCTCAGACCCCACGGAAATGGTTGACCACCCCAAGCCCGGTAAATCGCTACCCAAAATACTTTCCGAGCATGAAGTTGACAAACTCCTTACCGGCAATGAATCCCGTACCCCCTTGGCATTACGCAATTCTGCCATGCTGCACCTTCTGTATGCCACTGGCATGCGGGTCTCCGAATTAGTTAACCTGCCCATGGCTGCCATCAATCTCACCGCCGGACATATCAGAGTATTGGGCAAAGGCAGAAAGGAACGCATTGTCCCCTTTGGCGAAGAAGCGGAAAAACGATTGCGGGAATATTTGAAAAATGGCCGCCAGGCTCTCCTTAAAAAACGGACCAGCGATTTCATTTTTGTCACTAACCGCGCCACGGCTATGACCCGGCTGCGTTTCTGGCAGATTATCCGGGAGCGGGCTCTACTGGTCGGCATTAAAGTCTCAATCAGCCCCCATTTTATCCGCCATTCCTTTGCCACCCACTTGCTGGAACATGGGGCAGATTTGCGCTCGGTACAAATCATGCTGGGACATTCCGACATTTCAACAACCCAGATATATACCCACGTTGATCGCAAGCGCCTCAAAAAGATCCATCAACGTTTTCATCCCCGAGGATAAAAACAGTGTAGAGTGAAAAGTGTATAGTGTAGAGTGAAGATGGATTCGTTAATTACAATTAATTTTTCATTTTGCACTCTTCACTTTTATGGACGTCATCACCTCACATCTCAATGCTGATTTTGACAGCCTGGCTTCCATGGTGGCAGCGAAAAAGCTCTATCCAGAAGCAGTGATGGCCTTTTCCGGCTCCCAGGAAAAAAACGTCCGCGCCTTTCTTGATCAATCCAGCCACACCTTTTCTTTTGAGCGCCAGAAAAATATCCCCCTTGACCAGGTGAAACGGCTCATCGTGGTGGATACCCGGCAGTCAAATCGCCTGGGTAACCTGGCCAAATGTTTAAAGAATCCCGATATTGATGTGCATATTTACGACCATCATCCAACCACCCCTGGCGACCTGCAAGGTCAGATGGAAGTCATTAAGGAAGTTGGCTCCACCACCACTCTTTTCGCCCAGATATTTCAACGGGACAACATTTCAATTACCTTGGAAGAAGCGACCCTGATGGCCACCGCCATCCATGAGGACACTGGTTTTTTCACCTTTGACACCACAACACCGGAAGACCTGGAGGCCATGGCCTGGCTCCTGGAGAAAGGAGCAGACCTCCATGTCGCAGCCCAATTTCTCTCCCAGGAATTGACCACCCATGATGTTACCCATCTCCATGCCCTGATAAAATCAGCCACTCCATACACAATCAATGGCATCAAAGTTGTAGTTACCAAAATGGCCTTGTCCGAATATGTCGATGAATTCGCACTTCTGGTAAGGCGGTTCATGGACATGGAAAACCTTGACAACCTCCTCGCCCTGGCTGCCATGGCCGGCAGGGTATATCTCATTGCCCGCAGCCGTATTCCGGAACTTAATGTTGGCAAATTAGCCCGGGAATTTGGAGGTGGTGGCCATGCTTCTGCCGCCTCGGCCACCATTAAAAACATGACCCTCATTGAAGCAGAAGAGCACCTGCTTCAGCTCCTGCATGAACATGTTCGGCCTGAAAGCACCGCCGGCGATCTAATGAGCTCTCCGGTGATTTCCGTTAAGCCTACCATGCCCATTGCCGAGGCAAATCAGCTTCTCACCCGTTATAACATCACCGTTTTGCCAGTGCTTGAGGATGCAAAACATATCACGGGAACCATCTCGCGTCGGGTGATGGAAAAATCAATCCATCTTGGCCTGGGTAATAAACCGGTGAGCGATTATATGACCACCGATTATGCCTCATTGCCCACCAGCGCTACCCTGGCCGAAATCCAACAGCTCATCATTGAAAACCGGCAACGGTTCATTCCTGTTTTGGATAAAAGCATTCTAAAAGGGGTGATAACCCGAACTGATCTTTTGAATATTCTGGTCAATAACCCGGCCAATCTGCCCAAGAACCTTTTAGACCCCCAAGCAAGTCCCTCCACTGTCCGGCATCGCAATCTCAATCACATGATGGTGGAAGCCCTGCCCAAGAATCGTATGGTTCTCCTGAAAACCATTGGTGAAGTGGCCAAGAATCTTGGCTATGCCGCCTATGTGGTGGGTGGTTTTGTTCGGGATCTTCTACTTCGGGTAAAAAACCTGGATATTGATATTGTAGTTGAAGGCGACGGCATCCTCTTTGCCCAGAAACTGGCCGACCAGATGGGGGGGAGCATCAGAGCCCATGAAAAATTCCGCACCGCCCTGGTAAAACTTCCCGACGGCTTAAAAATAGACGTGGCCACAGCCAGGCTGGAATATTACGATCATCCGGCAGCCATGCCAACGGTGGAACTCTCTTCCATCAAGCTTGATCTCTATCGCCGTGATTTTACCATCAATGCCATGGCTATCCATCTCAACCCGGAAAAATTCGGCACCTTGGTGGATTTCTTTAATTGTCAGAATGACATAAAAGACCGGCAGATTCGCATCCTGCACAACCTCTCTTTTGTAGAAGATCCTACCCGCATTTTTCGAGCCATTCGATTTGAGCAACGTATGGGATTCCAGATCGGTAAACATACGGAAAAATTGATTAAAAATGCCGTGGCGATGAAATTGTTTGACCGTTTTGCCGGTCGAAGATTTCTCTCTGAGTTACGATATCTGCTTTCCGTAGATGACCCCCTGCCATCCATTCAACGTCTGGCCAAATTCGGCCTCTTGACCATTCTCTCACCCAAGCTTAAATTAGATCCAAGGCAGCATCACATTTTAGAGGAAACCCACCGAGCCCTTTCCTGGCACAAGCTCCTTTATCTCGATGAGCCCTGTGAACATTGGATGGTCTACTTATTGGCCCTGTGGGCTCGACATTCGCCTAAGGAATTCAACAATTTTTGTCAGCTGGTTGAAATGTCGGAGAAAAAGAAATCCTTTCTCTTGCGGGAAAAAGTGGAAATACATCGAGTAAATTATGCCCTGCAGCGAATGTCAAAACCAAGGATCAGTGTGGTGTACCGGTTACTTGGAGGGCTGAGCCACGAAGGACTTCTTTGCCTGATGGGTATAAGTCGGAAGAAATCCAGCAAAAAGTTTATTTCACTCTTTGTCACCCACTTACGGCACGTGAAAACAGAAATACATGGCAACGAATTAAAAGAGCTTGGCTATCCCACCGGACCCGCCTTTCAGACAATTCTCAGCCATCTTCTGGCGGCCAAGCTGGATGATCTGGTTCATGACCGGCACGATGAAGAAAAATTTCTGGCCACACATTTCCCGCTTCATCTTGTCAAAAAAGGGAAAGGCCACCTGCCACCAGAATTACCGGTGGGAATGAAGAGTCAATAGTGACAGTAACGTAAATACAATCCCGATCTAATAATTATGAATATAATTCAAGAAATAGCTGTGAACTGAACCGCTACGCGGATTTGTACAAGACCGAACCCACTTGAAGTTCACCC
>CAYUCH010000055.1:0-23466 GCA_964443295.1 uncultured Desulfobulbia bacterium | reverse complement strand
ATACGTCATTTATTTTTACAATTCTCCCTCAAACACCACTTTCGATCATAACTCTAAATCGTTTGGACCAATTAGCAAGAAGAATGGCAAGCAGGAGAATGGCGCAGAGCATAATGGATAGCAGGACGAGAACCTGTACGCGCCAGGCGTGAACCCAGGTCATGGTGTCACCGGTAGCAGGAACATACCCCATCCAAATGCTTTCAGTGGGTCTTTGACCAATATAGATTGGGATCAGGGCAATTGTGGAATCATTATGAAGTGACAGCAAGCTGGGACTTTGAGATGAACGGATTATATGTGATGCTTTTCGGGTAATTTCTTGTACCCATCCCTTATGGCTGATTTCGTCTTTAGATGAATTGAGGATCATACCGTTGCCATCAAATATTACATGGTCTTTATAGGGTTCTAATAGATCATGTAAGGAAAATTTGAGACAGGCCACGCCGGCAGCACCAGTGGGTTCTGGTATGGTTACGCTGAGGACAAAAAGATCCTCTTCCGTTGTTGGGCTTTTTTCAAGAAGAATCCTTTGTTTTTCGCTTAGGCTTTCAATATTGTGAGAAAACATTTTTTGCCAATGAGCAACCTGGCGAAAGTCCTTCTGTGAAGTTGGCTTCTGCTGAAAAGTGCCATCGGGTTGACGTTCGATTCTGATTTTCTCTTGGCCGTCAAAATTGACAATATGAAAGAGTACAATATCTTTTTCGTTTTGGTATTGCCGACTGACCAGCTTTGTGACTCGATCATAGAGTATCTCACGTGGAAGAGCTGATTTTCTCCCCGAGGAAACATCTACAATTCCAGGAACGTGAGAGAGGTTTGCGAGACTCTCTTGTCGTCGTTCTATAGCACGATTGATAGTCTGGTATTCTTGTTGGGCCAGTAACATCTGGCTTGCTTGCTCAGCTTCATGAAATTTGGCTAACACTCTGGGGAAATTGATGCCCATCATTATACCGATGGGGGTAAGGGCTGTAACGAGTAGTATAATGAATATAAGTGTGCGTATTCTCATGATGACGGTGAAGAAGTTTTCTATTTTTTTACGGTGGTTTAGATTGTATTAAATGGTAGCAAATTGGGAGCGTGGTCACAAATTCTATTTTTTTTATTCTAATATACGACGTTGTGTCATTTGTGGATAAAGGAGCGGAAGATTGGTGGTTTCAGTCTCAGAGGTGGAATGGGAAAAATAAAAAAAGGCCTGGGAAGTCCAGGCCTTGATGGATATTTTTGAAAAGTTAAGAGCTAGATGGCTTCATGGCCTTTTTCTCCGGTGCGAACCCGGATAACTTCTTCAACCGGCAAGACAAAGATTTTACCATCACCGATTTTACCTGTGCCGGCAGCGTTTCGAATACAATCGATCACCGCTTCCACCTGCTCTGAATCAATGATGATTTCAAGTTTTACCTTGGGGATGAAATCAACCACGTATTCAGCGCCACGGTAAATCTCTTTGTGACCTCTCTGCCGGCCATACCCTTTTACTTCCGATATGGTCATGCCCTTGATGCCCATTTCGTTGAGGGCCTCTTTTACTTCATCAAGTTTAAAAGGTTTTATGATCGCCTCTATTTTTTTCATGCCATGCTCCTTGTGTGCCAGTTAGCGGCTTAAATATTATAGCCGATTTCACTATGCTGTGTAAGGTCGAGTCCTTGGATTTCTTCTTCATGGCTTACCCTGAGTCCGACAGTCAGGTCAACAAGTTTGAGAATGACGAAAGTTATTATGACGGAATAGAGGATAGTGATGGAAGCATCTAATGCCTGGGTCAAAACCAGGCCAGGATTACCGAAAAAGAGACCATTGGCACCGCCAGAATTAACTGCTGTAGAGGCAAAAAGGCCGGTGGCAAGGGCGCCCCAAAGGCCGCCTGCACCATGAATTCCTACAACATCCAATGCGTCATCATATCCAAGCTTGGTTTTGGCTAGTACGGCAATGTAGCATATGACGCCGGCAGCCAGTCCAATGAGAACCGCCGAGCCAGGGCCGACAAAACCGGCACCCGGTGTAATGGCAACCAGACCGGCAATGGCGCCGGATATAGCACCTAGAGTAGTTGGTTTTCCTTGGTAGATCCATTCGGCAATGAGCCATGACAGGGCGGCAGCGCCGGTTGCAACTTGGGTGGTGAAAAATGCGTTAACAGCAATACCGTCGGCAGCCAGAGCACTTCCTGCGTTAAAGCCGAACCAGCCAAACCAGAGAAGGCCTGCTCCTAAAAAGGTCATGAAGAGATTGTGGGGATGAAAGGATTCGCGTCCATAGCCTTTGCGTTTTCCAAAGACCAGGGCGCATACAAGAGCGGCTGCTCCTGAGTTAATATGGATAACAGTACCGCCGGCAAAGTCCAGACCGCCATGGTCGCCAATCCAGCCACCTCCCCATACCCAATGGCACACCGGCAGGTAAACGAGAATGGACCAGAGGGCTGTAAAAAGCAGGAAAGCAGGGAATTTAACTCTTTCGGCAAAAGCGCCGGTGATCAGTGCTGGTGTGATGATCGCAAACATCAGCTGAAAAGCACAGAAGAGTAGGTGGGGGATTGTATCGGAGTAGGGGCCTGGTTCAAGGCTAACATCTTTTAGCCCTGCAAATGACAGGTCGCCGATAAAGCCGCCGATATCAGGTCCAAAGGCAAGGGAATAGCCAAAGCCAACCCAAATGACCGATACAACACCAAGACAGATAAAGCTTTGTAAAAGAGTGCTGAGTACATTTTTCGAGCGGACCATGCCGCCGTAAAAAAGGGCCAGGCCCGGTGTCATCAGCATTACCAGGGCTGTGGCCACCAGCATGAAGGCAGTATCTCCGGAATTCATTGAAATCTCCTTAGGTCAAATGTTCGTAATGCGATAATCGCCGTAATTTCATGTTCGCTGTTATGTTTTGCAACTGGTGTGCCAATAATGAAATTGTTCTGATTGTCTTGTTAAATCAGCATGTTGGCTCGATTTGCGGTGTTTTGGCAAGTTGGCAATGTTACAAAATTGAAATATTTTGGTCTTGCAAGGTTACAAGATTGTGAATTTTTCGGTGGGTTTAAAGAAAAGCGGTGGCTTGATTATGAAAAAAAATGTGGTATTTAATCTGCCGCTTATGCTGTGGATTGAGGGAATAAGGATGGCTATAGGTGTAATAAGTCATTGGTATAAAAAGATTGTTATAATGTAGAGAGCTCTGGAGGTATTGCAATGGGGCTAGAAGAAAAAAATAGAGTACAATGCCTTTTTAATGATGGTCTTGCCTGTCATGCGGCGGGGAAGCTTGATGAAGCAGTTGCTCTTTATTTTCAGGTTCTGGAAGATGATCCAGCAAATCCGGAAGCCTGTTTTTATCTTGGCGTCATTTGTGCCGGTCAAGGTAAATTGCAGGAAGCAATTTCTCTTTACCAAAAAGCACTTGAAGTGGAACCGGATCATTTCCAGGTGCTCAGCCATCTTGCTAACGCCTACAGAGATGAAGGGCTTGTGGAGGAAGCGGTGGAAAATTACCGCAAACTTATGAACATTGATCCTGATCATGTGGATACCCGATTAAATCTTGGAATTGCCTACTACCAGGATGAGAAATTCGATGAAGCATCTTCATGCTATGAAGATATTCTTAAGGTCGACCCTCAATGCCAGCAAGCTTTTTACAATTTAGGCCTGGCCAGATATTGCCAAGGGAAATATAAAGAGGCGAAAATCGCTTATGAGGCATCTCTCGGGCTTTTATCCGATGATGTTGATTCCATGTTTAACCTGGGGCTTACCTGTCAAAAGTTAAATATGTGTGCCGATGCAGCTGTATGGTATAAAAATGCCCTTCAATTCACACCCTCTGATGCGGAATTGCATAATTGTCTGGGTACTGCATACAAGGGGCTGTACAGTCTGGAAGAGGCGGAGGCATGTTTTCGACGTGCGGTGGAGCTAGAGTCGACCTATGGTGCGGCCTGGGCAAATTTGGGAACAGTGTTGCATATTAAAGGTGAGCTTGAGGAGGCTAAGTCCGCTTACGAGAAAGCAGTTGAACTTGGTCATAATTCTGTTGCCGCGGGATTTGTACTTGCCGCTCTTTCCGGGGAAACAGCAGACAATGCTCCCAAGGAATATGTTGCGCAGCTTTTTGATCATTATGCTGATGAATTTGATCATGCTTTGACCAATAAGTTAGATTACGGAGTTCCAAAACAACTCAAAGAGGTTTTTGTTGAAGTATTTCCAGAAGTAAAACCATTTCGCCGGGTGCTTGATTTGGGGTGTGGCACTGGACTGTCTGGTGAGGCTTTTCGAGATCTTGCTGAAAATTTGGTGGGAGTGGACCTGTCTGAAGCGATGATCTCTAAGGCCCGGGAAAAAGAAATTTATGACCATTTAGAGGCTGCTGATCTTGTTGAGTTTCTTTCCTCTTCCGATGAGGAATATGATTTTGTAGTGGCAGCTGATGTGTTGATTTATATTGGTGAGCTTGGTCCAGCTTTCCATGTCATCGCAAATAAAATGACAAATAATGGTTTTCTGGTTTTTTCCACCGAAAGGTTGGAAGATAAGGATGGTTTTGCTCTCACTCAATCTTGTCGGTACGCCTATTCCCCTCGTTATATTGAAAGTGTTGCACGGGAAAATGGTTTCTCAATTATTCTTCGACGAGCCGCAAACCTCCGAAAAGAAAAAGGGCAATGGATTACCGGAGATCTCTTTGTTTTGCAAAAGGGAGCCAGCCAGGCAGAGGAAGGAAGAGGTTTGCTTAACCAACCTTGTAATGCTTGATGAGTATGGCCGATATTTCACCTTGTGACCATTCCCGACGTAACCATTCAAGAAGCTTGCTGTTCATTTCACCACGGGCCAGAGAATAGCGCCGCAGCTCATAAAAGGGTCGATTGGCAAAGAACTGAAAAATGGTGTCTCTGAGAAATGGCTTTTGATCATGGGGGAGTTCGCTTCCCTCGTCAATCAGGGTGATAAGGGTAAGTTTAACAGACACAAAGGTTGTTTCACCGGTTTCTTTGTCCGTAGCCGATATAAGAAATGGTTCAAAAGGCCATTTCGTTCTCGTTTTTTCAACTTGGGGCGGAATTACAAGGGGCTCCTCAACAGGTTTTTCTATTACTTCCGGTGCTTTTTCTGGGCTGATTTCCACAGGTTCTTCGATGGATTCATGCTCGCTTTCTCCTTCTTGCGGAACCTGAACATATTGGATAATTGGCTCTGGCGAAGATGTGAAAAACTGTACAAGAAGAGTGCCGAGCAAAAGGAGCGTTAAGGTGCCGGTGATTGCCAGCCAGGTAGTGGTGGGAAGGGCAGCGGCCTGTACTTTTAGGTTGCTGATGAACCCCGGGCCTGATTTAGCGTCATCAACGGCCTCTTCGCCTTCCTTGTTGCCTGCATCAGAGGAATCGTCGTCTGCATCAAAATCGGGCAAGTCGCCAAAACTATCGGTATCTGAAGGGGTGAAGTCATATCCGGTATCACCGGAACCTTCACCACCTTCTTTTTGTTCATCTTCGGAAAAAAGGAATTCTTCGGCCTGGAAGGCAGATTCCCAATCCTCACCCCAGTCATCTCCTGGAGCAGTATTGTCGGAAGCGCCTTCCGGTGCGGATGTTTGGTCTGTGTCGGGTTTGTTTTCGTCAACCATACGCTACGAGACTGGAGCCTGAAAGGTTGATGAAATATTTTGCAGTTGTACCTTCAGCCTTCAGTCTTCCGGCTCAGGGATTACCCAAATACCTTGGCAATTTTTTCGCCCAGTGTATCTGCGGTAAAAGGCTTTACGATGTATTGACTTACTTTGGCTTTAACAGCCAGAATGATATTGTCTTGTTGTGCCTCAGCAGTAACCATGATGAAAGGAGTATCGGCCAGATCAGCGTCACCCCGTACGGCTTTGAGTAATTCCAGGCCGGTCATTTTGGGCATGTTCCAGTCAGAAATAATGAGGTCAACTTTTTCATTCTTCAATACTTCAAGGGCTGTTGAACCATCATCGGCTTCCAGGAGGTTTTTATAACCCAATTGTGTCATGATATTTTTAACAATACGTCGCATTGTTGCGAAGTCATCGACTATCAATACTTTCATATTGGTGTCGGGCATTGTCTTTCCCCCTTTCCAAGATACGTTTACTTAGTTCAGTGTGAATTATTACCTTAGCGATCCATGTATTACATGGAGTTGCCAGGAAAACAATCAAATCTATTTAACTTAGCTTAGTTTACTTCTTAAGTTCTTTATGTTCTTCAAAAAAGCTATTCATTTTCAATACCTAATTTTGAGCTATTAGTAAAGATCAAAGTCTAGCTCTTCCCAGAAAGAAAATAAATATTCCCTTTTTTAAACTGAAATTTATGATACCCTCCTAAATTATTTGGGATCTAAAGCCTGTTTTAATTTACTCCGCAGTCGCAGCATGGCTTTGCTGTGCATCTGTGAAATACGGGATTCAGTATAGCCAAGCACCTGGCCAATTTCTTTCATGGTGAGCTCTTCGAAATAATACAAGGATACCGTGAGCTTTTCTTTTTCCGGTAGTTCACTAATGGCATCTCCCATGAGGGTTCTTAACTGGGACAGAGTGATTTTGGTGAACGGGTCCTCCATGTCGCCATGAAAAAGAGAATCAGCAAGGCTTGAATCAATGGGTACGCTAGCCTTTTTTCGGAGTAGATCAATATCCATGAAGCTGACCGCCTTGGTTTCATCCAAGAGCTTGTGAAAGGTTTCCAGGTCGACATCCATGGAGTCTGCCACTTCTTCATCGGTGGCCGGTCGGCCTAATATTTTTTCCTGTTCGGCATAAGCTTTTTCGAGTTCTGAAGTTTTTCGTCGTACTGATCGAGGCACCCAGTCAAGGGCACGTAACTCATCAAGCATGGCTCCTTTTACTCGAAACTCGGCATAGGTTTTAAACTGTACTTCTTTTTTTACATCGAATTTATCAATGGCATCAATGAGGCCTATAATGCCGCAACTGATAAGATCATCTAATGAAATGTGGGATGGAAGTTTATGGGCCAATCTTCCAGCAATGTACTTGATCAAAGGAGTAAAAGTATTGATAAGCTCATCACGTTTGGCGGGATCCGGCTTGCCGCTCTGATTAAAATAGAGTTGGGCGCATTCTTTGAATTTATTTACCTGGTGCTTTGTCATGCGCTTGTAAATCCCTGCTTAGATTTATTAACTCCGGCTGCCAATTTTGTCTTGCCTATCAGTATTAGTCTATCAAAATTAGTCTATCAAAAAATGAGAATCAACTCACATATTACAGATCGAAAAGTCCTTGCCAGAAAAATTTAATATTCCCATCTGCTTTCGTATCCGGCTGTTCTTCGGATAAATGCTCGGAGAGCTCGGAAAACATGGAGCTGGCCGCAGCTTTTGGATACAGTTCACTGACTAGCCTTTGTTGACGAACTGCCTGGGGCAGTTTCCTGTCAAATGGAATATAGCCAAGATAATCCAGTGAAAGGGTGGGGAGAAAGCGATCTGCCACGACACTGAGTTTCTTAAAGACTCCTAAGGCTTCTTTTTCGTTCACTGCCGAATTTATAAGTATACGGAATTTTTTTACATCATGCTGGGTTGAGAGAACCTTGATTAATGCATAGGCGTCGGTGAGTGAAGTGGGTTCTGGTGAGAGCACGACAATGCGTTCAAGAGCTGCCAGGTTGAAATATACCACATTATTATTAATTCCGGCGGCGGTATCGATGAGCAGGAAATCTATGGAGTGATCAAAGGTTTCAATTTCAGTCATGAAGGAGAGTTTTTGGCTCTCAGTGAGGTCGGCCATTTCCATGATACCGGAACTTGCCGGCAGTATTTTCATACCACCTGGACCTTCAATGAGGATGTCCTGGAGGGTTTTCGTGCCGGTAAATACGTCATGTAGATTGTACTGGGGAGTAAGGCCTAATAATACGTCAATATTAGCCAGGTTGAGGTCCGCATCCAGAAGGAGCACCCGTTTGCCATGTTTGCTCAGCCAGAAAGCAAGGTTCACCGCCACATTGGTTTTGCCCACTCCTCCTTTACCGGAAGTGACACAAATTACCCGAGGTGGCTGCGAAGCATAAGGCCGTCCGGCAATGCTTCGATCATGGGCATGGATTTTTTTTAAGGTATCAGCTTGATCCATATACGTTCCTTCATGAATGGAGAATCCTGTATGAGGACTCTAAATTCAAATGAGCTATTATGCAACTCCTCCGTTGGCGACAAAGGCAAATTCTTCCGGCAGGGCCGACCAACCCTGGCCAAAGAGTTTTTCAATAAAGGGTTTTGAAGCCATTTGAAAATCTTCAGGAACCCTTTGTCCTGTGCACAATCCTGTAACCGGTAAAGAAGAAGCCGATAACTCCTGGCAAAGGGCTGCATAGGATTGAGTCTCGTCAAGCTTGGTTACCATAAGACCACTCAAATTAAGTTGACCGTAATTGCTCATCACTTTAGTTAGATTTTCCTTTTGAGAAGTGGCGCTGAGCACCAGGTATGGTTTGATAATGTGACATGGGGCAAACCACTGGGCCAATTCCGAAACATGGGAGTTATCGTATGGGCTTTTGCCGGCTGTATCAATGAGAATGACATCTTTATCGCTATGTTTCTCAATGGCTCTTTGTAAATCATCACGGTCAAGGGCGATTTCGCAAGGTAAATGCATGATGCGTCCATATGTGCGAAGTTGGTCTGTGGCTCCAATTCGATAACAATCCATGGAGATAAGTGCCACTTTTTTTCTTTCTCTCAAGCTGAACCAGGCAGCAAGTTTGGCAATGGTGGTCGTTTTACCAACTCCGGTTGCTCCAACAAGGGCAATGGCTGTTGGGCCATTCTCGTTTAAATCAATGTCCATGGGAGTTACTTCTATTTGATCGATAATGGTTTTTCGCCAACGGGCCACTTGCTCTGGGTCTGGCCGATGAATTGTTGCTTCGGTGGCCCTCCTGCCCATAGCTCTGGCTGCTGGTTGCGGTTGTTTGCTGAGCAGAGTTGCAAAATGTTGTTCCGTATCATGCACGGCGGAACGTCTGGGAAGCGGAATGTTGGTTTCGGTGACCTCCTGTTGTGGAGGAGGTGATGCGGCTGAGACATTCTCTGCCTGCACCATTGCCTCTTCTGGACTGGTAGTGAGGTTGTCCAGGTCGTAATCCATCGCAGCAACAACTTCGACGCGAGGTCGACCGGTTCGGCCCAATGATTTTATGAGGCCGGAGGATTCGTTTTCTCTTGTGTTGGTCAGAGTCCTGGTTGCGAGAATGACTGCAGAAGAACCCATCTCTTTTTTGACCATGGCAAGGGCAGTGTTGGCATTTTCTGCTTCAAATCGTCTGATCTTCATGGTTTTTTCCGCTCGTTATTATTGGTTGTAAGGTGCAACCTGGGGTTTGTTATCTCTACTCTCCAGAGAAAGTGCAATTGTCTGTCGGTTCATATGCTGAAGAGGTGGTGTATATATGTTGTTCATGACTCATTGCCTCCTTGGTTAGCGTTGCGGGTTGATCTCAATGGTACCCAATGATTGTAGTTTCGTTTGACTGGTTAACTCATTGTGGGACAAAACAGCCACCATGGGCATGAAACGTTCCAATAGACCGCGCAGGTGTCGGCGGATTATTGCATTGCAAAGAATGATGGGCTGATAACCATCATTGGTTACTTTTTCAGCCATCTCCTGAATGGAATCGAGCAGTCTCTGGGCCAGATTCGGTTCAAGAGCAAGGTAAAATCCCTGGTCTCCCTGTTGAATGGACTCTCGTACCATGTCTTCTGCCTGGGTAGAAAGAGTCAAAAGAGCAAGGGTGCCGGTTTCGTCTGTGTAGCTGGAAACGATTGAGCGGGCCAGTTTTTGTCGAACATATTCAGTGAGCACATCGGGATCTTTACTCATTGCTGCAAAATCGGCCAACGTTTCACAAATGGTAAGTAAGTCACGAATTGAGACCCTTTCTTGCAGGAGATTTTGCAGAACTTTTTGAACTCCACCCAGGGTAAGCAGCTGAGGAACAAGTTCTTCAACCACTTTGGGATGGGTCTGGGCCAGATTATCCAGCAATCGCTGAGTGTCCTGGCGGCCAAGAAGTTCATGGGCATGGCTGCGGAGGATTTCCGTCAGATGGGTCGCCAATACAGTGGTGGGGTCAACGACAGTGTAGCCGGCAACCTGGGCTTCGTCTTTCTGTTCTTCTTTGATCCACAAGGCTGGTAAACCAAAAGCAGGTTCCGTGGTGGGAACACCGTCTATTTTTCGTTTCACTGCACCTGAATCCATGGCCAACATATGGCCCATCATCAGTTCGCCACCGGCAATCTCAACCCCTTTCAACATGAGTTTATATTCATCGGGAGCAAGTTGCAGGTTGTCACGTACATGCAACGGCGGCACAATGATACCAAGGTCAGTGGCAAACTGGCGGCGAATGGCACGTATGCGCTCGAGGAGGTCGCCGTCCTGTTTTTCATCCACCATGGAAATAAGCCCATAGCCCACTTCCAGTTGCAGTGTGTCCAGGGGAAGCAGCGCTTCTACAGTTTCTGGTGCACCTGGCAGGGGCTCTTCCTCCTCTTTGGCCTTTTCTTCCTCTTCGCTGACCGCTTTTTCTTCCTCTGCTGCTTGTTGTCGGAAGGAAAAGAAGGCAAGCCCGCCTAATGCGCTACCCAAAGCAATAAAGGGGAGATTGGGCAGGCCGGGTACCAAACCAAAGATGAAAATGATTGCAGCGGCAACGGCCAGGGCCTGGGGTTGCATGCCGAATTGCTTTAAAAATTCTTTACCCATGCTGGCATCCGAAGCAGCCCGGCTGACAATGATACCAGCAGCGGTGGAGATGATCAGTGCAGGGATCTGGGAGACCAGACCATCACCGATGGTAAGCAAAGTGTATGTTTCAGCCGCCTGACCGATGTCCATGTTTTGCATAAAAGCGCCGATGAACAAACCACCAAGGATATTGATCGCCATAATGACCAAGCTGGCAACCGCCTCACCGCGGACAAATTTGCTCGCACCATCCATGGCGCCGTAGAATTCGGATTGCTGGGCAATTTCTTTTCGTCGACTTTTAGCCTCGGCTTCATTAATAAGGCCTGCATTCAGGTCAGCATCAATGGCCATTTGCTTTCCTGGCATAGCATCCAATGTGAAACGCGCTGCAACTTCGGCAATTCTTCCTGATCCTTTGGTGATAACGATAAAGTTAATCAGAACCATGATCAGGAAAATGATCAAGCCAACGGCAAAATTACCACCCACCACCGAGCTACCGAATGAACTGATAACCTGTCCTACCGCGTCAATCCCTTGATGACCTTTCAATAGAATGAGCCTGGTGGAGGCGATATTCAGTGATAACCTGAAAAGAGTGGTGACCAAGAGAATGGAAGGGAATGACGAGAAGTCCAGTGCGTCCTGGTTATACATGGCCATCAGAAGTATGACCAGTCCTACACTAATGTTAAAAGAGAGCAGGAGATCGAGGAAAATGGTGGGCAGCGGTACCACCATTACCATGAGGATACCGACTACACCAATAGCAACCAGAAGGCTTGAATATTCAAGGTTGATGGCCTTAAGTCCGGCAAATGATTCTGTTTTTTCCGCCATGGTTTAATTCCTTACGCTGATCGCCTGTTTTTCAGTCCATAAACATAGGCCAGAACTTCGGCCACAGCCTGGAAGAGATTTTCAGGAATAACCTGATTAAGTTCCACTGTTTTGTATAGAAGTCGGGCCAGAGGCTTATCTTCTACGATGGGGATGCCACTTTTTTGGGCAATTTCTTTGATTCTCTTGGCAATGAGTCCAGCACCCTTAGCTATCACAGTGGGTGCAGTCATTGTTGTGGGATCGTATTTAATGGCAATTGCTAAACGGGTGGGGTTGGTGATAACCACATCCGCCTCGGGGACTTCTGCCATCATGCGCTTGCGGGCCATTTCCATCTGAATAGAACGGATACGGCCTTTGACCATGGGGTCACCCTCGGTTTGTTTGGCTTCTTCTTTGACTTCCTGTTTGGTCATCTTCATTTTTTTGGTGAATTGCCATTTTTGAAAAACATAGTCAAGCGCTGCTAGGATGGCGATGATAATGGCTGCTTTTAAAAAGATCCAAAAGGCGATTTTAGACATGAAGAGCATGATTTGAAATACTTCTTTATCCATCAGAGATGGAAAAGCTGGCAGAGAATTAAATACTTCGCGATATGCTACGAATCCTACCAAGGCAAGCTTGGCAATGGACTTGAATGTCTGGGCCATAGATTGGATGGAAAACAGTTTTTTAATGCCTTCTAAAGGGCTGATCTTGGATAGTTGTGGTTTGAGTTTTTCTGTAGAAAAAATGACCCCAACCTGGGCATAATTTGCGGCTAAGGCAACAAGCATTATCACAGCCATCACAGGAGCAGTCATCATAACAACGTGGGTCATCCCTTCCCGTGTCATGATGGGCATATTATTCATGGTAATGTCCAGGGTGTGAATATTCCCCAGGTAATATTTAAGAGTTATAGAAAATCGTCCTAAAAAATAATCGCTAAAAGCATAGAGAGTAAGTAGGCCTGCCAAAAGCACAGCGGCTGAAGGTATCTCCATACTTTTTGCCACGTCGCCTTTTTTACGGGCTTCCTGTAGCCGCCTCGCAGTGGGTTCTTCGGTTTTTTCCTGTCCGCCGGTACCTTCCTGGGCCATTTTATACTCCTAAACCTTGTGCCAGTTTGGGTAGTATGCGTCCCAGTGTTTCAAAACTTCTTCCCATCAGGGGCATGAAATATCCAAGTGACAATCCCACGAAGATGAAGCCGATGGCAATGTTCATTGGCAAGCCAACAATGAGGACGGGGATCTGGGGTACGGTTTTGGCGATGATACCCATGGCCACATGGGAGAAGAAAAGGGCTGCCGCTGCCGGAGCCATGATTTTCACGGCTAAAACAAACATGTGGCTTGTTCCCTGTACCATGCCTGTGTAAGTGGCTTCGGTGAAGTTGAGGGTTCCCGGTGGTACCCATTTAAAACTTTCCGTCAAGGTGGAAAAAAATAAATGATGTCCGTTCATGGCTAAAAAGAGCAGGGTGGCAATGAGGTTCCAGAATTGGCCGACAATAGAAACCTGGGTACCGAATTGTGGATCCATAACGCCCGCCATGCCCATACCCATCTGAACGCCGACAGTTTGACCGGCGATTTGTACAGAAGCAAAAACCAGGCGGGCAAAAAGGGCCAATGTGCCTCCGAAAATGACTTCCGAACCCACAAAGATTCCATATCCCAAGGCTGAGGTGGGTAGGTCGGCGGGAGTCACTGGGACAACATTCATCAACATGAGGGCAGTGGCCAGGGAAAAGAGAACTTTGGTCTGGGATGAAACCGCCCTTGAACCAATGATTGGCATAAATATAACCAGCGGAACAATTCTGGTCAAAATTACCAGAATGGTGAGCAGGTGGCTTAATGTCCAATTGAAAAGAGTCGCGTCAACCATGGTTTCCTTTTAACACCATTTGATTCAGCGGATGAACTCCGGGAGTCTCATAAGAAGATCCCGCGTAAAATCAGTAATTTTTATAAGCATCCACGATGAAAAAAACATCAAGGCCATCATGACAGCAAAGATTTTTGGAACAAAGGTAAGGGTCATCTCCTGGATCTGGGTAACTGCTTGAAAAAGAGCGATGAAAATACCAACTGCCATACCGACAATCAACAGAGGGGCAGCCAGCATTAAAGCTAACATGATTGAGTTTTTACCCAGAGCGAGGATGTCCATTGCTTCCATGGTTCGTTACACTCCAAAACTCTTTACCAGTGAGCCGACAACGAGATACCAGCCGTCCACCAAGACAAAGAGCAATAGTTTAAAAGGCAGGGAAATCATGACCGGTGGCAGCATCATCATACCCATGGAAAGGAGAACCGAGGCCACCACCATATCCACCACCAGGAAAGGTAGAAAAAGAATGAATCCGATCTGAAAAGCGGTTTTCAATTCGCTGATCATAAAAGCCGGCAACAGCACAGTTGTTGCAACTTCATCTCTATTGGCAGGTTTTTTATGCCCGGCAAGTTTAAGAAAGAGGGCCAGGTCTTTCTCCCGTGTTTGGGAAAACATGAAAGCACGTATCGGTTTAACAGCCTCAGTAAATGCCGTTTCTACAGTGATTTGCTCGGCCAGATACGGTTGGATGGCATGCTCATTCATTTTTTTAAATACTGGGGTCATGATAAATACTGTAAGGAATAAAGATAATCCAACCAAAACTTGGGCAGGTGGTTGTTGCTGAGTGCCCAAGGCCTGTTTGAGAAAAGCAAAGGTTACTAGAATACGGGTGAAGCAAGTGGTCATTAATAATATGGCCGGTGCCATGGAGAGGACAGTGAGCAGGAGCAGAACCTCAATAAGAACAGACATTTTTTGAGGTGAATCTGCTTCATCAAGGCCAATTTGTATGGTCGGTAGAGTGACTGCTGCTGCGTCAAGGGCAAAGAGAACAATCCCTAATACAATTGTAACGGCAGGAAAAATAGTCGGTGACAGATTGCGATTTTTTTTATGTGCGGAAGAAGGAGTAGACATTATGAGTTTTCTCCTTGTTCACTCTTTTTTTTGTTGGACAGAAGACTTTCGGCGGATCGAAGCATATTTGAAAAAGTTGCTGGACCGGTGGATTGCTGTGGTGCACTCTCCTCGTCTACATCGCCGGATTCACCTAAAGTAGTTAATAAGTTGATTTGTTGATCGGTAACGCCAACCACAATTCTTTCGCCGGGGACCTGCAGGACTGCGACATATTTTTTTGGGGCGATCATTTTGGTGTCAAGAACACGGATCATTGAGCCGGGTTTACCACTTACTTTTCCGAGACCGAGTTTGCGAACCCAGTTAAGAAGAACAAGCATGAGACCTACCACAACTGCCAGGGCACTAAAAACTTTGACGATTGCCATGACCAGTGAACCAGTATCATCATTGAGTGCTAAATCACTCGCCGGTTCAGCGGCGAGTACCCAATTTACGTCCAGGCCTGTGGCAAAGCCAACAAGAAGAACACCTGAAAGCAAAGCGGTATATGATGATGTGGTGTAACTCATAGTTATCTCGTTAACTAATATTCCGAATGCGGTCGGCCTGGCTGATGATCTCTGTGATTCGCACACCAAAGCGTTCGTTGACTACGACAACTTCACCTTTGGCCAGGAGTTTGTTGTTCACATAGATCTCAACGGACTCGCCGGCGGTCTTGTCCAGTTCTACAACAGAACCCTGGGTGAGTTGCAGCATCTTATTGATGATCATGTGAGTGCGACCCAGCTCAACACTTACTTCCAGGGGGATGTCCAGAAGAAAGTCGAGATTCTGGCTACCGCTATGGTCCACTGAGCCAGATCCAAGTTCATCAAAATTTGCAGCTCCTGCACCTTCCTGTCCTGACATGGCGGAAGCCCAATCATCGCCACCTTCTTGGCCTCCTCCTTCTGCTGGTTGTCCTGCGTCAGCCCATGCATCATCTTGCGGTTCATCTGCCATGATAATTCTCCTGTTCAGTCTCTCTGCGGATCTGAGGTCCGGTTGTTTCTATTCTCTTTCTGGATCAAGGACTTTACGTTTCAACAAAAAGGCTTTGTTGCCACGGTGAAGTCCCGGTGATCCCATGAATTTACGTTTGCCGGCAATATAAATCGCCAGCATGTCATCTGTTCTTTGGTCTAGTTGCAGTATGTCTCCAGTCTCCAGTGCAAGGATATCGCCAGCAGGCATATTTACATTGCCCAAGGTAACTTTGAGGTCCACTTCCAGGTTTTTGATGTTTTCCACCAGAATGTGCTTCATCTTGACGTCTTCATCGCTCATTTCGCGCTGAAAGGTGGATATGAGTTTTTGTTTTACTGATGTGAGGTTTGAAATGGGAATACATGTGGTAATAGAGCCGGCCGCACGGTCCATATCAATTTCATATCGATTAATAATAATGATATCTTCAGGCTGGCATATTTTCGCGAACTGCGGATTGATCTCACTCCGAACATAATTCACTTTTACTGGCTGTACAGAGGTCCATGCTTTGCCAAGGTCTTGCAGGAGTAAGTTTACAACTCGCAAAATTAGCCGTTGCTCGATGGGGGTGAAATCCCGTCCTTCAATTTTTGCTTTCCGGAGTCCACTGCCGCCTAAAAAGTTCTCAACAAAGGCAAAGACAAGCTGGGGTTCCATAACCATCAGGGCATTACCCCGGAATGGATCCATTTTGAAGATTTGCATGGAACTTGGTACGGGAAGTGTGCGGATAAAAGCCCCAAAGCGTTCTAGCTCCATGGGGACAGAGGTGACGTCAATGATGCGGCGTAAAGCTGTTGAAAGGGATTGGCGCATGGCGCGCAAGAAAATATCGTTGATAACGTCCAGGGCCGGCATTTTGACCTGAACGATGGTTTCCTGACGTTTGAAATCGTAGAGGGGAAGTTCTAAATCTTCTCCCTCTATGGTCTCTTCCGGCTCTTCTATTTCACCTCCGGAAATACCCTTTAATAGAGCATCGACCTCGTCTTGGCTGAGAATTTGTTCCATAGCAGTTCTTTTTCTCTCGTTCTACTAATATTACTGGACCACAAACTCTGTAAAATAGAGATTTGTGATACGGTCGGGCTTCAGGACAAGGTTGAATCGGTCCACTAATTCATCCCGTATACCGATCTTGCCCTCAGGAGTCATGACCTCTTCAAAGGATAGACTGGTGAGCATCATGATCACCAGGTCCCGAAGTTTTGGTTTGATTTTCTCTGCCTTCTCAAGTGCTTCCTCGGATTCAAGCTCCAACTCCATACGTACTTTCAGGTATCGCTTGCCTTTGGGATCAGCCAGATTCACCACAAAAGGGTCAAGGGCGTACATCTGACCTATGGCTTCTTTGGACTCCTTCGGTTCAGCCTCTACCTGTTCGTCAGTGACTTCGGGCTGGGGGGCAAGGAATTTGGTGTAGGCAAAAAAGCCACCACCGGCCAGGAGGAGAAGTCCAACTCCTAATCCAATAAAGAGAATTAGATTGGATTTTTTCTTCGGCTCGCCTTCTTCTTCGGTGGTTTTGGCTTCCGGTTCATCGGCCATGGTTTTAGCTCCTTCTGTTTCATAACTTGATTCGTCTTGAGCATTAACAGACAATGCCCGTTTACAAAGAATAGCAATTGCCGTGCCATCCTCTTCACTGTATTAAAAAAATAATGGAACTTGTTGTTTCATCAATAGATTTTATCAAATAATAACGGGCTTGTAAAAAGTACAAGAGTTCAAGTTTTATCTGGTGATTTCAAAAAGTTGTATGGTTTCATGTGGCCTTCTCACAGCTTTTTAACCATACTGCCGGACATAAAGGAAGTCTTTCATTAAACTGCGAGACTTATAAATGAGGAATGCTGCGAGCAACAGAAGAATAAGTAACTGCGGCATATTTTTGACTCAGCGAGAGGGTGGTGTCAAATTATGGACAATGTGTCAAATAGGAGAATGATGGTTTTATCGCTCTGGGGTGAGATCGTATTCTTTGATTTTATAAAAAAGTGTTGGCAGGCTGATTTCCAGGAGTTTGGCTGCTTTGGTTTTATTGCCATTTGTCTCTTCCATGGCCTTAAGGATGAGTTGTTTTTCCATGACTTGACAGTTCTTTTTGATTGAAAATCCTGCTTCGAAATCAATGGTCCCGGTGGCCTTGGTGGAACTGAGAAGTTCTGAAGGGAGGTTGGCTGAGGAAATTTCTTCTCCTTCTTCGGAAAGGGCCATGCCCCGTTCAATAATGTTTTCCAGTTCACGAACATTTCCCGGCCAGGAATAATCCAGAAAACGCTGCAATGTCTCAGTGTCCACGCCTTTGGTGTTGAGCCGTAATCTTTTGTTGTATTTTTTGATAAAATGCTCGACGAGCAGGGGGATATCTTCCTTGCGTTCCCGCAATGGCGGTACTTCGATGGCCAGCACATTGACTCGATAAAAAAGATCCTCCCGAAATTGTTTCTTTTGGACCTCTTCGCGCAGGTTTTTAGCAGTGGCCGCGATAATCCGAACGTCAACTTTTAGAGAGCGTGTTTCACCCAGTGGTCGGACTTCTTCCTCTTGAAGTACTCGGAGGAATTTGACCTGCAGGCTGGCAGGGAGCTCACCCATTTCGTCGAGAAAGAGGGTGCCGCCATCCGCTTCTTCAAAGAGTCCTTTTTTACTTCGAAAAGCATCGGTGAAGGCACCTTTAACATGTCCAAATAATTCGCTTTCCAGAAGAGTGTCGGGAATGCCGCCACAGTTTACGCTGACTAATGGCAATGTTTTGCGAACGGAGTTGAAATGAATAGCTTTGGCAATGAGTTCTTTGCCAGTGCCGGATTCGCCGGTAATGAGAACTGTGGTCTTGTAGTCGGCAATTTTGCTAATAGTGCGAAATATCGCAGTCATTTTTTTACTTTTTGCCACTATATTTGAAAAGACGTAATCGTGGGAAACTTCTTCCTTGAGCCGCCGGTTTTCTTTTTGCAGGGCAGCTTTCTCTGCGACTCTTTGTAGGGTGAGGATCAGGGCATCTTCACTTTGTAATGGTTTGGCAATAAAATCAGAGGCCCCTGAGCGCATAGCTCTGACCACATTTTCCATGTCTGAATGGGCGGAGAGCATGATCACACTGACATCGGCCCCTTCTTCCTGCAGTTTTTCCAGCATGGTCAAACCATCCATGACCGGCATATCAATATCGGAAATAATCTGATCAAAAAGAGTTGATTGCACTTTTTCAAGGGCTTGTTGGCCGTTTTCAGCCACATCAACCATGTAGGCATGTGCCTCGAGCATTGTTGTAATGGTCTCCCTCATGAGGGGATCATCATCAACCACAAGTATGCGTTTTACGTTTTTAGACAAGATTGTATCCCAAAATTACTATTAAACTGGCCCATAGAGAAATTGCTGTGTCCAGTACACAATGTCTTCTCGAAAGAATAAGTACAAGAGGGCGGCGATGGCAAGGAAAGGGCCATATGGAATGACAGTTTTTCCACCTTTTTTTTGTTTGATCATGGCAGCAATGCCAATGACTGAGCCAAGTAATGAGCTGCAAAATATGGTAAATGCCAAACATTGCCAACCCAAGAAAGCGCCAATCATCGCTAAGAGCTTAATATCTCCACCACCCATACCTTCTTTCTTGGTGAGAAGATAATACCCAAGGGCCACAGCGTAAAGACTTCCACCTCCTGCAAGTATACCGATTGCAGAATCAATCCACGGCACCAGTGGATTTATAAAGGAAAATGCAAATCCAATAATAATCCCTGGTAGACTAATTACATCTGGAATAATTTGATGGTGCAGGTCAATAAAGATGATGGCGAGAAGAGCAGCGCAAAAGAGAAAATAGCCTAAAAAGACAACAACAATGGACCCGATATTGGCCTGGGCAAGAAATGGCAGAACAAAGCGATTGCAGAGGGCCAGAGAAAGGAATGCCATGGAAAGTTCAACCAGGGGATATTGCCATGAGATGGCGCCCTGGCAATTTCTGCAACGGCCTCTGAGAAATAAAAAGCTTATGATGGGAATATTGTCATACCAGGGGATTGGATTTTTGCAGCTTGGACAATGAGAAGCCGGAAAAACTATAGATGCATCAGGGGAAGGGAGGCGCAGGATAACCACATTGAGAAAGCTACCAACCAAGGCACCGAAAACGAAAGAAAAAAGAGGTAATAAATGCACCTGGGCAAGCTCCATTTTTTTTGGTGTAGATGAAAATGAAAAAGTGTATGTTACGACAGGGTGGTAATGCTAATAAGAGCCTTGTTATTCAGGGCCCGATATCGACACCCTTTAAGGTACATAATAATAAATCACACTATACTGGCTCCTGTTCAATTTTGCATCCTACTCTTGCGGTAAATTCTTGTGAAACGTATGCCACTGGTTCTGCCGGAAAGACCGGTGAGTCGGTGGTTGCACATATAGGTCCAATGGAAAACTCGTTAACTACGTACCAAGCAAATTCAATTGTTGAGTCTATCCGGCTGTTTAAAGCTGAGATTTTGGCCCAGGATTGGCGGCTTTCGGAGCAAAGAATTATAGCTTTGGAGCCCGCTTTAGATAGGTTGATAGAAGAGCTCAATGGACGACCTGACGCTGTTTCTGTGGTTGTCATGGCCAAGAATGTTCTTGGCTACATAAAACGGCATGGTAAACTCGATTCTTACGATTGCCTCGGTTTTTTTAAAGAAGCTCTGGCGCAAGCAGTAAATCTGTATGAATCTGAGCCGTCCGATTATGAAAATGATCCCAAGATCTTCAAGGCAGCGTACAGGCGATTTCAAGAGTTGAAAAAGAAATTGCAGATTTCACAAGGGGATAATGTCCTGCAGACTTCCATGGACGACCCGGGACAAGAAACGGCCTCTGGATTTTCCGAGGCTGAATATATAGATGAGGATTGCTCGGAAATGAAGCAAGTTATAGCGGCGCTTTCCGACGATGTTCAAAAACTAATTCAGAAAGTTGAGGAACAGGAACTGCTTTTGGCACGTCTTGAAGAAATAATAGACAAACGCCATGCCGAATAGGATTTTTTTGCAAAAAACGGTGTGTTTGATAGTTTGTTTATCGGGTGCAAACTTTCATTTTGACAGGAGGCAACATGGTGACCAGCGAAAGAAGGAAAAATACCAGGGTAGCTTTCAACGACAACCGTCGATGTACAATTTGAGAAAGAGAGTTTTGCCAAATGCGATATAAAGGACCTCTCGGTTAAAGGGCTTTTTGTTGTTGGAATTCAAGGGAAGAATGTTGGAGAAACATGTGATGTGAATTTATGTCTTTCCGGTGCCAGTAGTGAACTATGTCTGCAGATGAAGGGAGAAGTCGTAAGGGTTTTGGATGATGGTATTGGTGTCTCATTTATAGAAATAGATCTGGATAGCTTTCATCATCTTAAAAATATTGTATATTACAACGCCGAAGATCCTGATCAGATTGAGGAGGAAATATTTGTTTAAGATGAATCATTTATACTTTTTTACATGGTGTAAATGATGGCTCTCATGCAGATTAATGTAGTACCCTTGGGGACAAACACCACCAGTGTCGGTAAGTATGTGGTGGCGATCCAAAATTTCCTCAAGGAATCGAATTGTTCTTACACACTCCATGATATGGGAACGATTGTTGAAGGTACGGCAGCAGATCTTTTTGCCTTGGCTGCGAAAATTCATGAAATACCATTTAGCAATGGGCTGAATAGGGTTGTGACCCAGATTGTTATGGATGACCGTCGTGATAAGCGGGTTAAACTAGGTGACAAAGAAAACTCGGTGAAGGTTCGACTGGATGGATCTTGATTTCGGGATAACAGGAAATACAAATGACAGCAAAGCGCCGTAATAAAAATAAGTATCATCTCCGCAAGGCACCTTTTGCGGTGATCTCATTTTTCCTTCTTTGTATTTTCATAGGAATTGCAGCAGGTGAACCAAGTCGGGTTTTCGAGCAGGCAGTGCGGATTTGCTTGAGTTGTATAGGGATAGGTTAGCCTGTGAATATACTACGAAAATGGGTACAGGTTTTTGTTGGTTTGTTGACCAACGCCTACTGGGCATTTCCTTTTACCCGCTCTTTATATCAAGGGCCCATGAAAGTTATCTGTTCACCCGGGCTTAATTGTTATTCATGTCCTGCCGCCACAACCTATTGTCCCATGGGGTCTATTCAGGCTTTATTGGCCACAGTCAGACTTTCTTTGGAAAGCGGTCAGCTTTTTGTTGGTTTTTCTGTGTTTGGGAGTATTGGGGTGATGGGTGGTTTCCTGGGACGCATGATCTGTGGCTGGGCCTGTCCATTTGGATTTATTCAGGAGCTGTTATATAAACTTCCCTCAAAGAAGTTTGGAATTCCCAGAGTGTTGCGTTATGGGAAATATTTTTTCCTCTTGTTTTTTGTAATTTTGCTTCCCCTTTTTGTGGTGGACGAATTTGGTGGCGGAACAACATGGTTTTGTAAATATGTCTGTCCAACCGGTACGTTGGAAGCCGGCCTACCAATGTTGGCATTGCAGCCTACTCTTCGTGCTCAATTGGGAACTCTCTTTCTCAGTAAATTTGTGGTTATGGTTTTGTTTCTTGTTTGGAGTGTTCTTTCCAGTCGGCCTTTTTGTCGCACAACATGTCCCTTAGGGGCCTTTTATGCCTTGTTTAACAAGGTGAAGATGGTTCGTTTGCGGCTTGATGAGAATCGATGCACAAATTGTCACGCTTGCCACGCAGTTTGTCCGATGGGCGTGAAGTTTAATGAATCACCCGATGATCGTGAGTGTATCAGTTGCATGGCTTGCATGAGTAAGGCCTGTCGCTTTAACGCAATTTACCTCGATGTCGGTGGTGTTCCTATTGGTGCCGAGCCGTCAAGCACAGAGCCACAAGGGATTCGGGTTGGCTAATATTTGAATGTCAATATAAACGTTACGCAGTAGAACTCTATTATGGGTTGGAGAATGAAAATAATCAGAATTTTTCTTTTAGGTTTGTTAGCCTTTTTGTTTACCGTTTCTGTAGCCCATTCGAAAATGATGGCTATCAATGGAACAAAAGTGAATCTGCGATCCGGGCCCGGGCAAAATTACTCAGTTATATGGGAGCTTGGACGAGGTTTCCCTCTTCGAGTCCTGAGTTCAAAGGGGAATTGGATAAAGGTGCAGGACTATGAAAACGATACAGGTTGGGTTCATAAAAAATTTTTAGACCGTAAAGCACACCTCATTGTTAAGAAAAAGCGGGTTAATATCAGGAGCGGTCCAGGCACTCGGTTCCGAATTGTCGGAAAGGCGAATTATGGTGTTGTCTTTCGTACATTGGAAAGAAAAAAGGGCTGGGTCAAGGTAAAGCATGAAAACGGCCTTACTGGCTGGGTTCTGCGCAGTCTCCTTTGGGGTTGGTAAGCTTTCCCCGTCATCTAGATTTTTCTTGTCCCCCTTTGTAATCACTGTTATGCTGTGGTTCGAGATTTCGAAGGGGGTGTTCTTGGAAGAAGATCAGTCATCAAAAAAATGTGTTGGGCTCAGATTCCGCAAAATACGGGAAGGAACAGGGCTTAGTCGGTCAGAATTCTCTGCTCAGCTTGGATTTTCTGGGCAATATCAGGTTAGAGATATCGAAACAGGACGGGTTAACATTCCTGGTCCTGTTGTGGTACTTCTCAGTTTGAAATTTGGTGCTTCAGAGCATTGGATTCGATCCGGAGAGGGGTCGCCTTTTAAAAATAAGAAGGGGGCTGCTGAAGTCGTTTCACATCTGGGAGAGACTTCTGGGCTTGAACCACTGGCTAAAGGTGTCACTGTTTGCCAAGCTGCCTGTGAGAAGATTCGCAGTATGCCTCTTGGCAAAGAATTACTGACAGATCTGAATGGCGCTAGTTTATGGCTGTAGCACAGTATCTGCTTCTATGTTCCATTTC
>CAYUCH010000054.1:0-23887 GCA_964443295.1 uncultured Desulfobulbia bacterium | reverse complement strand
ATAGCGAAGCTAGGACTCACCAGCACAGCTGGTGGTTTAAGTTTGGATAATTAACATTATTTAGAATTGCGCCGTTCAAACTCGCATCTGTTAAATTTGCATTTGTCAAATCTGCACCTGTCAAATCTGCACTCGTCAAATTTGCACCAGATAAATTTGCACCGGTCAGGTCTGCTTGACTCAAGTCACAGCCGGAGCAATCTCCTCCAATATAAGTACTGCCTGGCCTTGCAAAAAAAGTATAATCTCCATCAATACCGCCGCCGTGGTGAATCTCTAAAACATATGTCCCAGCAGGAATATTTTCAGTAACAAAAGGACTGTCCCTATCCACTCTTACAATCTCATTGTCTCCTTCATCCAGAAGAACAATATATTGAAGATCTTCTTCATTTTTATATCTGACCACAAAATCATGGCTGACATCTTCCGGGAAGTATAGGGGAATACAATCTACGCCTGCCATGCAGGAATCGTGTTGATGGACATCGATTGAATCTGAATCCTCAAGGTTGATAATCACCACATCATCTGTAGTGGCGGTAAGAGAAGGATCTCTGGTAAAATCATGTTCATTATGATGAGTTTTGGTGTTTAAACTATCATCATCACAACCTGAGAAGAAGACGATAAAACACCCACCAATAAGCATGAACAGAAATTTTACGACCTTGTTATATTCGATGTCTTTCATAAGAATTTCCTTCACACCAATATATGTATTGTGGCTTTCTGTGCATCTCGAACACTCATGAGCAACCTAGCATGTCGAAATCAGAACGTAAATTATTTCCTATTGGAAAACAGAAATGTATCGAAGGTCATTTTTTGACAAGGAACAATTAAGTGTGGCGTTTCCCAAATTGCCATTAAACCTCAGATCGACATAAACTCCTAACCGACGTCGCGCACAACGACAGTCCCTCAGTTCACGTTACTTCCTGCTTTTCTTAATGTGTTTCTACAAATGAGCAAGATTTCGAGGTGAGACTAATGGTATATAGATTATTGACATACCTGTTAGTCAAATCATGATAGAGACAGTTTGTCTTCAGCGTCTGACAAGGTCAGAAAATCGTATCTTGACTTTTAGACAACAAAAAAGGCAGAGCCAATTTAATGCCCCTGCCTTACTATGAACTATTATTCTTTAAGTGATTTACTTTTTCTTCTTTCTCAGCCCAACCAAACCGGCCAATCCAGAACCAAGCAACCAGATAGCTCCAGGCACGGGAACCGCGGAAACTTGTCCGCTGCGAATGGCCATACCATTGTAAAAGTAGCTATCTTTAGGGTCGTAGCCTTGAAAGCCCGACCCCATACCAAAATACCAGCCATCACTCGGATAGGGCGCGAAATCTGTACCAGACCAGTAGATATAATTATCTAAATTGTCAAAATTGGTAGCATTTAATTCAGCTGTTGTTACAATTTGATTCCCGCGATCTCTATAACTTTGAAATCCCAACTCAACATAATAGAGATGACCCAATTCAGAGGTGGTATTGCCGTATCCCCCCCAATAATTATCAGGAATTGTTCCGGCGCTTGGTAGTCTCCAGGCGTCGTCGTCCCAAGTGACACTATAACCAGGGTACAAATTGATAGATAGGGTCGCATCGTCAAGAGCATTAATCCAATCCAGCTGACCAGGAACGGGTGCGACTGTCGTGTAGTCCAACCACACCACTGAGTTGCCGTTGTTGTCATCATCCCAGATTAGGTTGTAATTTTCATCTTGTTGAATTATTCCATCTTCATTTGAGTCATAAATGGCTGTACCAATTGTGGTAAGTGATGCCTTAGCCACCCCAGTCATCGTTAGCAGTGCAATGCCAGTCGCCAGGCATATAATCTGTTTCTTCATTGTCTCTTCTCCTTTTGACTTTTCTAATTCTCTATTAAGATTCTTATGACAATTCCAACATTTCACCCCCCCATACTTCTTCAATTAGTTATGCAACATTCATGCCGCACCTTCATAAATTATTTTTTCTTGCAATTCTGGTGAGTTATGAATTAGTCAGGAATGATATTAAATTTTAAAACTGCTCGGTTTCCGGGAAAGCAGACAAAACTGTCCGAATTCCCGGAATTCTTCTAATAGGAATTTCTTTAGTTTTTATGAAGACATGACTAAAAACGAGCAAAATATCAACACAACTTTCTGGTGTATTGAACTTTGCCTTACAGGCCTAATCAATCCAATTTAACTTGATAGTTTAGGATTTGCTTTCTAACAGTTAATTTCTTCTATTGACCTGAGGAGCGTGTTTGTTTTTTTCAAACGTGAAGAGATATCAATAAATTATAGAGTAATTATTGAATGTCGCCGTCATGCTTTATACATTTTTGACGGTAAAGAGAAAGAGATGACTAGGTAGCTCTTTATGGAAGGAAAAGCTCTCGGACTTGTTTGATGAAAAGAGAATTACAGATCACAATGACCCGGTCACCTTTTTGGATATGGGTGTTTCCCACTGCAGTTTCCCATTTACCGTCACGGAACACACTACCGATAATAATATTGTTCCACAGGTCACCTGAGGCTGCCAATTGAACCAACGGTTTCTTGGTGATGGTTGAATCCGGTGCTGCAAGGAGGTCGACAACCTCAGCGTCAAAACCATGCATGTGAGACATGGAAAGCACTTCGCTTCTACGAATATAGGTAAGAATTTCATTTCCGGCCTGGATCTTTTTATTCACCGCAATGTCAGAGCCACTGGTGGATGCGAGAACCACATATTCCTCTTTTTTCACCAGAGAAATGGTCTTTATATGCTTATTCCTGCCGCTTGTTTTCTGGGTTCCACTGAGATGTTTTACCAGAATACAGCTCATTATATTGGTTTCATCTTCACCTGTGGCGGCAATGAAGGTATCCATATCTTCAAGACCTGCAGCAAGCAAGACATCTTTATCTGATCCGTCGCCAACCAAGACCTCTGTATCAGCCAATTCGGCTGAAAGCTCTTTGGCCCTTTTTTCATTCTTTTCGAGGAGTTTGACCCGTACTGTTTTTCCTAAAAGTCTGGCTATCCCACTACCAACATGACCTCCCCCTTGGATGAGGACTCTTTGTCGGCGCTCTTGTTTTACTTTGGTGAGCTCCATAAGTTTGGGAAGATCTTCAGTGGAAGACATTATAAGTATCTGATCGTGGGGCAAAATAACATCTTTACCTGTAGGGATAATCGTCGTAATTCCCCGGGCGATTGCCACTACACGAAAAGGAAAAGAATTATATTTTTGGGAAATCTCAATGAGATTCTGGTTGGCAAATGGAGAGTTTTCATCGACCCTGGTTGCCATTACCTGTATCTGCCCAAGAGCAACATCAATAATTTCATTTCCAGCGGTACGATTAATAAGCCGGACAATTTCCTGGGCCGCAATTTCTTCCGGATGAATGAACAAGCCGATTTTCAGGTCTTCTTCTTTGAGAATAGACTCAGAGTGACCAAATTCATTGGAACGAACCCGGGCTATCTTATGCTCAATGCCAAATCGATCCGCGATCATGGCGGCCAGCATATTCACAGCATCATTATCCGTTACTGCAATAAGATAATCCACTTCGGATGCATTGGCCTCTTCCCAGCAGGCAATACTCATGGCGCTACCGGTGATCAACCGGGCATCAAAATTCTCATCAGCATACTTAATCAGATCACTATTGGGTTCAATAACCGTGATGGCATACCCCTCATGGACAAGTCGTTTGGCCAGATACAAGCCGATAACTCCAAGTCCAAGGATCAAGATGTTTTCAGCAGGAGCTTTTTTCTTTCCGAACATAATCAACCAATCATTCTAAAAGCTGGTGCGCCTTTATTTAGTGCCAGTAAAATAATCGACTATGGAATCCACTAAAGCCTTAATGGTATATGACTCCGGCTGGACATCAACGGTTAGACCATTTTCTTCCACAGTTTTGCTTGTAATAGGGCCAATTGAGGCAATATCTGTATCTTTTAACAACGCTGCTAATTTCTCGGGATCTTTTTCATTCAGCATATGGAGGAAATTTGTCACTGTGGATGAGCTGGTAAAGGTAATGGCATCCACTGCATTTTCGGTGAATTCACCTCGCAACTCTTCTTCATATCCAGATGGACGAACATTTCGATAGACAGGAACAATGGTCACCTTTGCTCCACCCTTTTCTAGTGACTCGGGCAAAATCTCTCTTGCCTTTTGGGCCCGTGGCAGAAGAACATTTTTTCCGTCCATTCCCAATTTCAAAAGTGCGTCGGCCAACCCTTCTCCAGTAAATTTCTTGGGAACCAGGTCTGCTTTAATGCCATAATTTTGAATGGCCTCTGCTGTGGCTCGCCCAACAACGCCAATTTTTGTCCTGTGCAATGCCCTGGTATCAAGCCCTTTCTCATTGAGCCTTTCAAAGAAATAAGTCACAGCATTGAGACTGGTAAAAAGAATCCAATCATATGTGTCTAAGCCAGATAATTCATTATCCAATGGATCCCAGGATGCAGGTGGCTGGATGGAAATGGTCGCTTTTTCAAGTACTTCTGCGCCAAGCTCTTCCAACATACTTACCAATTCACTGGCTTGTTCCCGAGTACGGGTGACCATAATTCTCTTCCCGAAGAGAGGCCTTTTCTCGAACCAGTTGATCTTGTCGCGCAGGTTTACCACCTCACCAACAACAACCAGGGCCGGTGGTTTAATTTTTTCTTCCTTAACGATATCGGCAATGGTTTCTAAGGTACCGACAACGGACCGCTGGATTGGGGTTGAAGCCCATCTGACCACAGCAACAGGAGTTTTGGGATCCCTGCCGTGGGAAATCAGTTTATCAGTAATGTATGGGAGATTCTTGATCCCCATATAGAAAACAAGAGTACCTATTCCAGTGGATATCTTTTCCCAATCGATACTTGAGGTTTTCTTAGTGGGATCCTCATGGCCGGTGACAAAGGCAACTGAAGTTGTGTATCCCCTATGGGTAATGGGTACACCGGCATAGGTTGCTGCAGCAGTAGCTGAGGTAACTCCGGGTACAATTTCAAAAGAGATGCCGTGATCGGCCAAAACTTCTATTTCTTCACCACCTCGTCCAAAGATGAAGGGATCACCGCCTTTAAGGCGAACAACATTCTTCCCTTGCAAAGCATAATCAACCAGCATTTGATTGATTTCTTCCTGGGTGTGGGTGTGCTTTACATGGCCTTTCTTGCCTGCGTAGACTAATTTGGCATCTTTGGGAACATGGCGAAGCAGTTTTGAGCTGGCAAGATAATCATAGACAACCACATCTGCTTTCCCGAGAAAACTTTGTCCTTTTACAGTGATCAGACTTGGATCACCAGGTCCAGCACCCACCAGATATACCTTGCCCGGCCGCACAACTTTTTTGTTTTTTTTCGTGTCAGACATATTGAAAAATCACACTGTTTCAAGATTATAAACCAAAACACTCACACTGTATCTCAAGAGAAATCCCGTCCATACACCTCAGACAAAATCTCACCACCTCCCTGACCAAGAAGCTCTTCAGCCAGGAGTTTGCCAAGATATTCAGGTTGAGTCATGGTTCCGGTCAATTCTTTTTTTATTATGCGCTTCCCATCTATGGATGCCACAATGCCGGCAACCGCTATTTGATGGTTTTCATTTTGTGCAAAACACCCCAAAGGTACCTGGCAGCCACCTTCCAGCCTTTGTAGAAAAGCTCGTTCCGTTCTCACACATATACTGGTGTCAGGATGATCGAGAAAAGAAAGACCATCCATGAGTTCCTGGTCGTCCTTTCTTAATTCGATTCCCAAAGCGCCTTGGGCAACGGCCGGCAACATCTCTTCCACTGAGAAAAAATCTGTGGCCCGATCTGAAAATTGCAGACGGTTAAGACCTGCTGCCGCTAAAATAATGGCGTCATATTGCCCTTCATCCAGCTTACGTAATCTGGTATCCAAATTTCCACGTAAGTCTTCAATTATAAGATCTGGCCGTAAATGAGCCAATTGAGCCCGGCGACGCAAACTGCTTGTGCCAACTTTTGCACCATTAGGCAGATCTTTGACCGACGGATATTTATTGGCAATAAAAGCATCCCTGGGATCTTCCCTTTTCGGCACTACTCCCAAAGTCAATTCATCGGGCAGCTCGGCAGGCACATCCTTCATGGAATGAATAGCCATATCAATTTCTCCCCTGATCATGGCCTCTTCGATTTCTTTGACAAACAGCCCTTTACCACCGACCTTGGCCAGCGGTACATCGAGGATTTTATCACCCTTGGTTACAATCTTGACAAGCTCAACCGTGGTATCAGAATGCTGTTCTTCTATCATCCCTTTGATCATGGTTGACTGGGCCAGGGCCAACATGCTTTTTCGAGTGCCTATCTTTATGAGTTTGCGCATTTTTCCTCACTTATACTGTTTGTAAAAACTCAACCGCATGTGCTACAGTTTTTCCCTGCACATCCAGCACATCCGCCACCTGTACTCCCTGATGTGCCGGACAATCTTGTTGAAAATGATGACATTTGCTTTCGCAGATCATCGCTCTTACATTTTGGGCAAAAAGGGCGATCATTGCCCATTGCCAGAAACTCAAATTCCTTACCACATTTCTTACAGACAAAATCAAAAATGGGCATGGATCAATTGCTCCGCTGAATTATCTGAAAAGAACCGTAAGAACTTAGGCTTTAATGGTCATTTTGTCAACTAGAGCCGCGGCAAGAAGGGGGATCATTATTTCATGATGACCGGTGATATTGTACCCTCTTCCCCCAGATGATGTTGGTCGATTGACAACATTGGTTAATGGCCGGTAATGGCGAATAAAATCAAAGTTTGCAGTGGTAAAATTATCCACCCTGTTACCAAGATTTCTTGCAACCGTGAGCGCTTTTAAAAACACTTCCGGCAGCAGTACAGCAGAACCAATATTAAGATATGCACCGCCTTCAAGGTCAGCCACCATGGCAGAAAAAAGACGAAAATCATGATGACCTGCTTTTCCAATGGCACCTCCGTCCACGCCAGGATGAATATGCACAATATCAGTACCCATGGCCACATGCACAGTTACCGGGACGCCTAAACGCCTTGCTGAAGCCAGCAAGCTCTGGTCATTATGTGGATAATTTTCAGCCAGAAGATAATCTCCCATGGCTTCTCCAATGCCCAGGTCTCTTCCTGCTCCCTGTTGGATGGCCATATTGACCACCTCACCGGTTTCCCTGGCAGCACCAAACGCACCACTTCCCAAAACCTGCTCTACTTCTTCAGATGTCCGGCCGGCCATAGCTATTTCCGTATCATGGACAATACCGGCACCGTTCAGAGCTATACCGGTGATAATTGAGCGTTCCATCAAATCAATGAGGATGGGATTCAGGCCCACTTTAATGACATGGGCTCCCATACCGACAATGAGCGGGCGATCTGCTTTTCGGACCTCGACCAGCCTCTCAACTAATTCCGGAAATTCCACCCCGAGGAACTGCTTGGGAAGCGACTGTAGCAACTGGTCGACAGTAGCACCAGGCGTTACAGGTTTGGCAAAGTCATCGGTGGTTACCTTGCTGGTTCGGTCATGAATTGAGTAGGTGTTGAGGTCAGAGAAATCGAGAGGAGTATATTTTTTCATACTGGACCTTCCTTGACCAATGAACCGTAAAGGAGCTCATCCACCAATTGACACAGAAGATGTTCAACCCAGAGATGAACTTCCTGAATATGGGGAGTATGATTTGTCGGGGCAATGAGTACAAAATCTGCACACTCTTTCACAGCGCCACCATCCCCTCCAGTCAAAGCAATGGTGACCAGTCCTCGTTCCGCTGCTGCTTGCATTCCCTGCACGACATTGGGAGAATTTCCTGAGGTGGTTATCCCAAGGGCCACATCCCCTTCTTTACCAAGAGCAGCAATTTGCTTACTGAAAATATCGTCAAAGGAGTAATCATTGGCAACACTGGTTAATATCGATGAATCTGTTGTCAAAGCAATGGCAGGAAGCGGTGGTCTATCAAGCAGGAACCGATTGACAAATTCTCCGGCCATATGTTGAGCATCAGCTGCAGAGCCGCCGTTACCGAATATGAGTAGTTTGCCCTCCTGTTGAAAAGCAGAGGCCAAACGACGAGCAACGAGACACACGGTCTGCCCGTATTCTTCGGCAAACTTTTGCTGGGCGATAATTGAGCCCTGTAAACTTTCTTTAAGTATGTTTTCCATATAAAAGTCCTGATTTTAGGGACGGGAAGATATTCCAGCTCTACTGTATTGTCAACGAAAGAAAATAGTCCCATTTTTCCAGTTTTACTATTAATATCCAAAGCATGGCCAAAATAATTGATTTTCATACCCATGCTTTCCCCGATGCATTAGCCAAAACAGCCATTCCCATTCTTGAAGAAGAAGGCGATGTACAGGCTTTCCATGATGGAAGAATAACCTCTTTACTTGGTTCTATGGATGAAGTGGGAGTTGATAAAAGCGTAGTCTGTTCCATTGCCACCAAGCCGGCACAATATCCTGCCATCTATGAATGGTCTAAAGAAATACAATCAAAAAGAGTCATCCCCTTCCCTTCCATCCACCCTGCTGATCCTCTTTGGGAAGTACGGCTGGATCAAATCAAAAACCAGGGTTTTTTAGGAATAAAGATGCATCCGTATTACCAGACCTTTTTTTTAGATGAGAAAAGGATGATGCCGATCTACGAGAAAATCAGCAGCCTTGGTCTCATTCTGGTAATGCATTGCGGTTTTGATATCGCCTTTCCAGAGAGTCGTCGGGTGACTCCTCCACAGATTGTAAAAATACTTGAGACTTTCCCCAACCTGAAATTCATTGCCACCCATATGGGCTCCTGGAAGCTTTGGGATGAGGTTGAAAACCATCTTGTAGGTAAATCCATCTACATGGATATCTCATACTCATTTGATTTCATGCCGGAAGAACAAGCCAAGAGAATCATCCAAAACCATCCATCGGAGTATATCCTGTTCGGTACCGATTCCCCCTGGGACAGCCAGAAGCATTGCATAGAACAACTGAAAGCAATGAACCTGGGAGATAACCTGACCCAGGCTATCTTGGGCAAGAATGGTGCTCGCTTGCTTATGTCTTCATCGAATTAACTCTTATTTTACATAAAAAAAACCGACCCAGGGGCGTCCTGGGCCGGTTCAGAGGAGAAGAACATCAAGTTAGGTTGGAGTTATCGCTTGATGTTAATCAAGTCATTCAACATCTCATCAACGGTGGTAATAATTTTAGAGTTGGCCTGGAAACCACGCTGGGTGGTAATCAGACGAACAAACTCATTACCAAGGTCGACGTTTGATTGTTCAAGGGCGTTTGGAGCAATGGAGCCAAGACCGTTGGTTCCCGGAGCACCAGTAATGGGTGCACCTGACTCGGTGGTCTCTGAGAAGATATTACCACCCTCTTTAAAGAGTCCTGCCAGGTTATTAAAGGTAGCCAAAGCAACCTGGGCCCTTTGCAGTACCTGACCGTTGGAGTAATTACCAGTAATAATACCATCGGTATCAACGGAGACGGACTGCAGGAAGCCTGAGGCGAATCCATCCTGATCCTGAAAGATAGTGGTCGAAGAGTTGGCATACTGGGTTGAGGAAAGCGCTTCCGGCTCAAAATCCATCTGAACAAGATCGCCCATCCGACTACCATCTTCCAACCTACCTGTTGCACCCCTTCCTTGAATTGTTTCAAAGCCTGCTGCACCAAAAACCGGTGGAGCACCTGCACCATAAACTATACCAGTGATTCCTAGTGAAGAAGCAGGTTGTCCGGATATATCGGCTTCCGTACTTGTGAGCACCAGACGTCCAGCATCATCAATACTTGACACGCAACTAAAGGCATTATCCAAAAAATCAAGTAAATCCTGGACATTATTATTGGGATTTGTTGCTATATTAACGGTGAATGTAGCAGTTATTGCATCACCCCCTTCATTAGTACCGGAAAATGTAAATGTTCCTAAATCAGGAACTGGTCCTGTACCTGTGGTGTCGTATACACTGCCCCAATCAGTATCTGGATCAATTTCAGGTATCGCACCTGTAGGTGTAGTGGTTCCACGGCCAGATGAAATCACTTGAGTTTTAGAGGTGGTAACATTAATCTGAGCACCAAACGGATTTGCGCCACCGACAGAGTTCACATCAAAAGTTGTGATAGCGAGCCCTGAAGGTCCACCATCACCATCAGTTAGGATTAGCCGCCCACTGGAGTCAATGCTGGCATTTATATTGAGAAGACTGGCATTTAGAAAATCTAACAGGTCTGACACCTTATCTGTACCAGCTCCGATGGTATAAGTGATTTCTGTTGCAGGTAAAGCAGGAACCAAGACACCATCATGATCATAGCCGGCAAAATCAAAACTATCACCAGCCGCAAAACCATTACCGGTGGCATCAAATACCGAATCCCAGGTTGTCTCATCTGTGATGAATTGCCCGGCAGTGGCATCGGCGTACGCACCAAGGTCGCTGACTAAAACCTGGGTTAATTGGGTGGACAATCCAGAATATCGAGCCCCAAAATTTAATTCCACAGTCGTATTCTGAGAGTCACCGGTAAAATTGGTTTCAAAACTATAATATGGCTCGGTTGCCGCCAAATTCAGCCTGTTTGTGTTTAGAGTATGATCCACCCGACCATCGGGCGGTACATCCCAACAGTTAAGATTGTCAATACTACCGTCTGTCCTGAAATCAATCACCCCATACATCAGGGCGCCTGCCCCCCTCTGGTTAGGATCTTGATAACTGTATGTTTCGTATGGTGCGTAAATATCCAACTCATTATCTTGAAGCACACGAAGGTCTTCATCGGGATTGACAGCCACCAAGAATTCCCATTGGTTATCCGTAGTAGTACGATCAAAGTAGATGGTAACATCGTGGCTTGCACCCTTGGAGTCAAAAACCTTGATGGAGGTTGAGTATTCATAATTGGCCACATCAATAGGCTCAGTAGGATTGGCCAATGCGATATTGGTACCATTCCAGGAATCATACAAACGAGTTTCTGTTGGTTCATTGATTTCCCGAGCATCAACGTTCACCACCACCTCAACTCGATCTGTTGCCACAGGAGGGGTTGATTTGCCGATCTGGATATCACCGATGGTACCTTGAATCTCACCAGTTTCAGATTCAATGGTCCATCCTTGCACAAAGTTACCAACCGGATTAACCAGAAAGCCTTCCTGGTCAAAGCGGAATTCACCGGCCCGGCTGAACATATCCGCTTCAGCGGAATCTGAGGCGCGGAGCATAAAAAAGCCCTGACCACCAATAGCCAAGTCAGTTGCGGTGGTAGAACTCTCAAAAGAGCCCTGTGCAAAAAGACCATCTACTGTACTCAAGGTAACACCTCGACCAACCTGTGCAGAACCGGATGCAGTGGACACCGACTGGGACAAAACGTCCTGGAAGGTGGTCCGACTTGATTTAAAGGCAATGGTGTTTACGTTGGCAACGTTGTCACCAAGTACACTCATGGCCTCGCCCATGGTATTCAAACCACTAATACTTGAAAATAACGAACTCGATACGCCCATGATTTTTCCTCCTCTATGTTGCTACGGTAAAAATGAAATACCGTTTTGTTTACATCCTCTTCTTATGCCGGTATTCATACCGACGGTCTGCTAAATAAAATTAGCCTGGTGGCCAATCAATTGATGACTCATCATCGGTTGACTCTTCAACTGGGACTTGTTCTTCTGTAGAGCTTTCAAGAACCTGTACAACCTCGCTTACACTGATAGCCACGTGATCATCTAAGGTAACGACTGCTGTACCGGAATCAAATTGAACGCCGGTAACCCTGCCAACCATGCGGTAATCCACTTCAACAGGTTCGCTGTATTGATTACGGGCATCAACCACATAGCTATACAATCCATCAGCCACCTGATCTCCGCCACTGTTCATGCCGTCCCAATCCAGTTCGAATTCGCCTACTTGCATGGAACCCATTTCGATCTGGCGAACCAGACGGTTATTCTCGTTGTAAATTTCTATGGTTACAGACTCGGACGCCTCAACAAGGTTAAAAACACCTCGACCTGTTTCACCTTCTGATACTGCAATACTATTGCCAATGGCCTGCACTTCTTTGTCCAATAGGGAGAGCAGTTGAAGATTATTCTGAGAAGTCTGATAATCCAGAAGACGCTCCATATTGGCACTCATCTGCATGGTGGCTTCCATATTTGAAAATTGAGCCATCTGGGATGCCATCTCGTAGGAGTCCATGGGTTCCATGGGATCCTGATACTGCAGCTGGGTGATGAAGAGGGTCATGAAATCCTGTTGATCCAATTCACTTTTCCCAACTCCCTCGGTAGGATCCGGGGTTGGTACTGTAGGAACGCCGCCTGATAAAGCTGAAATACTCATTGCATTAGCCTCTTGATAACTACCCTTTAAACTCTTAAATCAATCTCGCTTTCTGGATAGAGCCACATCGGTTTCCGATAAAGGATATCCTCTGGTAAATCCGTGAGATTTTCTTTGGGGATATTCCAGAATCGCTCTTTGGCAAACTCATTAAATTGCTGCCACTTGTCTTCGCCCTGCTCTTGCTTATCAACTGAAGCGGAGAGATCGCCAAGATTAAATCCATGCTTTTCCAAACTGTTTTTAAAATCCTGCATATTGCTTTCCAGGATGTCCTTCACCCGGCTATTTTCCATGGTAAAAGAAACGGATACTTGTTCATCCCGGACATGCAGGTTTACTTTTACTTCGCCCAAATTTTCCGGGTAAAGCTTGATAATAAGATGATGTTCATTGCGACTTGCCCCACGAGCAACAGCTTGGCTTAATTGGTCAATAGTCTGTTGAACCATGGCCTGCTGAGTGCGTGGGGTTGGGGCAATGGGTTGTTCTTTGATATTAGTTGCTGAAACATCTTGAGAAATACCCTCCGCAGATACAGCAGCTGTATTTGGATCGAATTTAATGACAACTGGGTTTTCTTCATTATTATTCAGACCAGCTTCTACTGTTGCCACAAGGTTAAGTGGCCCCTTGGGCATCTCAGAAGACTGGTCACCTTCTTCTCCAGCTGCTCCAAAAAATTCTTCTCCCTCTACAGCTCCTTCTTCCATGATCATGTCGACAATCGAGGTAGCTGTAGTTTGCGGTTTTTGTTCGCCATCAACCACCTGCATGCGGACCTTTGACAAATCCACAGTATCCATTAATTTTCGATAAATAGACTCAATGGAATTCTGCACCACTGGAGTGAAACCAGCGGTTTGCTCTTTAAAGCCAGCTTCATTAAAGAGTTGTCCCAATTTATCCAAAAAGGACATGGGATCCGGCTGTGGTTGATTATTTTTTGCGACTTCCAAGGCATTATTTAAAAACTCAGCAAGTTTTGGAAGATCGAGGGAACTGTTATTTTCGGGGAGAGGTATTGAAAGATTGCGCAGGTCCTGTTCCGAGAGACCCATTTTTTGCAACAGACTTGTTAATTGTTCCACTTCCCATGGTCTGAGTTGAACAGGTGCAAGCATTTCTTCAGTAATGTCTACCTGCACTTCACCCTGTAATCCGGCCTGCATCTGCCCATTCTGTACAAGGTTATTCAATGTCTCAACTAAAAGGCCAAGGTCAAGTTGATCTTGGCCGTTTATTGCCTGGTCAGCAATATTTTCGACTTGATCCATGCCCATGCCCATTTTTGAGAGCAGAGCAGCAAAAAGAGGAAACTCAGTATCTGGAACAACAATTGGATTTTCGTTGGAAACGTTAGAAAAATGCTCTGCCAAGTTCTGCAACAGACCGGCTAAGTTTATTTCTTCACCATCAGTTATTGGAAACAATTGCAGAAATCGACTCACTTCTTCTTCTGTCATACCGGAAGCCAGAGCAAGTTTTTCCATGAGATTACTGTCTGGTAAAGTGAAAAGCCAATCACCAGGGCCGGTCTCAATTTCTTCGGCCTGTTCTTGAAGGAGTTGCATCATATGTTGAAGCAAACCAGGAATTGTAGTGATTTCTTCATCGTCAATGAGTTCGGCAATACGATTATCCAACTCATTTTCTGCACCCTGAGGATTGCTCACCCCAAGTAAGCTTTCATTTTTATTTGAGGCCACTTCCTGGCTTCTTTCCAGATAGGAGGTAAAAGATTCCCCTTCTGTTTTATTGAGTTGGCCCACAGCATCGTTGATAACTGCAGAAGAATTCTCAGGCAGGGCGGGCATCATCAGTATATTCACAAATCTACCTCCTTCATTGGTCGGCATAATATTTTGCCATTTGCCATATCATATGAGCAAATGACATGCCAGTTTATCAGGAGAAGGAACATAAAACCCAATAACTACTTGAAATTAAAGAGTAAAAAAAATGCAGAGACTATAAAAACAGTAAAAAATCAGCTGTCTAGAAAAGTAGATTTACCTGTAGGTGGGAAATGTCGACCGGGGCGGTGGGAAAGAATTGCCGAGGGGTAATTCAATGCAAAGTGAAAAATGCAAAATGTAGAGTGAAGATTATGAGTTTATACAGCTGTATTTCGTCGTATAAAACCCACGGAAAAGATGCGCAAACAGAACAACTAATTGTTTTTGCGACCTTTCAAGAGCACCCACACTTGGAAAAAATAAAAGAAAAGGACTTTGCTGGAGGGTATTTCAAATTGTGGTTTTACATTTGTAACTGTTTATCATTTTGCATTTTGCACTTTAAATTTTTCACTGTTTTTTAAGCAGTCCCATGGAACGTGAAACACGGACTGCTTTTTCAGGATCCAGTTTAGGCATGATCTTGGCAACAGCATCTGTTTTCATGGCACGCAGAATCTCCGCCACAGTTCCATCTTCCATGCTGTTGAGAAGGGGGGCAACTTTAGATGCACTCATGGTGCTGTATACCTTGATGAGGTCTTTAAATCGTTTTGTTTTGATGGTTTTTAATTCATTTAGCTGCACTTCCACCTGGTCCTGCAATTTACCAAGCCTATCAATCTTCTTGTCTAACTCTGCATTCAAGGTGTTGATTTTCTCTTCTTGACCTGCCAACATTTTTTCTTTTTCTGCAACCGCCTTTTCACGCTCCAGAACAGAAGAGGCCCGCTCCATTTCTTTAACAGAAGCACGCACTGGATTATTCTTGGCAATTGCCATTGAATGAACTGAAAATATAACAACCAGGACGACGAAAAATATTGTTTTATAAGTCATGCTTCCACCTGAAAATTTACCACAAAAATTCCTATTCCTATTGTCTACTGTAGCGAAGTACAGCTTGCTCATCACCTGCTTTCTGTTCTTTTGCCTGCTCTTCAACAATGTATGCTCGGTGATCTTTTTCTTTTAAAATATCCAAGACTTTTCGGTCTTGAATTTTGGTGGCCAGTTCTTTTCTTTTTTCCTCAACCACCATGCGTTGTGTTTCCACAGCCACGTCTTGCTGAAGTATTTCGCCTTCTTTATGAAGAATGGATTCCTGAAAAATTCCAAACAAAGGCGAAGCCATGGCTTTCTTTTTCCGCTCTTCAAAGGCGACGATCATTTCCAGTCGTTCCTGCCGTAATTGCTGAGCCAATTTCATGGCATCTTCCAGTAAACGTTGCTCTTTTCCAAGGGCGAGCTGGGCTTTTTCTTCCAGGCTCTCCCGATAGGTAAGAACGGATTGTAATCTAAACTGAAAAGCCACGATAATTTCCTACGCATTCTTTTGTAAATCATTGTTCAGTGGTCATGGTTGATTATCTACATTCTCTCTATCACTGCCATGATCACTTGCCCTTCTACCTACCGGAGCACGACGCATCTTATCAAACAAACCCATCAACTGAGTACGGCTTTCAGCAATGGTCGCCTTTTCGTTAATTGGCTGACGGAGAAAGGAATTCATCCGGTCTATCATTTCGATGGCTTCATCAATTTTGGTATTACTTCCATGCGCATAGGCACCAATATTTATAAGATCCTCAGAACGACGATAGGTTGCCAAGGTGTCAAGAAAGCGGTGTGCAATACCGACTTGATCCTGATCAGTAACATCGCTCATACAACGACTTATACTGCCAAGCACTTCAATGGCAGGGTAATGTCCTCGGGATGCCAATTCACGGGTCAGAACAATATGCCCGTCAACAATGGAACGAACTGCATCACCAATGGGCTCGTTCATATCATCGCCTTCCACCAGGACTGTGAAAATACCTGTAATAGACCCCTTCCCTTTGCAATTTCCAGCTCTTTCAAGAAGTTTTGGCAACTGAGAAAAAACCGAGGGAGTATATCCTCTTGAGGTGGGTGGTTCACCAATGGCAAGTCCGACTTCACGGCTTGACATGGCAAAACGGGTAACCGAATCCATCATCATAATGACGTCCCGGTTAAGATCGCGAAAGTATTCGGCAATGGCCATGGCAAGATAGGCACCGCGCATGCGCACCAAAGGTGGTTGATCAGAAGTTGCCACCACCACTACAGAACGGGCCAAACCTTCAGGGCCAAGATCACGTTCTATAAAATCCTTCAGCTCACGACCACGCTCACCAATGAGAGCAATCACACTGACATCAGCGGCCGTATGTTTGGCGATCATGCCCATGAGAACACTTTTGCCAACCCCGGATCCAGCCATGATACCGACCCTCTGACCTTTACCTAAGGTGAGAAGACCATTGACCGCCCTGATACCAACATCCACCGGCTCAAGAACACGATCTCTTTCCATAGGATTAAGGGGAGTGGCGTAAAGTGGATACGTCTCATGACAGTGTAATGGGCCTTTACCATCCACCGGGTTTCCTAGGCCATCAATTACCCTGCCCAGGAGTGCTTCCGAGACCGGTGCAGTGGCTGTGCTTTCTGCCAACCGAATAACCCCACCTGGCTCAACGCCTCGCATTTCACCCAACGGCATAAGCAAAGCACGCTCTCCGCGAAAACCGACCACTTCAGCTGGTATTCTTTGCCGGCCATTATCAATATCCACCTCGCAAAGGCTGCCTACTGCAATACCAGGGCCCTGGCTTTCTATCACCAAACCAATGACCTGGTCCACCCTGCCCTGAACGGTAATCAAGGGGACGTCGCCGATTGCTTTGTGTAAGGCAGGGAAATTCACTCTCCCCTCTCCTTGGCTTGTTGTTCTCGAAAGGTTTGATCAATGGCGAGATAGAGTTGATCTCGTCTGTTTTCCAAAGTTGCGTCTATTTCTCCAAAACTTGATTCCAGAAAACAACCGCCCATACTAATTGACGGGTCTTCTATCAAATTTACCTGGCTTTTTCCTTCCAGAAAAGCAGGATCTTCCAGACCGGCAGTTCGTATACGCTGAAAGTCTTGAGAGTTAAGACGAACCCTAACCTTAGATTGACTTACCACAAACTCCATTGCCTTTTTGAGACAGGTTTGAATAATCTGATCACTCACCGTAACTTCATAATTGGTAAGTTGTTCAACCATTACTTTGACAAGAGAAATAATATCCTGTTCGTAACTCTGCTGAAGAGCTGCTCGTTGAACCTGAATTTCTGCCAACACAGCGGCATATTGTTGCATGAGTTGCGCAGTGTCTTGTTTTACCTGTTCCTTACCCTTATCGATGCCTTGTTGCACTGCTTCTTCTTTGAGACGAACAGCCTCTTGTTTGGCCTGGTCAATAATGATATCACTGTGTTTACGGGCGATACGATTATCTTCCTGTGCCTTAAAGGGGGATTCTACAATGGTTTGGGTCTCGGACTCCGGGGCAACTGACTCTTTCATTAATGCATCAAAGGAAAGGAATCCTTCAGAATTGTTGTCGGATGATTGGGGGCCCGCTGGTTGACCGGGCTTTGGATTATTAGACAAATTCGTCTTCGCCTCCACCGCCGGTCATCAGCTGGATCTTGCCTTCTTGTTCCAGTCGTTTGGCGACTTTCAGGATCATCTGTTGAGAGTTCTCAACATCTTTCACTCGAACTGGTCCCATGATTTCCATATCTTCCTTCAACATCTCAACCGCACGGGACGACATGTTTTTAAAGATCTTCTCTTTGAGCTCTTCAGAAGCGGTTTTCAAACCAAGTTTCAGATCGTCGGTGCTCACTTCTTTCAATACTGCCATAATGCCGCGATCATCGACATTATAGAGATCTTCAAATACGAACATCAGTTTACGAATCTCGTCGGCCAGGCTTTCCCGCTGTTCCTCAACACCTTCAAGAACATTGGCCTCCATATTTCGATCCGCATTGTTCAAAATTTCCGCCACGGTTTCTACACCACCAAGACGCTGGCCTTCCATACCTTCAACTGCTAATAGCTCTTCCTGTAAAACACGATCCACATCAACGAGAATTTCCGGGCTTACTTTATCCAACTCAGCCATCCGCATAACAACTTCAACCTGCACGTCCTCTTTGAGCTCGGACATAATTTCTGCTGCCTGGGTATGGTTAAGAACGGAAAGAACAAGGGCGATGGTTTGGGGATGCTCGTTGCGTAAGAAGTTAACAAAGACTTTCGGGTCGAGCTTACGGGCTTTTTGAAAAAGGGTGAGTTTCCAATCCGAACGGATGTCATCCAGGATTTCGCCGGCCTGATCAGCCTTTTTGGACTTTTTCAAGGCTTGTTCAAGCATGCTTTCACCGGAAATAAAGAGGTCAGCACTTCCGCCGGTGTCGGATTTGAACTCGCTTAACAGGGCTGTAACATCTTCCTTGTCAACACGATCGACCTTGGACATCTGCCGACCAACAGTCTTGATCTCATCATCATCAAGACGAGAGAATACTTCGGAAGTAAACTCTTCACCAAGAGTCAGGAGAAAAATTGCTGCCTTCTCAGGCCCTGATAGGTTGTCAGCTGATCCTTCTTTACCTTTGCCTTTTGCCATCTCTTAAACGTAAGCCTTCCTTGAATCTATTATTAATCTTCCTGACGCAACCATTTCTTTACCAAATCCGCAGCACGGCTTGGATCGGATTGGGCCAAGGTGTATATTCGTTCCTTATCGGACATCTCTTTTGGCGCCAGGGCCATCTGTTCCTCCGGAGTCATGTTTTCCATGCCTGCCATGGCACTCACTCCTCCACCAGGTCTCCCAGCAACAGCCATGCGCGCTGGAGCAGGGCCGGAGATAAGGAGGTTGAGAACTCTCGGCAGGACGATGAATATGAAACCAATAATCATGACCAGATACATTAAACTAGTAATACTGAAATGTTTATCTGCAAAGTTGATTAGTTTATCTGTCACCTGTGGCTCTTCAACAATCTCCGGAGCAATTGCAAAAGGCATATTTATAACTTCCACCTGGTCCAAACGCTCCTCACTATATCCTATCGCATTTTTAACCAGTTTTGTGAAAAACTGCATCTCCTTATCAGTGCGATCCTTATAGGTTTGGGTTATTACACCTTCTTCATCGGTTTCTTTTTCATAGGTACCATCCACCATGACAGCAACGGACAAACGTTTGATTGTGCCGGTGGGCGCCTGCACCTGCCTGGTGACTTTTGATATTTCATAATTGCGGGTCAAATTATCCCGGCGAAATGTGGATGATGTGGTCGCGCTGCCACCGGTTTCGGCAAATGTAGCCAGAGATCCCTTCACACCAGGGATACCGGTTGGTTGCTCTCCAGCCCTGGGTTCCTGTTCCACAGACTGTTGTTCACTTCGTACCACCTGGCCTTCCGGGTCAAAATTCTCTTCAGTATACTGAATGCGGGTAAAATCAATTTCAGTGGATACCTTGGCCATGACACGACCTACACCGACCACCTCTTCCAACATGGATTCGATTTTCCGCTGCATTTTATTCTCTGTCTTCAACTGATACTCAAGCTGTGTGGCGGAAAGCATTGATTCGTCATCACCGGTCTTGCGATAAAGAAGACGACCCGAAGTGTCAACCATGGTGATATTTTCCGGCGTCAGCCCAGCAACAGCACCAGCTACTAAGTTGACTACAGCCTGAATCTCATGCTGGGCAAGTTTCTGACGTCCTCGCAATTTTACACTGACTGATGCGGAAGGTGGCCTTTCATCTTCTATAAATACGGATTGCTTGGGTGTTGCTATATGGACCCGGGCTTCTTGGACTTGATTAAAACTTCTGATGGTGCGGGCTAGCTCTCCTTGCAAGGCTCTTTGATAGTTGAGTCTTTGGACATAATCGGTGGTTCCCAAACTTGTTTTATCAAAAATCTCAAAGCCAACGCCACCGCCACGGGGCAGTCCCTGGCCGGCCATTTTCAAACGATAATCATATACTTTCTCTCCGGGTACCAAAATGGCGCGGCCACCATCGGAAAGCTTATACTGCATCCTGCCTTCTTCCAATGCAGAAACGATCTCAGCGGCATCTTGTTCATTCAGGTTGGCATAGAGAACTTTATATTCCAATTTGCTGCTGGAGGTAAAACTCACCAGACCAACCATTACAGCAAGCACCCCTGCAATGAGCAGTATTTTGCTGACCATATTCAGCCCACCGACTGCTGAACTGACCTGAGAACCCATTTCTGTAAGACTGGCCATGTGTTAACCCTTCCTTGTGTTATCTACTTCTACCTTGGTGTTGGACTCTTTATAACCTTGAGTGTTGAACCTGTTTATTTATACCTGCATCCTCATGATCTCTTGGTAGGCCCCTAAGACTTTTCCCTGCACCTTGGTTAAGAGACGAAAGGAAATATTGGCTTTTTCAAGGGCAATCATAGTTTCATGAATATTTGAATGTTTACCACTGGTCAAGCCTACCGCCATTTCCCCTGCTTCCTGCATGGAATTATTAACCTTGTCAAGGGATTGACGCAGCACATCACTAAATCCTGAGACATTATCCTTTGCACCAGGTTGGGTTGCCTTGGCAATACCAGCCTGGGCCTGTGGAGAAACGCTGTTAACAATGAGATCTTTCATGGCTTTCCCTTTAGTTTACTCTCTCTTATCTACTAATATCCAAGGCATTGAGCGCCATGCTTTTAGCAGCCTCAATTGCCGTAACATTTGCCTCATAAGCCCGTTTTGCTCCCATAATGTCAGTCATCTGTTCCGCCGTGTTTACATTTGGGAGAAGTACAACCCCATCTTCATCTGCATCAGGATGATTCGGATCGTACACTTTTTTAAATGGGGCTTTATCCTCAACAACATTAACCACTTCAACCTTACGCAAATGGTTGTCTGCACTTTGCGGACTATTTTCGATGCCAGGACTGTCTTCAAGTTTGGCAGCCTGAAATACTACCGATTTTGCCTTATATGGACCGCCTTCCAGTGTTCTTGTGGTATTAGCATTGGCAAGATTCATTGCCGCGATGTTCATTCGAGCTCGCTCCGCCCTTAAGGCAGAACCACTGATTTCAAGGGACTTTAGAATATCCATGGATTATTTCCCTCCCTCATCAATGACATATTTAAGGCCATCTAATTTCTTGGTGACTAACTTTGCAGTAATGCGATACATCAATTGGTTTTCGGCAAGTTTTACCATTTCTTCGTCAAGATCCACTGGACGATTGTCACGCCCAACTTCGACTCGAACCGCTGTATTAACTGGATCTATGCCCATATGTTTTTGGTGGGTTTGAGCTATTTCACTTTTCTGGTTTTGAACCTTTGCCATGACCTTGTCAAAGGGAAAATCTTGCACCTTATATCCAGGAGTTTCAAGATTAGCGATATTACTTTGAATCAGGTTTTGCCTTTGTGAACGTAGGTCCAGGGCCTTACTCATCTGGGCCAGACCTCCGCCAAACAGGTTGTTTACAGGCATTTTCCCCTCCTACTCCACTTAAAATAAACCGGTTTAATCCTTCATTACGGACCTTACGGTTGGAAATTATTGCAATATAGATGCCAGAAAATGAAAAAAACAGGTTTGAAATGAAAAACAGATGGGAAAGTCACTGGAAAGAAAATCGTGAAATAGCATGTAAAAACAACAAGATAAACAGCAAACAAACCGTTCTGCGATTATTAATTATTTAATCCACGCGATCGATATTCATGTAATTTATTGCGTAGAGTACGGACACTTATGCCCAGTAACTTGGCAGCATGGGTACGATTGTCGTCAGTTTTTTGAAGCGCCTGTAGGATCATTTGACGCTCCATATCTTTCAACTGCATCATTTCCGGTGGAACATGGCCTGAATCCGTTGAAGTTTCTCCAACCATGGGTTGTATTTCTAAATCATCACTTTCCATTCCAGGAGCCTCTTCATCATCCCAGAAATCATGAACCGCAAGTTCATCTCCTGTGCTGAGCAGTACTGCTCTTTCGATTAGATTTTCCATCTCCCTGACATTACCGGGCCAGGTATGTGTGGCAAATCTCTGCCGAGCACCTTCTGACAAAGGTTTTAGCGGTTTGCCATACATGGTGGAATATTTTTCAACAAAATAGGTAGTCAATAAAACGATATCGCCGGTACGTTCTTTAAGCGGGGGGAGACGTAAAGGCACAACATTAAGCCGGTAGTAGAGATCTTGCCGAAAGGTGCCTTCGGCAACAGCCTCCTCAAGATCTCGATTGGTGGTGGCAATGACATGGGCATCAACTTTGACCGGAGCACGTCCACCAAGCCGATCCACTTCCTCTTCTTGCAACACCCTGAGCAATTTGGCCTGCAAATGGAGGGGAACCTCACCAATTTCATCAAGTAATAAGGTGCCACCTTCAGCTAATTCAAATTTCCCCTTTTTAGCTGCCACCGCCCCGGTAAAAGCCCCTTTTTCATGACCAAACAGCTCACTTTCCAACAAACCTTCAGGAAGTGCGGCACAGTTTAAAGCAACAAAAGGGCCTTGTCGCCGCTCACTTTCCTCATGGATATATCTGGCAAACACCTCTTTACCAGTACCGGATTCTCCCAGGATCAGAATAATAGCCTTACTTGAGGCAACCGCCCGGGCCTTCTCCATAATACGCTGCAATTTGGGATCTTGACCAATAACTGGTTTTTCCTTCCGATGTGAAACGGCAACTTCCGCTGACTTCTTTTTTATTACAGGGGCGGCAATAAAAGTGGCAGAAACCCTGGCAACTGCTTCTTCAATAACTTCGACGGGAAATGGCTTAAGCAGATAATCAAAGGCCCCAAGTTTCATAGCCTCTACCGCTGTATCAACTGTGGCAAAACCAGTAATAATGATAACCGGCAACTGAGGAGCAATCCCTTTTATACGAGCTAATAATTCAATGCCGTCCATTTCCGGCATCTTAATATCTGTTATCACCAAATCCGGCGAATTTTGTTCCATCAAGCCTAAAGCAGTGCGACCATTCTCAGCCACGACCACCTCGTAGCCCTTTCGGGTCAATGCTTCGTAGAGAGCAACCCGCATATTGCGTTCGTCGTCCACCACCAGTATTTTTTGGACAGCCTCAACCATTCACCGGTCCCCCTCGAGGCAATAAAACCGTAAATATGGATCCGCCTCCCGGTCGTGCATTGAGTTGCACCAAACCATCATGGGCCGAAACAACATGATGGACAATTGCCAGTCCCAGACCATGGGCTCGATCCTTGGTTGAAAAAAAAGGATCAAACACTTTTTCTCGGAGAGCTGTAGGCACACCACATCCCTGGTCTGTAAAGGTCACCTGCAAAAATGCAGGTTGTCCCTCAGCAGCAGGAACTTCATTGGTGGATATTTCCAAAGTGCCCCCTTCCCCCATGCTTTCAAGTCCATTAAGGCCAAGATTCAACGCCATCTGGTGCAATAATTTCAAGTCACCTGAAATTGTATCGTCAGCATGGCTGAAAACACATTGAATTACACTTCCCTCTCTGGGGGCAAGGATACGAAGTTGTTCGGCAGTTTGTTCCAACCATTCAGTAATCAGTACTGAGCCACTTCCTGCGGAGGGTTGCCTGGCCATGGT
>CAYUCH010000053.1:0-24609 GCA_964443295.1 uncultured Desulfobulbia bacterium | reverse complement strand
CGAATTATATAGGTATTGAATTATCAACATGATATTGTATTTATTTATTTATATGACTTCGTTGAAGCCGATGAACTCCCCTAATTTTATATAGAATAGATTTATTAAGAAGACTTCGAGGAAGCCGAGGAACTTCCCGAAGGCGAGATCGAAGAAATTGATGAAGAAGACTTCGAAGAGACCGAAGAGCTCCCCGAAGGTGAAATAGAAGAGATCGAAGAAGACGATCTCGAAGAAATTGAAGAACTAACCGAAGAAGGGGATGTTGAAGAAATCGACGCCGACGAGCTCGAAGAAGTAGAAGAGCTCCCTGAAGAAGGGGATGTCGAGGAGATAGATGAGGAAGACTTCGAGGAGGCCGAAGAGCTCCCCGAAGGCGAGATTGAAGAGATTGAGGAAGAAGACTTCGAAGAGACCGAAGAGCTCGAAGAAGTAGAAGAGCTGCCCGAGGTAGGTGAAGTCGAGGAAACCAACGAAGACGAAATTGAAGAAGTAGAAGAGCTCCCTGAAGAAGGTGAAGCCGAGGAGATAGATGAGGAAGAGGTTGATGAAGCTGAGATTCTTCCGGATGAAGAAGATCAAAAAAAAGGTCCTCCTGCACCATGGCCTGGTCTTAAGGCGGGCATACCAGAAGAATTACCCGATGGGAAACGCCCCAAACTTCTTGAAGTCCTGTCAAAATTTTTAGAACCGGAAGAGGCTCTCAAAGAAGAGGAAACAACCTTAAATGAAAGTAGCGAAGGCTATATCGCCCAGATACTTGAACGCTTCACCCCGAAATTTATAGTCATTCCGGCAGGTGATTATCCAGTCGGCTCCCCTCACCCCAAGCCGCCGGAACAAGGACAAAGAACTATTCATTTAGACGCCTTTTATATAGGCCAATATCCGGTTACCAATGATATTTTCGAATTGTTTGTTCGGGATACTGGTTACGAAACCGCAGCGGAGAAAGAAGGATTTGGATTGGTCTATACCCCGAGTAATCAGGAAAAAGTCAATCCCGCAACCGGCAGATCGGAAATAATACTATCCAGAGGCACAAAAGCAGCGCAAACCGCAGGTGCTTGTTGGCGCCATCCAAATGGTCCTGGTAGTTCACTTGAAAATAAACATAACCACCCGGTTGTTCAGGTAAGCCGTAATGACGCCAAGGCTTTTGCTGCCTGGGCCGGCAAAAGATTGCCATCTGAAGAAGAATGGGAAGCAACTGCCAGAGGGCATGAAGGCAATCTCTTTCCATGGGGTAATGTATGGATCGCTAAACGTGGGAATTTTGCCAGTACATTTGTGGGTACTACAACTCCAGTCAACCGATTTGGAATAGAGTCAGCCAGTCCACTCGGCCTGCAAGACTTAATAGGAAATGTCTATGAATGGACTTCAACAGAATATAATGTAACGCCCAATGGCGAATCCATCTTCATCCTCAAAGGAGGTTGCTGGACCTCGCAGGGAATGATCTCAGCCTGCCATCGCATGCTTGAACGGGGCAACCACTGGTCAAACATCGTTGGATTCCGCTGTGCGATCTAGATCCGGCACAACCGAAATCAATAAGTTCAAAATGCAAAATGTAGAGTGAACAATTTAAAAGCCAATAATGTGTAGGTTTACATTTTTCGCGTTGCACCCCTAGCTCTACACTTAGGCCCGAGGAAAAATCATATTCAAAGCAAGAATAGAAGCGTTAACGTTACAAAGCATCGAAGTGGACATCTTATACGGATCTACTGTATCGCCTTATCAATCAAAGATTCATCAACATCATCAGTAATAATCACCTTGCCGATCTTCACCGGCAATACAAAAAACGGCCTGCCGCCCACTGCTTTTTTATCTGTTGAAAGATACCCTTTGATAGTCTGTCGATTTAGAGAGGATGGGATATCAAGGGGCAATCCAAATTCCTCTATGAGTTTCCCCAAAGCAACTGCCTCTTCACGCGAGAAAAACCCCTTCTCCACAGCGATTTTCGCCACAGCAGCCATTCCCATGGCAACCCCATGACCATGGGCAATGCTAAAGTCAGAGGCTGCCTCAACAGCATGACCAATGGTGTGGCCAAAATTTAAAATTCGCCGAAGATCTGCCTCTTTCTCATCGGCAGCAACGACCTCAGCTTTTATCTCGCAACAGCGTTGTATAATAGAGGCAAGAACATCAAGGTCAAAATCAAGCATAGCCTGGCGATTTTCAATCAGTTTATTGAAAAAATCCCGATCATAAATCACACCATACTTAATGATCTCGGCAATTCCATTGAGCAATTCGGCCTTCGGTAAAGTGGTAAGGACCTTTGTATCAATAAATACAAAACGAGGTTGATAAAAACAGCCCACCAGATTCTTGCCTTCCGGGATATCAACTCCAGTTTTACCACCAACGGAAGAATCAACTTGGGCAAGTAAGGTGGTGGGAATCTGAACAAAGGGAATCCCACGCATGTAGATTGCTGCCAGGAAACCTGTGATATCGCCGGTGACTCCACCACCAAGGGCAATCAAAGCATCCTTACGATCGCATCCCAATTGCGCCAAACGACTTGAAAGTTCCGTAATGGTAGCCAGGTTCTTATTTTCTTCACCGGCCGGGAAGGTAATGAGTTGGGCAGGGATAGCGGCTTTTTCTAGACTGGCAAGGAGCTGGTCACCATATAATTGGGCAACCTGACTGTCTGCTACAATAAAGTAGCGTTTCCCAACAACATTATTTTTCAGGGTGTCACCAACCTGATCTAACACTCCTTGCTCAATGAGAATAGGATAGGCCCTGTCTCCCAGACCAACATCTACGTGCAGCATAAGACTTCCTCAACCGGCAAGGCCGGAATGAAATGTTAAAGGTTAAAACGAAAGCTTCATAAACTACCACAGAGATACTACATCAAAAAAAAGGGGAAAGCCAAACGGCTTTCCCCTCGTACTCAATCAAATGAAGCGTTGCTTCGAGACTACATAGAGTCGCCGGAAGCAGCACCCTGCATTTTGACCTCAACTTTCTCGGTCAGGCCTTCATAGTAGGCGCGCAGGACAACCAGAACTTCGTCACGTCCAAAGTGATCCGGAATCTCAGCACCTTCGGACAGAGCCTTACGAAGCTTAGTACCGGAAAGGATTACGCGAGAATCTTTGTCATGTGGGCAGGTTCGAAGAGAAGCCATACCGTCACACTCGGAGCAGTAGAAAGTCCAGTCGATTTTCAGAGGCTGGCAAAGCAGGCCTTTAGCAGGATCGGCTGGGGTGGGGATGCGATCGAAAATCTCTTGAGCTTCGAACAGACCGTAGAAGTCACCAACGCCGGCATGGTCACGGCCGATGATCATCTTGCTGATTCCGTAGTTCTGACGGAAAGTAGCATGCAGAAGTCCTTCGCGAGGACCGGCATAACGCATATCAAGTGGGTAACCACCCTGGATTACGTTGTCTTTTACAAAATGATGCTCAACCAGAGTATCGATGGCTTTTACACGAACATCGGCAGGAATATCACCTGGCTTCAGGTTACCGATGAGAGAGTGAATCAGAACGCCGTCACATACCTCAATGGCGATTTTAGCCAGGAACTCGTGGGAGCGATGCATTGGGTTACGAAGCTGAAGGGCTGCAACATCAGACCAGCCTCTTTCTTCGAACATTGCACGGGTCTCGGTGGGGGTCAGGTAAACACCTTTGTACTGATCTGGGTACTCGCCTTCGGAAAGTACTTTTACAGGACCGGCCAGGTTGAACTCTTTCTGAGCCATAACCATGATAACGCCAGGATGATCTTCTTCAGCGATTTTCCAGAAGGTATCGCCTTGGCTTTCTTCGCCTTCGCCCCTGAATACTTTTTCGCATTCCCATTTTTTGTCAGCATCGGACATCTCGTATTTCTCGCTGACTTTCATGGTGGCGTAGATCACGCCTTCGTTTTCCAGAGCAATCTCATCACCAACACTGATACCACCTGCATCATCGGCAGATACATCAAGGGTAATAGGTACAGGCCAGAAGGTTCCATCGGCCATAGTGAAGTCTTCACATACACCTTTCCAATCAGCTTTGGTCATGAAACCATCAAGAGGGCTGAAACCACCGATACCCATCATGATCAAGTCGCCTTTAGCACGATCACTGATCTGAACTTTTTTGAGGCCAGCTGCTTTCTCTTTCTCTGCGGCCAGCTCATTACCGTGCAACAAGCAACAAACGAGACCTTTTCCGCCATGGGGGGCTACTAACTTAGACATGTTTACATCTCCTTTCTGATACTATTCTTAATACCGTTAAACTATAACGACTGAACACTCATTCATAATAGAGGCGCCAATATAAAGGAGAGGTTGTTCGACTGTCAAGGGAAAAATGGTATAACTGTTCTCCGTAAAAATCGGTGTGGTTTGAGAATCTCAAACTTGTAAGCGTTAAGCAGTGCCCAGATTCATGCAAGCAGGCTGGCGAATCTACAGGATACCTATGCGAAGCGGTGTGATCGTGCGAAGCTGGGATGCTGGTGAACGCTTTAAAGTGGTGCTTTTTCACTGCTAACGCAATCGTAAAAACACATCCTGATCTATGGAAATAAAATGAATATTAATGATGAAGTCTAGCGCTAATTTCTATCCTTTGGCTGAGAATGACACCTTTTCTTTAGGCTGTTCATCAGCATTCTCGTATCCATTACCATTTTGCGTTGTTGTGACTTTTTCACTGGTAGCATATGCAGGTGGTTTTTCATTGCCATTTTTACCAATATTCGGCAAGGCTTCTTGTTCCCAAATTTCTTTCAGCTTAGTCAGATATACATAAGCCTGTTTCAATGTTGTTACGTCATTTGATACTGAAACTTGCGGTAACTCGCGCAAAATTGCCTCATACAATCCCCGTAAAAATGCGGCCGCCTCAGATGTATCTTCAGGATTAATTGACGCATTGAGCTCAGCCACAATGGCAATGGCCTTACTTAAATTCTCTCCACGTCCCTGGGGATCGTCATTCAGAATAGCCTCTTCGGCATGCTCCAGATGAATCAAAACTCTGGAAAAGAGCATATGGACCAACTGCACGGGATGAATCCGTGGCCTCGTCTCTTTCTGCCGATATGCCTCATGTGCCTTTTTAAAGCCCATGTCGTTTCCTCAACCCAAGCGATTATCCCTTCCAGTGTGGTAAAGAGACCTCTATCTAAAATATACATTCAATTTACTTAAAGCCCGAGGACATTTTTTAACGTAATCGTATTCATGCCTTATTTTTCGGGGTGAAAACCCTATTACGCCATGTATTGCGCACGCAAACATCTAAAATCATCAAGCCCCAATGATGACTGCGAGAAAATATTCGCAGGTATCAATTTTCAGGCTGAAACGGTAAATAAAAGGAAGAAAAAAGAGGAGAGAATAGGACGCAACTTTATTGGCCGAAGATAAAATACACCTTTAGCGCTGTATTCATGCAACGATTTTTAGCCCAAAATGCAACCTTACATCAATTGAATTTTGACTCCGCTTTCACGGCTATTTTCTACAAACAGGCCTTAGGCTTCTGAAGCAAACAGAATGCCAACCAAGTCCTCAATTTTTTCCCTGAGGGCCAAAACTTCTTCAGAAGGAATCTGTTTGATGAGCTCACCGCTATCCCGATCGGTAATCTGTGCGACAACAACCTCGGCGGTCTCTTCAAAATCCAACCCGAGCCGGGTCCCCATCTTATTCAGCTTCTGCTGAATTGCCTTGAGATTCTCAACCATCTCTTCTTTGGAGAGCTTTTCTTCCTCCGGTGGACGGTGCAGAGCTCTTTCGTCAAGAGCCCCTTTTGACGAATCTCCTGATGATTCCACCGGGGCAACCGAAGATTGTTCCTTGTCCGCCTGTTCAACAGCGGCCACCGGAGTCACTACCCCATACGCCTTTACATCTGCCTGTGTGTTAATGTCTGCCATGATCCTACCTCCAACCTCTTTCTTTCTCCTCATAACTTAATGTAAAGTTAGTCTTTAGTATTCCTTCCCAAAGATACAAATTAAGACTTACTACTTAAAAACCGTGCTCCAGGGCCAGCGCTATAAGTAGAGCCATACCCGTGGAGAGCATTCTTACCTTTCCGCATGGCGGATAATTTCCCAGCCAATTCCTCCCGTTGCTCTCTGACTGCATTCTCCAACTCTGCTTCCCCATCTATTATCTCCTGCATTTTCGCCAAAAGCAAATCAGCGCCATCCTTATCAGGCAAACCGGTATCTTTCAGCTCACCAATCTGTTCCTGCAAGCCGGCAAAAGCGGTCTGTCGGTCCTGTTGCCAGGCCATCCAGCTATCCGGCAATCCTTTTCCCAGCTCCCGCAAATGATATTGCTGCACTGCCAGGAATGAATCCATCGCTCTATGAATGGTTTGTACTGTAGCAGGTTCCATATGAATCTCTTTTACCTCCCACTCTCTACCTATATTGAAACAGATACCTTAGCATACATGTTCTCCTCTTCCTGTTCAGGAGGTCGAGAGACATGCGAGCTAACATCTTCATTACAGTCAAAACCATGCTCTTTCATGGCTGTATTTTCCCAAATTTCTTTGAGCTTTATAATATACACCTGGGCCTGATCAATGACCTGGATATCCTCATTGACCGACACTTTGCCAAGCTCATCAAGAATTGCCTGATACAATCCACGCAGGAAAGCTGCCACTTCACCATCATCACCCTGCTCTATGGAGGCATTCAACTCAGATATCAGAGCGATGGCCTTACTGAGGTTCTCTCCCCGCATTTTTGGATCATGCTGGCGGATACCATCTTTGGCACAATCCAAAAGGGACAAAACCCGCGTATACGCCATATGGATCAATTTTACAGGATGCACACTGGTTTGCTTCCCGGATTGTCGATATGCGTTCAGACTATGGGTTGGTACCATGTTCTAGCCTCCAGGTGTTAATTGCCTATTATGATTATAAACTCTTGTTTTATTTATCTTTTGAACTGCTCCACATGCTGCTCAAACTATCAAACTGGCTGGTCAGATAACTGGATAATCCCGACATCTGATTCATGTACTGATCCAGTTGAATAAATTGCTTTGTCAAATTGTCATACTTTTTATCAAGTCGTTCCGTTGCCGATTCAATGGCCACCTCCAAGTCATCGATCTTAACATTGGCTGCCGCCTTCTCCGCTTCTATCTGCCCCGACCCTATAGTAATGGTCCTGAGCATGTCATTGATTGTATCGCCCAGCCCATCTATATCCTCATCTGAATCACCAAGAAAAAATGCCGAAACATCACTGGCATTATCGGTAAGAGCAGCGTCCAGAAGCGTCTCGTCAATAGTCACTGTTCCATCGGTTTCAAAGGCGAGTCCAAGATCAAATAATGAACCAACCAGGCTGGTTTCTGATATCTCAATGGTGGTGGTCAGAAGATCTTCCAAGGTATTTGGGATATCACGTAAAGAAGTGGAGGCAAGGATTCCAAATTCTCCGGTTTCATCATCATATTCAACATTGCTGTTTATCTCTTCCACAGCGTCATTATACGCTTCGACCATATCGGTAATAAAACCGGTAATAACATCATTATTATCAGAAACTTTAACCGTTGATGTCCCGACAGATTCCAAAGTGAAGGTTACACCGGTCAGTACATCATTAATGGTATTAGTCTGTCTCTGATAGGCAATGGTACCCATGGTGACTTGAGAATTCAACGAAGCTGCTGCAGCACCCTGTTGCTCGGTGAAAGTTATATCAGGGGTGGAATCAGTTATCGCAATTCTTTTGTCTTCACCGGTATCATCGGCTTCGAGAAGAAGTTTAAATGGATCACTTGCGGCTCCATCATCAATCACCGTGGCAGTTACCCCAGGATTATCCTCATGATCATTGATCAAAGTAGCCAAACCGCTGAGAGTTGTATCAGCCGCCACATTAATACTGATGGTTGTCGTGTCGCCAGTAGGACCGAATTCAAACTCAAACACATCGTCCGGGGCGGCGAAAACAACGTCATCAAGCTGGGTAGTTATGGCAACCCGCTCGGTCTCTCCGTTACCACCGGCAGTACTGCGGATTCGGAGAAAAGTCTCTCCCGCTGACAAAAATGATTCTGCCGTGACAAACTCAGAAACCGGTGCTCCACCGCCATTTTCATTATCATTATTAATGGCATCAATGACATCGTTCATGCTCATGCCGGTTGTGACATCAACGGAAACTACAACCTCTGAACCTGTTTCACCAAAGGTGATTTCCAGGGTATCATTGGCGGTAATAAAACCAGCCGCAGCCGGATCGGTTACACCGGTGGTAGATTCCTGGCTGGTGGGAACATAGATAATATCGCTGGAGGCACTAACCCCGGAAGAAAGCCAAGAGCTCTTGGTTGCAAGACGGTCAACGGTTACTGAAGTGGTCTGGACTGCGGTACTGTCTGCAACAAGTACGGAGAATACATCCTCATCAGTAGAGGTGGCTGTTCGACCGGTAAAGGTTGAATTCAACGAAAGATTAAGAGCAGCGCTCTTCATATCAAGGAGCTTATTTTTGACCACCGTGAATTCATCGAGCTGTTTTTCAAGCTCGGCCATTGAAGTCTCTTTGGGAGTAACGGTGGCATTGCGGTCTACTTCCTGCAACTGGTCCAGAATACTCTGCAATTCCAGCCCGGAACCTATTCCCAATGTTGTTATTGATGCGTCAGACATGATAAGGCCTCCAGCCGGGGAAGTGATTTAAAGATATTAACCCGACCTAATTATTATATCGGCCCCCCACAGCTAAACTTTAGACTTTTTCAAAATTTTTATTATGCCATTTCACGTTGCCGAGCAGCACAAAATTGGCCGGATCAGCGCGAGGACTGTCTGAGCGCAGCGAGTTCCGCAAGCGCCCGACCAATTCGAGCAGCACAGGGTAATCCGACGTAGGAGGATCAAGTGAGTGGCTGCCCTTTCTTTTGGTTCTTTTCTTTGGGCAAACAAAGAAAAGAACAATTAAAAGGGACAAACAATCTCCTCCCCGCCCAAAAAACAAAAAAAAGGGCAGTGCCCAAAAGGACACTGCCCTGATTTTGCTTACTCTTGCGACTTACGCCGCCCGAGCCTGCTCTTCTACCTTATCCTTGAAGAAGAGAAAGAACCGTTTGAGCGCTTGCATTTGCTTGTGCCATAGCAAAAGAGCTCGCCTGGGTCAGAATCTGCATCTTAGAGAAGGTTGCTGCTTCCTCGGCAAAGTCAACGTCACGGATTGAAGATTCCGCAGCCGCGATATTAACCTTGGTGGTGGAAACGTTAGCAATTGTAGAAGTAAGCTGATTCTGTACAGAACCAAGATCCGACCGTACCTTGTCAAGATCTTTCAAGGCAGCATCGGCAACCGCGATGGCGATCTGAGCTGTATCCTGGGTCAGTACACTTACATCAGCCAGCCTGTTCAACTGAGCATTACCAACTGTGGAAGTACCAAAGGTAGTTCCGGCATTGGCATGAATTCTACTACCAGCTTCCAGGGTTGAACCTGATGCCACGGTCATCTCATTGGCAACATCAGTAGCCGCATTAAGGGTTATGTCATTGGTCAGTACAGTATTAGCCTGGTAGGTAACCCCATCGGTAGCAACAAAATCGTTGGTCAGATAGGTACCCGCAGCAATAACACTACCTGCAGCAAGACGTGACCCACCAGCAAGATTCATCAGACCATCGGTGGTTTCTGCATTAGACAGATTTGTGTTACCACCTAAGGTTGAACCATCAGCCAATACAGAAGAACTGATAATTGTAGAACCTGCTGTAATTGACCATGTGTCAACTGTTGCCAGGAAGTCAAGAGTTACCGCTGATGCACCCACTGTACTTCCAGCTAAAATTGTACTGGAATCATCAATCACCGCACCGGTGGTCAACACCTGATCACTGGCCAAGGTTACAGTGTCGCCAACGCCGATAGCATCTCCAAAAAATGAGCCTGCTGTCAGAACGGAGCTCGCACCAATTGTCGAACCGATTGCCAGGGTATCAACACCGCCAGTAACGGATTCAGTCGTGGTTATATCAGTGAGTACGACATTGCCAGAGAGTTGAGTACCGCCCATGGCTGCTTCAAAAGCCGCCGCATCACCATTTCTGACGACAGAACCAGCCGTAATAATAGAACCGGTTTCAAGAACTGTACCGGCAGCAAGAAAACCAATGTCTATACTGGCCGCTGTAACAGAAGAAACAAGTACGCTTCCACCAAGTACTGCACCGGAAGAGATAAGAGAACCGGTTCCCAGTGTACTGGTTGCAAGTAATGTAGTGCTCGCAGTGACATCCAATTCACCAGCACCGCCATCCACAGCAGAGGCATTGATATCATCACCATTGCTCCAACCGGCCAACAATATTGCACCAGTAGTCAGGTTTGAAGCACCTGCAATGGTAGAGTCTATGGAGGTAACAACATCGGCATTATTCTCAAGACCGTTACCAACATTAATAACTTCACCACCATTTACATTGGTTACTGTAACAGCAGCAGCACCACTCTGATTCAAGGTGATCTGCCCAAGAGTCGTAAGATTGTCACCACCGATAACATCAAAGACACCGCCACCACCTGCAGTTGCTGTAGTGATGGATGATGCAGTGAGCTCAATGGCCCGATTATCGGTAGATGTCAGGGTGAAAAATCCACCACTATCAACTGAGGCAAAAATACCATGATCAGATGTTTTATTATTGATCGCTTTTGTCAACGCACCGTTTGAGTCACCGGTCAATACATCAACAGCACCGATGGTTACACCATTGATGGCAAAATCCGCATCAGTGGTGCCGGCAGCAAGAGCATCACCGGTGGATGAAACGACAGATGCCGCAGCAGTTACACCCAACACATCACTCAGTTTATTGATACCATCGGCAACTTGGCCAAGGCTGTGCTCGGAGTCGTTGTCGTAGGCAACATTAACTGCGTCCAAGAGGAAGTTGGCATCCTGCAGGTTACTGTAAAAACTGAGCTGTACTGTACCAGCCTGATTGAGAGTCAAAGTACTGGTATTAACATGACCAATTTTGCTGGTCTCTGCAGATGCGATGGAGATACTTACGGTTTCACCAGAATAAGCGCCAACCTGGAATTTCTTGTTAATAAAGTTTCCGGAGAGCAGTTTCTGGTTGTTGAACGCTGTGGTTTTAGAGATGATATCCAACTCTTCCATCAGCTTGTCAACGTCAGACTGAATTGCCTTACGGGATTCAGTGGTCTGGCCATCCTGAGCAGCCTGGATGGATTTTGTTTTGATGGTATTAACAATATTGATCGCCTCGTCCAGAGCACCGTCAGCAGTCTGTACCATGGAAATACCATCGTTGGCATTTCTCATAGCTTGACCAAGACCGAGGGCCTGGGAGCGAAGCGAGTCAGCAATCGCCATACCTGAAGCATCATCTGCCGCCTTGTTAATACGAAGTCCGGATGACAATTTTTCCAGCGAGGCTGAAAGACCATTGTCGTTGCGGATCATATTCCTATGGGCATTCAATGCCGCAATGTTAGTGTTAATCCTTAGAGCCATGATTTTCCTCCATGAGAGTAATCGAGGGAATCCTTTCCCTCATTGCTTCACTAGTGATACAAAGACTATCTCACCTTGTTCATTTCTCCTTGGCAGACCTCCTTTTCCCAAGTCTATTGTTTACGGTTTTCTGTCATAAATTTTAAGGCTATTACGCCGCTATACATTTCCTATCGGCAGAACTATTCAATACTTGAATTTTTTTTAAAAAAAATAACCTTTTTTTTTCTGTCTCTTTAGAGAGTTAGCCACTTCTCCAAAAAAGAAAACCATTCTCAAAAACAAACCAGAAACAACACTACTTTTTGATGGAAATGAAGAGCCAGGAATAAGTAGTGTCATTCTATGACAACCACAATTTTCTGTAATTGAGGAAAACAAAAAATTAATGAAAGGCTACTGGCATGGCGAAAGAGAATATTGTAGACATTACATATACTTTTCGAATCTATATTACTTATCATCCAGGAAGGATTCAACATGGTCGCAGACGCAACACATCTTCTTAAATTAAACATGGCTGTACTTAAATCGCATCACCCCAAAATTCATGAAACCATGAAAGAGGTTCCTGCGCCTGCCAAGGCTCCGACATGTGACCCAAGCAATATCCCAAGTATTTCAGTAAAGAATGACAATGGCTCCTTATCTGAATTGCCCTATGCTGTGACTCTTAACCAGGAGGCTGAGCATATCCTCGCTAAAGTTTCCGAAGATTCTTCGGGTATGGCCTGTTTGCTTGGACTGGGCTTAGGATTTGGGGCGCAAGAGCTTATTAAAAAAAGGCCCGGGTTACGGCATCTTGTAATCTTTGAACAAAATCCTGTAATTTTTGCCCATGCCCTCAGAATGATAGATCTTACCCAGCTCTTATCAGACAGCCGGGTCATATTGAGCGTCACAGAGCACCCAGACGTTCCTAAAATTTTATTGCCAGCCATCCGGGCCCTGATGCTGGAAGACATCTACATCATGCGCCATCCTCTTGCCAGAAACTTCCAGCAAAAAGAATACCAGGACACCTATGATCAGATATATTATTATGCCAATCGTACCAATATCGGCGGCACCACAACTCTAAAAGTGGGAAACGCATTTTTTACAAATCGTTTTAAAAATCTGACTTCTATTCATCATAACCACCTGTTAGAAAACCTCGGTGGCGTTTTTCGCAATAAACCAGCAATACTTGTTGCTGCAGGCCCTTCCCTGGACAAGAATATTCATCTCCTGAAAAAAACAAAAGGAAAAGCAGTGATCATCGCAGCGGATACCACCCTGCCCGCACTACTTGCCCACGGGATCACTCCCGATTTCCTCACCACCCTTGATGCCCATGACTTCATCTATGAAAAAGTTGCCAGCGTTGCCCCTATTGCCGGTAATTCCATTTCCATCATCAGCAGCACCCAATGTTCTGTTAAAATTCCCAAATTCTTCCCCAATAAAACTATCTTCTGGTCCTTCACCGCGCACCCGGTGGAAGCATGGTTCAACCAGCTCCTGGGTGGATCCATTGTCACGGGTGGCGCTGCCACGGTTGCCCACCTCAGTCTTCTTTCCGCCCTGATTATGGAATGTTCCCCCATCATTTTTATTGGTCAGGACCTAGCATATAGTGAATCAAGTAGCCACGCCCAACACACTGTCATGCCCCATACCGATAGTATGAAAAAAAGGCTCAGCACTCAGAGTGAAGATATTGTCCAGACAAAGGGAAATTATGTTCCTTTGGTTTCAACATGTCGTTCATTCTGGGACATGAGAAAACACTTTGAAAAAATGATTAAGGGCCACCCCGACACCTTATTTATCAATGCAACGGCCGGAGGCGCCCTCATTAAAGGCACTGAAATCATGGCATTAGATATGGCCATTGATCGTTACTGCAACACGTCATTTACCCCTGAACAACAAATTGACGACTTTAAAGTCAAACATGGATGTATTAACCCTGAAGCCTTACTCGAAAAATATGGGGAAATAATACAGGAGTGTAAAATTATTGAGGGCAAGTTCAAGGAGGCAAACAAATTAATTTCAACCGCCAAAAAACAGATCAAAAAACTAAAGGAGAAGATTTCCTCTGAAACAACAATACCAGAGGATATTCGCCAGACTCTTTTGAAAATTGATCATATCAATGCCCAGGTTGATAGCCACGATATATGGAATCTACTCCAGGAACTGACAATGGAGGGACTGCGTGATAGTGAGCGCCTGCTTCACACATCCAAACAATTAAAAAATGAAGGGAAATATAATAAATGGCTGCTTACGGAAATGAGCCGAGTTAGTAAAGTCAATACGGTCAGATCCGAAGCGTTGGCCACTTTTAAAAACCTCATCCTCCTCACCCAGACAAACCATATTGAAGAAAAAAAATTGCTCAAAGCTATTGAAGCAGGAGAAAATCCCATCCAAAACAGTTCAAAATTAATCAGCCTCTTTCTTAGCACAGGAGATATCAACTTGGCACAGCAGGCTCTAGACGCTGAAGGAGACTTGAGCCAAGGGGACACCGCAGAATACAATTTTATTGTTGGCTGCATAGCTTCTCACCGTAGCGATTTTGACCGGGCTGAAGAACATTTCAACAAGGCAATTTCGAAGAAGTCATCTTTCGACAAACGAATAGCTAAATTCAGGCGAGGTCTGGCCGACGATTACATTGAATATGCCGAATATTTCAGGGAAAAAGATTCCTCGGTCTATAAATTCATGCTTTGCAAAGGGCTACGGTATGACAAGGAACATTCCGAAATCATTAAAGAACTCTCAAAACTTCGCGATGAAGATATCGGCGGGCTTGAGAAACTCATGGCAGCCAACCAACCCCAAGAGATGGAAGGCTCCATCCAATTCTGGATTAAAACCATATCAGAAAATCCACACACTGCCGCACTCTTTACAAATGAACAGACGGCAATGTTTTTTTATGCCCTGGGAAAAATCCAGGCAGACAATGAAAATTATACGGACGCCGCACATTTTCTTGAAAAGGCACTGACATACTCTACAAACAATCCCAAATACCATTTTCTTTTGACCGATATATATTTCAAATTAGAAAATTTTGTGGCTGGTATTGACCACCTTAAAATCGCCGTGGCTGGTGACCGTATCTATGCGACTTATTGGGAAAAAATAGGTAACATGCTTTTTTCTGCCAATGATTTTGAATCGGCCATGAATGCCTATGAAAATTGCCTCATGGCTTTGCCTGAGCAGAACCATCTTCTCAAAAAAATTGGTGACTGTTATAATGCTCTAGGTCAAGTTGAGGCAGCCAAGACAGCATACGAGGCATATAAAGAAAAAATGGCATAGGTTATCCCAAAAAACACAATGAATTTAAAAAACAAAAAAATCTTAGTCACCGGCGCGGATGGTTTTATTGGTTCACATCTGACTGAGATGCTGGTTGCCCAAGGTGGTAAGGTCAAGGCCCTCAGCCAGTACAACTCTTTCAATGACTGGGGATGGTTGGAAGATGTCAATTGCCTTGACGACATCGAAGTAGTCACCGGCGATGTGCGCGATCCCCATTATTGCCGGCACATCACGAAGGATGTGGATATTATTTTTCACTTGGCGGCACTCATCGCCATCCCATACTCCTATGTGGCACCGGACAGTTATGTGGATACCAATGTCAAAGGAACCCTCAATATCTGCCAGGCCGCTTTGGGCAATAAATGCCAGCGAGTTATTCTCACCTCCACGTCAGAGGTTTACGGCACAGCACAATATGTCCCTATCGATGAAAAACATCCTCTGCAGCCACAATCTCCTTACAGCGCCACTAAGATTGGGGCCGATGCCATGGCCATGAGTTTCCACAATGCCTTTGACCTGCCGTTGGTCGTTGCCAGACCTTTTAATACTTATGGACCAAGGCAGTCGGCACGGGCAATTATCCCCACCATCATTACCCAAATTGCCGATGGAGCAGAAACCTTGAAATTGGGCGATCTTTCCCCCACCAGAGATCTCAATTATGTTACAGACACCTGCCAAGGATTCGTTGCTCTGGCAGAATGTGATGGTGCCATTGGTGAAACGGTCAACATTGGCTCCAATTTTGAGATTACCATGCACGATGTGGTAAACCTCATTAAAGATATCATGGGAAGTGACGTTGCCATTGAATCTGAGTCCGCACGGATCAGACCAGAAAAATCAGAGGTTTTCAGACTCTGGTGCGATAACACAAAAATAGAAGCGCTCACCGGATTCAAACCGAAGCACTCAATCCGCCAAGGACTTGAGAAAACAATCGAGTGGTTTAAAAATCCGAAAAATCTCAAGAAATACAAGGCCCACCTCTATAATGTATGAGGATGTAATCACCTTCATCCGCTCTCTTTTTCCCGGTCGGGATTTCATTCCTCTCCATGAACCTCGTTTCATCGGCAAGGAAAAGGAATACGTCAATGCTGCCATCGACTCCACTTTTGTCTCCTCGGTGGGGGAATTCGTCAATCAATTCGAAGAAAAAATCTGTCAATACACTGGCGCCAAACATGCCATAGCCACGGTGAATGGTACCGCTGCCCTGCATATGGCACTCCATGTATCCGGTGTGCAAGCGGGTGATGAGGTGATCACCCAACCTCTTTCCTTTGTGGCAACGGCCAATGCCATCTCCTATTGTAATGCGAATCCTATCTTTCTAGATATCGACCAAGACACATTGGGACTATCACCCGACGCCCTGAAACTTTTTCTAGAAAATGAAACCAGGCAGGAGAGCGGTGTCTGCATTAATAAAAAGAGCGGTAAACCAATAAAGGCCTGTGTTCCCATGCACACCTTTGGCCACCCCTGTCGCATTGAGAAAATTGCAGAGCTCTGCAAACTGCACAACCTTGTGCTGGTGGAGGATTCAGCAGAATCCCTGGGGAGCACCTATAAGGGAAAACACACCGGTACCATTGGAGACCTGGGAATATACAGCTTCAATGGCAATAAAACTATTACCTGTGGCGGTGGCGGGATTATTGTTACCAACGACAAAGACCTTGCCCAAGCGTGCAAGCATCTCACAACCACGGCAAAAATTCCCCATCCCTACGAATATGAACATCACCAGGTAGGATATAATTTCCGCCTCCCTAATTTGAATGCCGCCTTAGCCTGCGCCCAAATGGAAAATCTAGATCTGTTTATAGAAAATAAACGGAAGCTGGCCGATTCTTACAGGAAGTTTTTTGAGTCTCGCGACGATATTGCCTTTGTTTCTGAGCCGGACCATTGCAGGTCAAATTATTGGCTTAATGCCATCATACTGTCGGATAAGGCAACCAGGGACAGCTTTCTTGAACAGAGCAATGAATCAGGCGTCATGACCCGACCTGCCTGGAAACTCCTGTCTCAACTGCCCATGTATGCGGATTGCCAGACCGATGGCATAAAAAATGCATTAAACCTTGGAGAGCGAATTATTAATATTCCCAGCAGTGTTAGGTTATGAACGGAAGACTCTATCTCATCGGCGGTGGTGGTCACTGCATGTATCGATGTCATCGAACAGCATGGTAATTTTACCATTGCCGGTATCATCGACCTCCCCTCAATGAAGGGGGAAACCATCCTTGGATATCCGGTAATAGGTGATGATTCGGATATTGAGCAACTGGCCAAAGACGGCACCTTCCTCATCACCATCGGTCAGATCAAATCCCCTGAAAAACGCATTGAACTCTTCTCAAAACTCCAGGAGCTGCGGGCATCACTACCCACCATCATTTCTCCCCAGGCCTATGTTTCGCCCCATGCCACTATCGGCGATGGGACCATTGTTATGCACGGCGCCACGGTGAATGCTGCAGCAACCATCGGCCACAACTGCATAATCAACTCCCATGCACTCATTGAACATGATGCGGTGATTGAAGATCATTGTCATATCTCCACTGGGGCCATCGTCAATGGTGGAGCTTCTATAAAAACCGGTGGATTCATTGGCAGCCAGACCATGATCCGGGAAGGTATTGAGATCGGAGAATACGCAGTGATTGGTGCAAGCACGGCTATCCTAAAAACTCTTCCAGCAAGGTCGCGGATTAAACAGTCATGAAGAAAGACGTTTTTATCATAGCTGAGGCCGGTGTCAATCATAACGGCAGCCTGGATCTTGCACTGAAACTGGTTGAAGCCGCCGCCACAGCCGGTGCGGATGCGGTGAAGTTCCAGACATTTAAAACTGAGAACATAGTGGTCCGTTATGCTCCCAAAGCCGGTTACCAGCAAGAGACGACAGAAAGCGATGAATCCCAGTTTGTAATGCTGAAAAAACTGGAACTTTCTACCGATGACTTTCAAGCAATCTTGCAACATTGTCAACAAAAGGACATCAGTTTTTTGTCCACCCCCTTTGACCATGAAAGCATCGATCTTCTTCTCTCCATGGACATGGATATCTTCAAGATTCCATCGGGAGAAATCACTAATCTTCCCTATCTTCGCAGAATTGGCAGCCTTGGCAAGCTTGTTATTCTCTCTACAGGCATGTCTGACCTAGCTGAAATTGAAGCCGCCCTTCAGGTTCTAATCGATGCCGGGACTCCTCGAGACAATATTGCTCTGTTGCATTGTAACACAATGTATCCAACCCCATTTGAGGATGTCAATCTCCGTGCCATGCTGACACTGCAAAATAAATTTGGCGGTAAAATTGGCTATTCAGATCACACCGATGGCATTGAAGTACCCGTTGCCGCTGTGGCAATGGGTGCAGAGATCATTGAAAAACATTTTACCCTGGATCAAAACATGGAAGGCCCCGACCACCGGGCCTCTTTGAATCCGGAGCAGCTTGCGGCAATGGTCACCTCCATCCGCAACATTGAATCCGCCCTGGGTAGTGAAGAAAAAAAACCATCCTCATCCGAACTTCCCAACCGGGATGTGGCCAGGAAAAGTATTGTTGCGGCAACATCCATAAAAACCGGCGATTTTTTTACTGAAGAGAATCTTACTGTCAAACGACCGGGGACCGGCATTTCCCCCATGGATTGGGACAGTATTCTTGGTCAAAAGGCACCTCGCAACTTCACGCCAGATGAGCTGATAGAGATAGAATAAACAGGTGAATTGATTGCGTAAAATCTGTGTATTTACTGGAACACGAGCAGAATACGGACTTCTCAAGCCACTCATGGAAGAAATCCGTAACAATCCAAACCTTGATCTGCAAGTTCTTGTCTCCGGTATGCACATGTCTGAAGAATTTGGCCTCACCTACCGTGAAATTGAAGCTGACGGTTTTCTCATTTCTGAAAAAGTCGATATGCACCTTGATTCCGACTCTCCTAATGGTATCTGCAGATCAACCGGTACTGGCATGATAGGCATCGGTGAAGCATTGGAGCAACTTAAGCCAGACCTTCTAGCGCTACTGGGAGATCGCTTTGAGGCCTTTGCTGCAGCAGCAGCAGCCATGATTCTACGAATTCCCATTGCCCATCTCCATGGTGGTGAAACAACCTTTGGCGTCATTGATGAACCCATCCGTCATTCCATCACCAAGATGAGCCATCTGCATTTCACCAGTACCGAAGAATACCGCAATCGTGTCATCCAGCTTGGAGAAAATCCAGACCGCGTCTTTAATGTGGGGGCAATAGGCATTGAAAATATTAAGCATTTAGACCTGATGACTCGTACCCAATTGGAAGAATCCATCAATTTCTCTCTTGGGGATCACTTCTTTCTGGTTACCTTCCATCCTGCCACCTTGGAAGATAATTCAGCAGGTCGACAATTCACAAATCTCCTGGCCTCTTTCGGCGCATTTCCCGAATATAAAATAATTTTCACCAAGGCCAATGCTGACACGAATGGCAGAGTTATCAATAAGCTTATTGATGAATATGTAACTACCCATTCTGAACAATCTATTGCCTTCACATCCATGGGACAGCTTCGCTACCTAAGCGCCATGCAGCACACTGATGCCGTGGTTGGGAATTCATCCAGTGGCATTCTAGAAGCCCCAAGTTTTAAAGTACCCACCATCAACATCGGGGATCGCCAGAAAGGTCGGATTCAAGCTTCCAGTGTCATTGATTGTAAATCAGATACAGAGGATATTGTAAGTGCCTTAAGATTAGGATTATCCAGCGATTTCAAAGAAAAATTACAGCACACTAGCAACCCCTACGAACTTGATGGAACAGCCCGGAATATTACAAAGATAATCAAAGAATACGATCTTTCACATATTCTTAAAAAAGAATTTTTCGATTGTACTGACAATATCAAGTGAGGATTATTGAATGTATAAAGAATGGCAGAAAACCTTAATTCCACCTACCGAAACCATCATTAATGTCATGCGATTTATTGACAAAACCGCTCTGCAAATCGCTTTGGTAGTGGACCAGGAGAACCATTTGCTGGGCACGGTAACAGATGGTGATATCCGACGGGCAATCCTGAAAGGTGGCTCACTTGACGAATCCATCGACTCAGTAATGAACAAGCGTCCCACCGCCTTCACCGCAGATGAAAGCCGTGATGATATGCTGGTTGCCATGCGTCTTCTAAAAATCTCCAAAGTTCCCGTGATTGATGCTGAAAATCGAGTTGTTGGACTCGAAATTTATGAAGAATTACTTCGTCCGGTTGAAAAGAACAACCCGGTTGTTCTCATGGCAGGTGGGCTTGGCAGCCGTCTGGGCTCATTAACCCAGGACTGCCCCAAGCCACTTCTCCAGGTGGGGGACCGTCCGGTTCTGCAAACTATCTTAGAAAGCTTTGCCGCCCATGGATTCCATCGTTTTTATCTGTCTGTCAATTACCGGGCTGACATGATAAAAGATTTTTTTGGAGATGGTTCCCGTTGGAATGTGGACATTCAATACCTTCATGAAGAAAAAAGAATGGGTACGGCCGGTGCTTTGAGTCTGCTGCCGAAACGACCGGAGATGCCTTTTCTGGTCATGAATGGCGATATATTAACCAAGGTCAATTTCCTACAGCTCCTTGATTTTCATATTGATCATCGAGCCGCCGCAACCATGTGCGCCTTTAAATATGACCTGCAAATCCCCTATGGAGTGCTACAGGTTGACAAGCATCGCTTGACTGAAATCAATGAAAAGCCGGTGCAGAGTTTTTTCGTTAATGCCGGAATCTATGTCTTAGAACCCCACACTCTTGATCTTATTCCCAAGGATTCCTTTTTCGACATGCCCAGTCTCTTTGACAAACTCATGGAGAACAACCAGGAATCCGCTGTCTTCCCCATACGGGAATACTGGCTGGATATAGGAAGGATGGGCGACTTTGAACAGGCCCAAACAGAATTTACCGAAACATTTAATAATGATGATAGTTAATCCGCTTATAACCCTGGAAAAATGATTATCACATAAAGAAATACAAATACCTTGTAGGAATTCACAGATGCTTGAGATTTTCGCGATCAAGGCAATCAGTCTATAGTCTGTTATGCTGGTTCCCTTGATCGCGAGCAGGTAAGCGAGCGCCCCAAGAGCATTTCTTCCGGGCACCTGCGAGACTCCGGATGCGGTAGCTGTGATTTCTTACGACTGCCCAGTGCATGATTGGCAGAGAGGGTAGTCTTGAATCTCATGGTCCAAAATAGCCTGGTGCAATGCGCGGGTGACAGGGTTATCCCAAATCTTATCTATGCCTTCTGCAGCATTTCCCAGAACCAAATCGCCATCCACATCATGACAACACGGTGTTACAGACCCATCCCATAAGACGTTCAATTTATCAAGAGGCTCTGTACAAAGTGGAGAATCCATTGATTTTGTAGGATTTACTGCCTCTTTTGAATAGGATTTAAGCTCCCCTTCAGCATCAAAAAAATCAAGTTCATTCACCCTGGTCAACTTGATTGTATATACATCATCAACATAGTCTTTAAGCGGAGCAAGAAATTGCATGGCCGATTCTTTTGCTTCATCGGTATAATCTGGAATAATAGTGGAAATATTTATTTTCACCTGCCCGGCAAGTCCCATGGACTGGCGTTCTGTATGCAAGGCCTTAACCCCGTCGACCAACTTATCCCAATAGCTTCCTTTCCTCACTGCCTCATAGGTCCCCCCATACAGGCAATCCAATGAAAAAGCGATAATGGTTGGTGCTGCGTATAATAAATTCTTACGTTGGTCTGCGTTTGCCATTAAGACCCCGTTGGTCTGCACCAAAATTTCACAGCCATGCGACTTGGCCATTCTTACTATTTCACCCACCTGTTTATGCAACATGGGTTCACCCATGAAAAACAGTTTAATGCCCCGTGGTTTGAGAATATCGATGGCACTACCGAACAAAATATCCCTGAAAGAAAAAAACCTCTTTCCCCAGCCATTTAAAATTTGTTCCCACATATCAAGAGAAAGATATCCCTTAGCTCTGGTCATCTGACTGCGGGGACACATCCGACAGCTGAGGTTACAATGGTTGGTGGGTTCCACTTGTAGAACCGAAGGAGATTCCCGCCGCAAAAACATGACTTCTGGATTTTTTTTGCTCTTCCAAATACGGTTCAAAATCAGGTCAGCGTTTGCCGACAAAGTCACGTTATCTACCATTAGGGCGATTTTTTTGGCTAACTCTGCAGTATATCGCACGTTTTCAGTTCGTTTGTTCAGGTTACTTTCATGGATTTCAAGAAGACAGGCACATTGCCAGGCAGCTAAGCCAACAAATACACGCACCTGAGGACTAAACTCTGCCTCAAATTTTTCATAAATCCGACATATCCCCATGAGATGTTCAATTGCATTGGGCAGGTTATTCAATGATAATTCTGAAACTGCAGCACAATAATGTGCGTCCAGATTACCAGGCTGAGCAGCAATAAAAGCCTGGGCTTCTTTTACAGCCTCGTTGAATCTCCTCTCCAGGATTAGCTTTTTCAACTTGGCAACATAATCTTCCATTGTTTGCCCTCAAACAGACTTTAACTTTATGGGTATCCCTGGTTTCTGTTGGACGTTTCGATTTATCTCCAACATCTCGGGATGTGTATCACAGAATTCCACAACATCTTGCAGAGTAAATATTTTGCCAGGTTTATAGAGATGATCAAAGATTTCAGAAATCAACCTGAAATCCTCCGGCGTATCCACAGTTAGCCGCAGTTCCGGCCTACGAACGCTGTTTTCCTCAACCGATAATGACCCGCAACTAAACATACCTGTTTGGGTAAAGTAACCTCCCCAGACCTCGGTATCGACTTCATCTTTTATCTCACAAGCCTTAACCATGGCTGGATAGGAAAGGGCATAACTGAAGGTGCCAAAGGGTAAGCCGTCAACATTGCTAAAATCATTCTTATTCTGGATATGAAAATCCACCAGCTTATCTATATAATTGGGGTCAACAAAGGGATTATCCGCTGTGCAGCTCACCACGTAATCAACCCCAAATTCTTCCGCGGCCTTGGTTAATCTCAGTAATACGTCATCGGGATCACCTCGGAAATATTTAATATTCTCCTGCTCGGCAATCTCAACCAATGGATCATCCTGGGGATCAGGAGAAGTGCAGATGATGATGTCGTCAGCTCTTTTTGAAAGCCTGAGCCGGTCAATGAGATGGACGATCATCGGCCGCCCCTTCACCAGTTTGATTGCTTTTAACGGTAGGCGGGTGGATTTCAATCTGGCTGTAATGAGTATTGCTGTTTTCACTCTACATCTTCCTCATCAACCAGATGGAATCTGGCAATATCATGCTTCAGAACTCGGCCTATCAACCGAAAAGCCTGGTCCGGAGGCAAACCTAAATCGTCGGCGCGCATGTATGCCAAGTCTGCTTCTTTAATCATTGCACCTTGCTTAAGATCATGGCCCGCCACCAGACTCTTTTTGGAATACTTCCGGTATTTCACCTCTGCCTTGGTGAATTCTTTTGGGGTTGAAATACCTTGGGCGATTTCCAACTCCCTTACCATCTGAACAAATTTTTTAAATTCGTCTGGATTCAAAGCTGATTCATGATCGATCCCTTTGAAGCTTCGATCATGGGTGATATGTTTTTCAAGGACATCAACTCCCATCCCCATTGCAGTGGCAGGAAGGAAAAAAGCAGCCTCTGAGTTTGCATCACTATGGTCCTGATAGCCAATGGGCATTTCAAAAAGCTGTTTCAGCTTCATCATGAAATTGAGATGAATACCATCCGTTGGAGTCGGAAAACTCTGGTAGCCATACATCATCCAGATGGAGATATCAGGAGAAACATCGTGGATCAATGCGACCGCTGCCTGAATTTCTTCGAGGGTGGAAGCCCCCACACTGAGATCAATGCGTTTACCTGTTCTTGCCACTTCCTTGATCAAAAAAGGATTGGATAAATCCGAAGAGTGCAATTTGTATGCGTCAACCTCAATAACCTTGGCAAACGCTACACTCTTGGGCTCGTATACACAGGCAATAATCTCCATGTCTGGATAATTATCCTTTGAATACTTTGCCAGGCTCTTCCACTCCTGCTGTGAAAGCTCAATCTTAGTCAGAATTTCATAGTCTGGGTGATGGGGGACCACCATATCAGGCAGGGCCCAAATCTGAAACTGGATGGCATCTGCCCCCGCTCTACCAGCACCATCAATGATTTTTCTTGCCAAGGCAGAATCCCCTTCATGGGAGCAAGCCATTTCTGCTATGATGTAGGTTCGATTTTCCATGCCCTACTCGTCTCCTCAAAAATAATTATCTTACTTTGTTAGATATGAATGGTTGTAACCTTTGAAGCAAATTCTTGAATCTTTTCCTTTTCAATCAGTGCTTGAATTTGGTCAAGCGCCTTTTCAATGTCATCGAATTGTATCCCTTCTAAATCCCAATAAGCAAAACGCCACCATCGCAAAGATTGCAGACGTTCAATGATAGCCTCAGAAAAACGAAGCCGTATTATTTTCGCAGGAACTCCTGCAACAATCGCATATGGAGGAATATCTCTGGTAACAACTGCATTGGCACCCACAACCACACCGTCACCTATGGATACACCGGGTTTAATGAAGGCAGAGGTGGCCTGGTTTGTTTGGACAGGATCTACCTTCCTTTAAGTGGAATGTC